>CAYZVX010000049.1:0-22083 GCA_964482055.1 uncultured Acidiferrobacteraceae bacterium
GCACGCCGGAGCGCACCAGGAAGGTGCCGAGCAAGCTGAGCGAGAACGCGATCAGCGCGAGCAGCACGGTCCAGCTCTTGAAGGCGCCGCGCTTCTCGGTGACGGCGAGCGAGTGCATGAGCGCCGTGCCGACCAGCCACGGCATGAACGAGGCGTTCTCGACCGGATCCCAGAACCACCACCCGCCCCAGCCAAGCTCGTAGTACGCCCACCAGCTCCCGAGCGCGATGCCGAGCGTGAGAAACACCCAGGCCACCGTCGTCCAGGGGCGCGACCAGCGCGCCCAGGCCGCGTCGAGGTGCCCGCCGATGAGTGCCGCGGTGGCGAAGGCGAACGCCACCGAGAAGCCGACGTAGCCCATGTAGAGCATCGGCGGGTGAAAGATCAGCCCCGGGTCCTGCAGCAGCGGATTGAGATCGCGTCCGTCGGGCGCCGCCGGGACGAGACGCTCAAACGGATTGGAGGTGAGCAGCATGAAGAGCAGAAAACCGATGCTGATCATGCCCATCACCGACAACACGCGCGCCACGGTCGCAAGCGGCAGGCTGCGCGAGAACAATGCAACCGCCGTGGTCCAAAGCGCGAGGATCATCCCCCACAGCAGCAGCGAACCTTCATGCGCGCCCCACACCGCCGAGAAGCGGTACGCGACCGGAAGACGCGAGTTCGAGTTGTTGGCGACGTAGCTGACCGAGAAGTCGTTGGTCACGAAGGCGTAGGTGAGACAGGTAAAGGCGATGAGGAGAAACAGGCATTGTCCGATCGCCGCCGGGCGTGCCACCGCCATCAGGTTCGGCAACCCGCGCGTGGCGCCGACGAGGGGGACGACCGCCTGCACGAGGGCGAGCGCCAGTGCGAGAATCAAGGCGAAGTGACCGATCTCCGGGATCATGGCGGCTCCTTCAGCAACCGTGGCGGGCGCGACGCAGGCTTGGGCGATGCGGCGGGATTTTCCCGGCAAAACGCTGGGCTATTGCCCGGGCATTGTATCACGGCCCTGCGTCCGGCCGGCCGCACCGCTGCGGCTCGCCCGGGCTGCCGCAGACACGGCGTGGTCTGGCGGCGCCGTCAGCGCAGGTTGGCGAGGTCGGCGGCGAGCGCGGCGATTTCCTCATCCGTCAGTCCGCGCGTGACGAGGTCCATCTCGGCCGAGGGCCTGCCGCCCTTGCGGTCACGATAGGCCTTGAGGGTCTGGATCAGGTAGTGCGGTTGCTGGCCGGCGAGGCGGGCGAAGCCCGCGACCCCGTTGCCGTCGTGGCCGTGGCAGGCCTGGCCGCGCCGCTGGTACACCGGCAGGCCGGCCTGCGCCTTAGCGATGTCGGCGCGTGCCGGTGTGGGCGGCGTAGCACACGACAAGCGCGAGCCGCTCCTCGGTCGAGAGACTCGCCGCGAGGCGCGGCATCACGCGCGTGTAATCCTCGCGACGTCCGTCCGCGAAACGCTCGGCCTGCTCGAGCAGGTACGCGGAGTTCTGTGCGGCGAGGTTGGGAATCTCGGGCTTGTCGCTATTGCCGTCGAGCCCGTGGCAGTAGCCGCACAGCACGGCGTGCTCGCGGCCCTGGGCCATGGCCTTGGCGCGCGCGGCGGCGTCCTTCTGCACCTGCACGATGCGGGCCTCGAGCTTGTCGCGCCACAGCGGGTCGGCGGCCGATGCGCCGTTCGCCGCAAACAGTGCGACCAGCGCGGCGATCGCCCAGGCCCAGCGCGGCGCGCGCTCAAGGTCAGCGCCAGTAGCCACCGAGGTAGGCCCCGCCCGTGGCTACCGTGACCGTGATGATCCCGAGCACCAGGTTGACGCCAACGAGGCGGCGGATTTGCGCGAGCGCGCGGCCGGCCGCGGCGAAGTCGGCCGCCGCGACCGCCTGGCGCAGGCGCTGGTAGGGCGCGAAGTAGACGTGCAGGAAGATCGCCACCATCGCCCAGCCGGTCACCTGCATGATGTGGATGTGCACGCCGACATTGGCGAAGCCCTGAAAGGGCCCGAGGATCATCCAGTAGCCGCTCGCTGGCAGGGCCACGACCGCCGCCCATACCCACGGGAAAAAACGCGCAAAGGTCTGCGACCACAGCGGCAGGCGCAACGGCGGCTCGAGGAGCGTCGCGGCGACCGGCCGCAGCGCCATGTAGGCGAAGAACATTCCGCCGACCCAGATGACGGCGGCGAGAAGGTGCAGGGTAATGGCGATTGGCATTAAGATGCGCGTCCGAGTCGGCAATTTGAAATTTTCGCACAGCGCGGGCACGCCAACCACCGGTCCGCGCATCGCTCAAACCGCGCCCATGAACCCCCTGCTTCAGTTGTCGCTGCCGCAGTTGCACGCGCATGCCGTCAAGGTGTTTCGGCGCGGCGAAGGGTCGCGACCGCAGGTGGCGCTCATCGAGGTGAACGGCGCGCGCGCCGTGCTCAAGGACTACAGGTACTCGGACCCACGCTTTCGGCGCCTGGTCGGCCCGCTGCTCGTGTGGCGCGAGGCGCTCGCGCTCACGCGCCTCGCCGGCCAGCGCGGCGTGCCGCGCCTGCTGCGCCGTTTCGGCGGCCAGGCGCTGCTCATCGAGTATCTGCCGGGCGAGGCGGTCAAGGGCATGGCGCGCGGTTCGCTGCCGCCGGAGTTCTTCGAGCGCTTCTATCGCCTGGTCGAGGAGATTCACGCGCGCGGGGTGGCGCACTGCGATCTGCGTAGCGAAGGCAACATTCTGCTCACGGCCGCGGGCGAGCCCTGTTTCGTCGATTTTGTCGCGCATCTGGGGCGCGGGCCGTGGTGGAATCCGCTGCAACGCTGGGCGTTCGCCCGCCTGTGCGAAGCCGACCGGGTGGCGGTGGCACGCCTGAAGCGCACCCACCAGCCGCAGTGGCTCACCGCCGAGGAGAAACGGTGGCTGGCGCGCGACCGCAACACCTTCTTTGAGCGCGGCGCGCGCGTGCTGGGGCGCGGCATCCGCGACCTGAGCCGCCGGTTGCTCACCCGCCGCCGCTAGGGCCAGGGCCCTACCTGGCGAGCGGCTTCAACCAGGCGAGCAGCTGCGCTTTGAGCTCGTCGTAGTGGTTCGTGAAGAAGTGGTCAGCACCCGCGATTTTGACCTGCTTGTAATGGCGGTTGCCGGCCGTGCGGGCAGCGGCCGCCCGTGCAGGGGCGGGTTCTACGACCACATCGGGGGCCTTCTCGCCGAAAACGTCGAGCACGGGCAGGCGGATCGTTTCGAGCATCCGCGCCGGCAGCATACGCGGCCCACCCGACGGTTCGGTGTCGGCACCGATCGCGACGATGCCGTTTATCGGGGCCCGCATGCGCTCTGCCGCGTAGGCGAGTACGGTCGTGGCACCGAGACTGTGGCCGACAAGGAAGATTCTCGCCATGCCCTTGCGTTTGAGGAAGGCGACCGCGGCATCGAGGCGGTCGAACGCTTCGGGGAACGTTGGGCCGTAGTCCGAAAGCTTGGTCCCCTCGCGGAGAATCGGCATTTGCAGCGACAACGTGTGAAAGCCGGCCTCGGGCAGTTCGATGCGCAGGGTTTCGATGAACCCCCAGCTCGGGTGCACGCCGCGCCCGTGCACCAGGATCACCGCGTTCTTCGAGGTCTTATGCGCGCCCTCCGGTGCCGTGTACAGGGCGAGAAAGCGGGTGCCGGCCGCCTGCAGCCATACGGCCTCGCCGACGACCAGCTGGTCGGTGATCTGCTCCGCGTAGCTTCGCTCGCGCGCGAGGTTCGAGGTGCTGGCCGCGAAGCCCGGGGCGATGAGGCTTACGGTGAGCAGTGCGGCAAACAGCAGGTGCGCGCGCATGATGCGATCTTTCGGCGGACGGCTGCTTCCAGTATAGAGATTCACGGGCCGCGCCCGAAGTCCCTAAGGACCGTAAGGCTCGGGGGACGCTTGCGGCTGAAAACGGCGGGGTGTTCGGGTAAAGTGCGCGTCTTTGAACGAATCCTGCCCGGTACCGTCCGCGGTGCGGCAGCTACCTCAAGGTGAAACCATGCGCGATTACCTGATTGCCCCGTCGATCCTCTCCGCCGACTTCGCCCGCCTCGGGGAGGAAGTGGAAAATGTCCTCGCCTCCGGCGCCGACATCGTGCACTTCGACGTCATGGACAACCACTACGTACCGAACCTCACGATCGGGCCGCTGGTGTGCGAGGCGCTGCGCAAGCACGGCGTGAAGGCGGACATCGACGTGCACCTGATGGTCAAGCCCGTCGACCGCATCGTGCCCGACTTCGCCAAGGCCGGCGCCACCTATATTACCTTTCACCCCGAGGCCTCCGAGCACATCGACCGCACCCTGCAGCTCATCAAGGCCGAGGGCTGCAAGGCCGGTCTGGTGTTCAATCCGGCGACGCCGCTCGATTACCTGAAATACGTGCTCGACAAGATCGACATGGTGCTGCTCATGAGCGTCAACCCGGGTTTTGGCGGGCAGAGCTTCATCCGCTCGGCGCTCGGCAAGCTGCGCGAGGCGCGCCAGCTGATCGACGCCTCGGGGCGCAAGATCCGCCTCGAGATCGACGGCGGCGTGAAGGTCGACAACATCCGCGAGATCGCCGAGGCCGGTGCCGACACCTTCGTGGCCGGCTCGGCCATCTTCGGCGCCGGCAAGGCGAGCGACCCGAACCGCTACAACAGCGTCGTCAAGGCGATGCGCGACGAGCTCGGCAAGGTGAAATAAAGAGCCCAACGCACAGGCGCAGAGACGCGGAGACTGGCCCGACGGCACTTCGTGCGGAAAGCAGCAGCGTTGCTTTCCTCTGGTTTACCGGTGCGAAGTGTCGCAAAAACGCCCGACTGTCTCTGCGCCTTCGCGTCGCTGCGTTGAAACTTCATATGAGCCTCGCTTTCCCAATCGCGGTGAAGATGGTCATGATCGACCTCGACGGCACGCTGATCGACACCGCGCCGGACATTTCGGCCTGTGCCAACCGCATGCTGCGCGAGCTGGGGCGCCGCGAGTGGCCGGCGGCGACGGTGCGTACCTGGATCGGCAATGGTGTGCCGCGCCTGGTGAAGCGCGCGCTCACGGGCGAGATGTGGGCCGAGCCGCCGCAGACGCTTTACGAACAGGCGCTGGCCGTGTTCGAGAAGCACTATGCGGCCAACGTCTCGGCGCTGTCGCGGCCGTTCCCGGGCGTGGTCGAGGGATTGAAGCAGCTGCAGGACCGCGGTTTCGCACTCGCCTGCATCACCAACAAGGCCGAGGCCTTCACACTGCCGTTGCTGCGCGACCTCGGTCTGCACGGCTACTTCCAGCTCGTGCTGTCGGGCGACAGCCTGCCCAAGCAGAAGCCCGATCCGCTGCCGCTCACGCATGCCTGCCGCTATTTCGGCATCACGCCGGACCATGGCGTGCTGGTCGGCGATTCCAGCAACGACGTAGCCGCGGCGCGCGCCGCCGGCATGCCGGTGATTTGCGTCACCTATGGTTATAATCACGGTCACGATATCCGCGAATCGCACCCCGATGCCGTGGTCGACTCGCTTACCGAAGTCCCGCTGTACCTGCGCCTGTACAGCTCGAAGCACCGATGAGACATCAGACCTGGCAATGGATGAATACACGATGGTGGCGGCCGTTGGCCTCGACCGTCGCGGGTATTCATTCATCCAATCTGTGATCTCATGGTGATCCATGTCGTTAAGCAAGCAAGCGTTCGATCAGTACGCCGCCCAGGGTTTTAACCGCATCCCGCTGATGCGCGAGGTCCTTGCCGACCTCGACACGCCGCTGTCGGTCTACCTCAAGCTCGCGCGCGGCCCGCACTCTTATCTGCTTGAGTCGGTGCAGGGCGGCGAGAAGTGGGGGCGCTATTCGATCATCGGGCTGCCGGCGCGCACCGTGCTGCGCGTGAGCGGCCACGAGCTCACGGTCGAAAAGGACGATCGGGTGGTCGAGCGCACCACCGTCGCCGATCCGCTCGAGGCGGTGCGCGCCTTCAAGGCGCGCTACCGAGTTCCGCAGGTCAGTGGCCTGCCGCGCTTCACCGGCGGCCTGGTCGGCTACTTCGGTTACGAAACGATCCGCTACATCGAGCCGCGCCTGGGCCCCATGCGCAAGCCCGACGCCATCGGCGCGCCGGACATCCTGCTCATGGTGTCGGAGGAGGTCGTGGTATTCGACAACCTCAAGGGCAGGCTCTACCTCGTCATCCACGCCAATCCCGAGACGGCGGATGCCTACGAAAGCGCGAGCCGCCGGCTCGACGATCTGGTTGCGCACCTCAATGATCCCGTAGCGCACACCAGTCTGCCCGCGCTGCGCGCTGTGAACGAAGCGGATTTTGTCTCGGCATTCACGCAGGAAGGTTTTGAACGCGCGGTCGAGCGCTGTCTCGAGTACATCCGTGCCGGCGACATCATGCAGGTCGTGCTGTCGCAGCGTCTCGCCATTCCCTACGCGGCGCCGCCGCTCGATCTGTACCGGGCACTGCGCACCCTCAACCCCTCGCCCTACATGTATTTCCTGGACCTGCGCGATTTCCACATCGTCGGCTCCTCCCCCGAGATCCTGGTGCGCCTCGAGGACGGCACCGTGACCGTGCGGCCGATCGCCGGCACCCGCCCGCGCGGGCGCGACGAGGCCGAGGATCGACGTCTCGAGCAGGCGCTGCTGGCCGATCCCAAGGAGCGCGCCGAGCACATCATGCTGGTCGACCTCGGGCGCAACGACGTGGGGCGCGTAGCCCGCATCGGCAGCGTGCGCGTCACCGACCAGATGGTGATCGAACGCTATTCGCACGTCATGCACATCGTTTCCAACGTGACCGGAAAGCTCAGGGACGGCTTGGACGCGATCGACGTGCTGCGCGCCACCTTCCCGGCCGGCACGGTGAGCGGTGCGCCCAAGGTGCGCGCCATGGAGATCATCGAGGAGCTCGAACCGAGGCGCCGTGGCGTGTACGCCGGCGCGGTCGGCTATCTCGGCTGGGGCGGGAACATGGACACCGCCATCGCCATTCGCACCGCCGTGATCAAGGGCGGACAGCTCTTCATCCAGGCCGGCGCCGGCATCGTTGCCGATTCAATCCCGCGCAACGAATGGGACGAGACCATGAACAAGGCGCGCGCCATTTTCCGGGCCGTGGCAATGGCCGCGGCCGGCCTCGGTGGCTAGGAGGTTCGCATGCTCCTGATGATCGACAACTACGACTCCTTCACCTACAACCTCGTGCAGTACCTGGGCGAGCTGGGCGAGGACGTGCGCGTGTTCCGCAATGACCAGATCACGGTCGCCGACATCGAAGCGATGCGGCCCGATCACATCGTGATCTCGCCCGGGCCCTGCACGCCGAACGAGGCCGGCGTTTCGGTCGAGACGATCCGCCGCCTCGCCGGCAAGATCCCGATCCTCGGCGTGTGCCTCGGTCACCAGAGCATCGGCCAGGCCTTCGGCGGGCGCATCGTTCGCGCCCGGCAGCTCATGCACGGCAAGACCTCGATGATCCACCACAGCGGCCAGGGCGTGTTCCGCGGACTGCCCAGCCCGTTCGAGGCGACGCGCTATCATTCGCTCGTCATCGAACGCGCGACGCTCCCCGACTGCCTGGAGATCACCGCCTGGACCGAGGACGGAGAGATCATGGGTGTGCGGCACCGGCAGTTGCCGGTCGAGGGCGTGCAGTTCCATCCGGAGTCGATCCTGACCCAATTCGGCCACGAGCTGCTCGCGAATTTTCTCAAGACTGCCAAGCGCGCGGCCTAGCCGCCTGCCGTCGGGTCGGCCGCGATGAGTGACCGCGCGAGGGGCGGGCGCGCCTCTGCTGCCCGGGCTTACGCCGGCAGCGTGACGGCGAGGTACGAGATTCGAGGGGCGAGAGGAGAGCAAAGACCGTGCTGCCCTCGTCCCTCGACCCTTCGGTTTACGCTGGCGGTGCACGCGCCTTGACCCCGGTTGTCGGGCGAAGACACAATCGAAGCTCATATCTCCGAACCGCTGACAGGAACCTTCATGGACATGCCAACCGCCATTCGCGCGGTCATCGAGCGACGCAATCTCAGCGCGGTCGAGATGCGCGAAGTCATGCGCCTCATCATGACCGGCGCCGCCACGCCGGCGCAGATCGGCGGCTTCCTGGTCGGCCTGCGCATGAAGGGCGAGACGGTGGAGGAGATCGCCGCCGCCGCCGAGGTGATGCGCGAGCTCGCCACGCGCGTCGGCGTCACCGGGCCGCACCTGGTCGACACCTGCGGCACGGGCGGGGACGGGGTCAGTACCTTCAACATCTCGACGGCCGCGGCGTTCGTGGTGGCGGCCGCCGGCGGCAAGGTCGCCAAGCACGGCAACCGCTCGGTGTCGAGCAAGTCCGGCAGCGCCGACGTTCTGGAGGCGGCCGGGGTGAACCTCGACCTCACGCCGGAGCAGGTGGCGCGTTGTGTCAACGACATCGGCGTCGGCTTCATGTTCGCGCCCCGGCACCATGCCGCGATGAAGCACGCGATCGGCCCGCGCCGCGAGATGGGCGTGCGCACGATCTTCAACCTGCTCGGACCCCTGACCAACCCGGCGGGCGCGCCGCGCCAGGTGGTCGGGGTGTTCGCCGAGCAATGGGTCGAGCCGCTCGCCGAGGTGCTGCAGCGCTTAGGATCCGAGCACGTGCTGGTGGTGCACGCCGAGGACGGGCTGGACGAGATCTCGATCGGGGCGCCAACGCGCGTCGCCGAGCTCAAGGACGGGCGCGTGCGGGTATACACCATTCAGCCCGAGCAGTTCGGAATGGCACGCGCCGATGTGAAGCAGCTCGGCGTGTCGAGCCCGGCGCAGAGCCTTGCGATCATCCAGTCCGTGTTCGACAACCAGCCCGGCGCAGCGCGCGACATCGTGGCGCTCAACGCCGGTGCGGCGATTTACGCCGCCGGGCTCGCGCCGGACCTCGGCGCCGGCGTGCAGGCCGCCTTGGCGGTGCTCGCCTCGGGCGCCGCCAAGGCCAAGCTCGCGGCGCTGGTGGCATTGTCCCGGCAGCTCGCCGCGCAATGAGCGGCACGCCGGATATCCTGACGAGGATTCTGGCGCGCAAGCGTGAGGAGATCGCCGAGCGTGCCGAGAACCTGCCGCTCGATGAGCTGATGGCGCGCGTGCCGTCGGCGCTGCCGGTGCGCGGCTTCGTCGAGGCGATTCGCCGGCGCTTGGCCTCAGGTCGGCCCGCCGTAATCGCCGAGATCAAGAAGGCCTCGCCGTCGAAGGGCGTGTTGCGCGAGGATTTCCGCCCGGCCGAGATCGCGGCGAGCTACGCGCGCCACGGCGCCACCTGCCTGTCGGTGCTCACCGACGTCGATTTTTTCCAGGGTTCGGATGTCTACCTGCGCGAGGCGCGCGCCGCCTGCGCACTGCCGGTGCTGCGCAAGGACTTCACCATCGACCCGTACCAGATCTACGAGGCGCGCGTCATCGGCGCCGACTGTATCCTGCTGATCGTTGCCGCGCTCGGCGCGGCGCAGCTAGAAGAACTCGCTGCCTGCGCGCGCGAGGTTGGACTCGACGTGTTGGTCGAGGTGCACGACGCCGCCGAGCTTGAGCGCGCGCTGGCGCTCGGCACACCGCTCATCGGCATCAACAATCGTGACCTGCGCACCTTCGAGACGCGCCTCGAGACGACGTTTCGCCTGCTGTCACGCGTACCGCCCGATCGCCTCGTCGTCACTGAAAGCGGCATCCTCGTGCCCGCCGACGTCCAGGCGATGCGCAGCAAAGGCGTCAATGTGTTTCTCGTGGGTGAGGCGTTCATGCGGGCGGCCGATCCCGGCGCCAGGCTGGCGGAGCTGTTCGCCGGGCAGTAGCGAGCGACTCGCGGGCACGGCTATTCCGCGGTTGCGTGCCGTGGGCAGGCATCCGGCGTTTGCATATACTGGGCGGGTTTTTTTCGCCGGAGCGAGCCATGAAAGCACGAATCGAGTGGACGGGCGGGGTCAGTTTTGTCGGTCGCGCCGACAGCGGTCATGCCGTGCCCATGGACGGCGCGCCCGAGTTCGGCGGGCAGAACAAGGGAGCCCGGCCGATGGAGCTCATCCTCATCGGCATGGGTGGTTGCACCGCCTTCGACGTCGTGCACATCCTGCGCAAGGGGCGACAGGACATCACGGACTGCGTGGCCGAGATCGATGCCGAGCGCGCGCCGACCGACCCGAAGGTGTTCACCAAGATCCATATTCACTTCAAGGTCAGCGGGCGCAAACTCGATCCCAAGCGGGTCGAGAACGCGATCCGGCTGTCGGCGGACAAATACTGCTCGGCCTCGATCATGCTCGGCAAGACCGCCAAGATCACGCATGACTTCGAGGTAGTCGAAGCCGCCTGATCGCTCCATGACGCGCACCGACCGAGCGACGGCCGCCCGCGACGCGGCGTTCGACGAGTTGCTCCGTGGCTACTACCGCGCCTGGTTCCGCTATCACCCCGAGGCGGCGGTCGATGCCGGAGTCGCGGGCTATGCGCATCTGCTCACGCCGTTTACGGAGGAGGAGATGGGCGCGCTCGTGTGCCTCAACGATGAGCTCACGGTGGGTCTCGAAGAGATCGATCCCGGCCAGCTCGACGCCGACCGGCGCATTGATTACTGGCTGGCGCGCGGCGCGGCGGGCATCGAAAACCGCCGGCTGCTCGAGCTCGATACGCGCCAGCCCGATCCGATGCGCGTGGTTCCGGTCAATGCGATCTACCAGCTCACCATCCGGCCGGTGGACGATTTTGCCGAGGCGCTGCGCGCGCGCCTCGAGGCGATCCCCGAGCACCTCGCCGCCGCACGCGATTTCCTGGTGGCACGCGCGAGCCTCGTGCCGCGCCTGTGGGCGGAATCGGCGGCAACGGCGGCGGCGCACGGCATCGAGCTCTTGCGTGCCTTGCCCTCGCACCCGAAGCTCGCCGGCCTCGCCGCGCGCGAGCGGCTGTCCAAGGCCCTGGCGCAGGCGGGCCAGGCGCTCAGCGGTTTCGCCGAGTTCCTGCGCCGGGATGTCGTGCCGGGGGCGGAGGGAAGCGTCGCGTGCGGCGCACGGTATTTCGAGCAACTGCTGAGACAGCGGCACTTCCTCGATGTCGATGTCGACCGGCTCTATGCGTTTGGCCAGCGGCTCGCCGCCGAGACCGAATCAGAGCTGAAGCGCGCCTGTCGCGCGCTCATCGGCAGCGACGACATTGCGGCGGCGCTCACCTATGTGCGGCGCGAGCACCCGAGGCGCGAGGAGCTGCTCGCCGCCTACCGCCAGCAGATGCAGGCGGCGCGCGATTTTCTCGCCACGCACGATCTGGTCACGCTGCCGGCGCGCGAGCGCCTGGAGGTCGTCGAGACGCCGGTGTTCCTGCGCCACCAGATCCCGTTCGCCGCCTACTGCGATCCCGCGCCGAACGATCCCGAACAGCATGGCTACTACTATGTGACCCCACCGGCCGACGAGGCCGAGCTTGCCGAGCACGATCTGGTTGGGATCGGCCACACCTGCGTGCACGAGGCCTGGCCGGGCCATCACCTGCACTTCGTCTCGACCAACCTCAATGCGGTGGCGCGCCGCCTGCCGCGCCTGCTCAACGCCTCGGCCGCCTGCTACGAGGGCTGGGCGCTGTACAGCGAGAGCCTTATGCACGAGCAGGGTTTTCTCGCGGCATCCGAGAGCCGTTTCGTGCTGCTGCGCGACCGGTTGTGGCGGGCGCTGCGCATCCTCATCGATATCGACCTGCACGTACGCGGGCTCGCGCCCGAGCAGGCCGCCGAGCGTCTCGCCCGCCAGCTCGGTTTCGCGCCGTCGCAGGCCCTCGCCGAGGTCACCTGGTACTCGCGCGCGCCGACGGTGCCCCTCGGCTACGCGACCGGCTGGGCCGTGATCGTCGCGCTGCGCCGCCGCGCGCTCATCGAGGGCATGACGCTCAAGGCGTTCCATGACCGGCTGCTGTCGGCCGGCGCCATCGCGCTGCCGCTCGCGATCGCTCGCGCGTTTGGCGAGGCGCACTGGGCCGCGGTACGCGACGAGGTTTTTCTCGGAGCGCGGGCATGAACCGGCCGGGCGCGATGGGTGGCCTGCATCACGTAGCGCTGTGGGTGAAGAATCTCGACGCCTGCGAGCGTTTCTACTGCGACATCCTCGGCATGCGCGTGGAGTGGCGCCCGGACGCCGATAATGTGTACCTGACCGGCGGAGCCGACAACCTCGCATTGCATCGGGCGCCGGCCGGCTTCGCCCCGGGCGCCCACCAGCACCTTGACCACATCGGCTTCATCATCACCGACATCGCGGCGGTCGATGCCTGGTACGCCTTCATGAAGGCCAGCGGTGTGCCGATTGCGAAGGAACCGAAGACCCACCGCGACGGCGCGCGCAGCTTCTACTGCCGCGACCCGGACGGCAACCTGGTGCAGATCATCTATCACCCGCCGCTCGCGTCGGGGCGCTAAACATCGTGGACAGTGGCAGCCGGCGCGCCGGCTGCGGCCACGCGCCGCTCGCGCCGGCGCGACAGCACGATGCCGACCAGGAAGATCGTGAGCGTGCCCATGACCGTGGTCATGAAGGCATGGAAGGGATTGGCCCACGCGACTCCGAGCGGCGGCGACAGCGCCGCCCAGGTGAGGACCAGCAGCCCCAGAGCCATGCCGATGCCGGCCTCAACCGACCCGGCGCGCCGTGACAGCGCCCCGAGCAGGAACAGCCCGAGCATGCCGCCGGAGAAGATGCCGGCGAGATTCCACCAGGCATCGAGCGTGCTCTTGATCGAGATCATGAGCAGCGCCGCCCCGGTGCCGATCAGCCCGAGCGCCACGCTCGTGACGCGCAGCACGCGCAGCTGCTCGCTTTCAGTGCACTGGGGCCGCAGCAGCCGGCGATAGAAATCGGTCGCGATGACGGTGGCCGACGAGTTGATCGACGTTGAAAGCGTGCTCTGGGCGGCGGCGAAGAGCGCCGCGATCACCAGCCCCGTGAGGCCGGCCGGCAGCTGCGAGACGATGAAGTACGGAAAGATGCGGTCGGCGGCCTCCATCGTGCGAAGCGCCTCGGGCAGCCGCTGCGGCTGCGCGCTGTAGAAGGCGAACAGTGCCGTGCCGATGAACAGAAACAGCGCGCTCACCGGCATGTAGGTGAGCGCCCCGAGCCACAGCGAGCGGCGCGCCGCGGCGAGCGAGGCTGCGGTCTGGTAGCGCTGCACGTAGGACTGGTCGATGCCGAAGTTCTGCAGGTTGATGACCAGGCCGTACGCCAGGACCACCCAAAAGTTCGCCGTGTAGGGCTCGGGATCGAACGAGCCGAGCGCAAACTTGCCGTGCGCGTCGGCCAGCGCGAACAGCGCAGCCGGCCCCCCGGGCATGCCGGCGAGCAGCACGAGCGCGCACACCAGCGTGCCGGCCGTGAGAATCATGCCCTGCACGACATCGGTCCAGATCGCCGCCTCCACACCGCCGGCCGCGACGTACACCGTGACGAGCAGGCCGGTGATCACGATGATGGTCACGACGTTCCAGCCGGTCAGCGGCTCGAGCGCGAGCGCCACCAGAAACAGGATCGTGGCCACCCGCGCGATCTGGGTGAGCAGGTAAAAGCTGGCGGCGTAAAGGCGCGCCCACATGCCGAAGCGCCGTTCCAGGTAGGCATACGCCGAAACGTCTTCGGTGGCACGGTACAGCGGCACGAACCAGCGCGCCGCGACGAAGGCGGCGAGCGGCAGCGACAACGAGAAGGCGAACGGCGACCAGTCGGCGGCGTAGGCCTTGCCGGGCAGCGCAAGAAAGCTGATCGAGGACAGGTAGGTCGCGAAGATCGACAGGCCCACCACCACGGCCGGCAGGCGCCGGCCCGCCACCATGAAGGCGGTGGCGTTGGCCGCGCGCCGATAGAAGCGCACGCCGAAGACCGTGATGGCGATCGCGTAGGCGAGGATGACGGCGAGGTCGAGCGCGCGCATGTTTCCGGCGGGGTTGGCCCGCGCTACTATACGCAGGAACTTGCGATTGCCTCCAGCCGTCTCACGCGCAGCCCCACAAGAGGTCCGATCCCGCCGATGCTGGCACGAGCGTTTCAGCGCCTGCCGAAACTCCTGCGCTTTCTGGCGTGGGCCGCTGCGCTCAGCTTCGCAGCGCTGCTCCTCCTGCGCGGTGCGTTCTGGCTCGCGTTTCGGTCGCTGGCCGGCGAGGTGCCCGCCAGCGAGCTCGCGCAGGCGTTCTATCTCGGCATCAAGTTCGACCTGCGCCTCGCGCTGCTCATCGGTCTGCCGCCGCTCGTGCTCGGGCTCGTGCCGCCGCTCGACCCGACGCGCCGGCCGCTCGCGCGCCGCCTGTGGCTGGGGTACCTGGTCGCCGTGCAGGCGCTCGTGCTGTTTCTCTACTTCGTCGACTTCGGCCACTACAGCTACGTGCGCATGCGGCTCAACGCGAGCCTGCTCGAGCACCTGTACCCGCTGTCGGTCGCGCTGCAAATGGCCTGGGAGACCTATCCCGTGCTCTGGGGCTTCCTCGCCATCGGCCTGTTCGCCGCGCTGCACCTCGTGCTGCTGCGCCGCCTGGCGCTGCCGCAGCTCGCCCGCGCCGGCGCACCAGCCGGCAAGTGGACGACGCGCGCCGCGGTCGGCGCGTTTCTCGCCGTCTACGCGCTCGGCATCTACGGCAAATGGTCGTGGTACCCGCTGCGCTGGAGCGACGCCTATTTCTCGAGCAGCGAGTTTGCCGCGGCGCTCGCCCTCAATCCGGTGCTGTTTCTCGCCGACACCTTCGACAATCGCACGCAGCGCTATGACGCGAACAAGGTGCGCGAGCACTATCCGCTCGTGGCCCGCTACCTTGGCGTCGATCGCCCCGATGCGCAGGCGCTCAATTTCGCGCGCTACGTTACGCCGGCGCGCGCTCCCGCGCCGCCGTACAACCTCGTCGTCATTCATCTTGAGTCGTTTGCGGGATTCAAGGCCGGCGCCTTCGGGAACCGGCTCATGGCGACGCCGAATTTCGATGCGCTGGCGCGCGAGGGAATACTGTTCACCAACTTTTTCGTTCCCGCGGTCCCGACCGCGCGCGCGGTATTCAGCATGCTGACCGGCATACCCGACTACAATCCGGGTCGCTCGGCCTCGCGCAACCCGCTGGTGATCGGCCAGCACACGCTCGTCAACGCGTTGCGCGACCACGACCGCTACTATTTCTTGGGCGGCAGCGCCGCGTGGGGCAACATCCGCGGCATCCTGGCGAACAACATCGACAACTTAAAGGTCTTCGAGGAAGGCGACTACGAGGGCGAGCGCCTCGACGCCTGGGGCGTGTCGGACCTGGTGCTGTTCGAAAAGGCGTTGGCCGTGCTGAAGCCGCAGCGAAAACCGTTCTTCGCCTTCATCCAGACCTCCGGCAACCATCGGCCCTTCACGCTTCCGCAGGACCGGCGCGGCTTCGAGCCCGTGCAGCTCGACGACCAGACACTCCGGGACAACGGCTTCGACAGTCTTGCTGCCTATAACGGCCTGCGCTTCTTCGACCATGCGCTCGGCTGGTTCTTCCGCCACGTGCGCGACGAGCCGGCCTTCCGCAACACCGTGTTCGTGATGTACGGCGATCACGGCAACCCCTCGGCCGCGCCGATCCCTTGGGAGCAGCTCGGCCTCACCGGCTTTCATTCGCCGCTGCTCATCTACGCGCCGGGCCTGATCCGGGAGGGCCGGCGCATCGAGCACGTGGCGAGCCTGGTGGATCTCCTGCCGACCAGCCTAAGCCTGATGGGCGTGCCCTACCTCAATACGGGCCTCGGGCGCGACCTGCTCGCGCCGCGCCCGGCCGGTGCGCATTTTGCCTTGGTGCCGGGCGGCCTCCTGACCGACGAGTACTACCTGCAGCGCGGACCAAACGGCCAGGACCGTCTGTACCGCTATCGCTCCGATGCCGCGACGGTCGACGTGGCGGCCGCCGCACCCGCCACGCTCAGCGAGTTGCAGCGCCTGCACGAGGCCTTTTATCAGACCGCGCTTTATCTTCTCTATCACAACCCGCCCCGGCCGCACGCGCCGGAACCCCCGCTGCTCGCGGCGCGTTGACCCGCGCCGCGCTAGGCGCCGGGCGCAGGTTTCGGGTACCCTGCCGCACGCCATATAACCCGCCAACGGACCGATTTCGCCCGACCGCGCTTGAGCCAGAAGGCCCGCATGCCCGTCCGCCTTGATCGCGCGGCCAGCCTCTGGCTCGCGGCCCTCGTGATCGTCTTTGCCGGGCTGTACGCGAGGCTCGCGGGCATGCCGCCGCCGGCGCTTTTTGCGTTGCCTGATATGCCGGTGCCTGCGGCGACCGGCGCACCGCACTATAGTGCCCAGGATGTTTCCAGCGGTGCGACGCGCTTCGCCCACGCCCCCACAGCAATCGAGTTGGCGGACGGACGGCTGCGCGCCTTCTGGTTCGGCGGCAGCCGCGAGGGTGCGACTGATGCCGCCGTGTATTCGGCAACGTTCGCGCCCGACAACGACGCTTGGGGAGCCGAGGCCACGGTGGTGACGCCGGCATTGTTGCAACGCGACCTCAACCGCCTGGTGCGCAAGGTCGGCAACCCGGTGGTCGCGCGCGATGGGCACAACCGGCTGTGGCTGTTCGTGGTGAGCGTTGCGGTCGGTGGCTGGTCGGGCAGCTCCATCAGCGTGCTTGTCTCGGACGATGACGGGGCGACCTGGGGCCGGGCGCGGCGCCTCATAACCTCACCGTTCTTCAACCTGAGCACGCTGGTCAAGGGCGCGGCGTTCTTGTATGCCGATGGCAGCATCGGCCTGCCGGTCTACCATGAGCTGGTCGGCAAATTCGGCGAGCTGCTGCGCATAAGCCCCTCGGGCGAGGTGCTCGGCAAGCAGCGCCTGTCCACCGGGCGCTACTCGTTGCAGCCGGTGGTGGTGCCACGCGCCCCGGCGGAAGCGATCGGTTTCATGCGCTACGCTGGTGCGGCGCCGAACCGGGTTCTCGCGTTTGAAACCGTTGACGCCGGTCGCCACTGGAGCGCGCCGGTGAAGACCGAGCTGCCCAACCCGAATGCGGCCGTCGACGCGCTACGGCTCGAAGACGGGGCGCTGCTGCTGGCGTTCAACAACACCGAGAGCAACCGCAACGACCTGTCGCTCGCCTATTCGCGCGACGGCCGCGCGTGGCGCGTGATCCACCGTGTCGAGTACGCGGTGCCGAGCGCCGATGGCAAGACTACGGAGTTCTCCTATCCGCGCCTGCTGCGGGCGCGCGACGGCACGTTTCACCTGCTGTACTCGGTCGGCAAGGGCGCGGTGCGCCACGTGCGGTTCAATGGCGCCTGGTTACGGGCGGCAATTGTGCGCGCCTCTGGTCCGGCGGGAGATCGGATGGAGGTGAGGGCTGCGCCATGATGCCGCTTGCCTCTATCGTCGGTCTGGTGGGGATGGCTCTGCTGGCGAGCGCGCTCACCTGCCGGACGGTGTGTCGCCGGCTGACGGATCACTGTGCACGCGCCGCGGTCCTGATCGCGACGGCGGCGCTGGTCCTGGCCCCGCTGGGCGAGCTGTCGGTTGCCGGCTACCTGCGCGGAGTGGTCGGCGACCTCAGCATCACCACCATGCTGCTGCTTCTCGGCGTCTCGGTAACGGGCCTCGGCGCTCGCCCGTGGCTCGCCGCGCGCGAACGCATGGTGCTCGCCGCGGCGGTGCTTTTCGCGGGTGTGGGGCTCTATCCGCTCGCCCTCGGCGCCGGCCCGATTGACCCGTACGCCTGGGGCTACGGCTCCTATGGCCTTGCGGGCGTGCTGCTGGCGGGTGGGTTGCTGGCGTGGTATGCGCGCATGCACGGGTTGCTTGCCTTGCTGCTTGTGGCGATCGGCGCCTACCTCGCACGGTTGCTCGAGTCGGACAACCTCTGGGACTACCTGATCGACCCGCTGTTGGTCGGGTATGCTGCCGCGTATTGGCTGAGACGGGGAGTGGCGGCGCTGCGCCGGTCGCAACCGGCGGCGCGCTAGAGGCGGTAGGCCACCGTGGTCATGATCTTGGCGGTGAGCCGCATCAGCTCCTTGATCGGCGGCGGGAGCTCGGCGGCGCCCGATTCGACCGCCACGGTCGCGTGGTGCGCTTCGTCGTCTTTCATCTGCTCGAGGATGGCGCGGGTCTTTTCGTCCTGCGCCGGCAGCCGCGCGAGGTGCCCCTCGAGGTGCGCGACCACCTGCCGTTCCGTCTCGGCGACGAAACCGAGACTCCACTTGTCGCCGGCCAGACCGGCCAGCGCCCCGATCGCGAAAGAGCCCGCGTACCACAGCGGGTTGAGATAGCTCGTGTGGGTGCCCAGGTCGCGGATGCGTTCGGCGGTCCAGGCCAGGTGGTCGTTTTCTTCTTCGGAAGCCTGTTCCATCTTCTCGCGCACCTCGGCCAGGCGCGCGGTCATCGCCTGGCCCTGGTAGAGCGCCTGCGCGCATACCTCGCCGCTGTGATTGATGCGCATGAGCGCGCCGACATGGGCGCGCTGCGCGGGACTGAGCTCCGCCTCGGGCCGGGTAGCGGCCGGATTGGCGCGGTTGGCATGCGGCGGCGGGCCGAGCACGGTGCGCAGGGCCTGGTCGATGCCGCCGAGGAGGTGGTCAATCGGACTGTAGCGACGCGTAACCATGCCATCACCTTAACGCCCGTGCGTCGCGACGGCAACCGCTTGCCGGGAGACCGTACGGTTCGCGCGCACCTATCGCCGTCAGGCCCCGGGCGGGAGCTGTCGGGCCAGGAGCGTGACGGGATGGACCACTTCTACCGGATAGGCGTTCTTGCGCAGGCCGGCGGCGAGGTACAGCGCGCAACCGATGTTGGCGCTTGCCACAATGTCCGGCGCCGCATCGGATATGGCCTTCAGCTTGTCCGCGCGCAGCGCCTCGGCCATCGCCGGCTGGCTGATGAAGTAGCTGCCAGCGGCGCCGCAGCAGGTGCGGTTTTGCGCAAGCGGCGCGATTTGCGCCCCGGGGATGCGCGCGAGCAAGCGGTAGACACTCGCCTCCTGGCGCAGCACGTAGGTCAGCGTGCACGGGTCGTGCACGGCGATACGCGCACGCCGCGCGGTCAGGCGCAGCCCCCCCGGCCACTCGGCGCGGGCCAGGAAATCGTTGATATCGATGGCGCGCGCGGCAAGCTGTCTGGCTGCGCTGTTGCCGTCGAGCTCGGCGCTGTCGCGCAGGCTCGCGGTGCAGCCGCTCGCGACCGAAAGGATCGGCAGCCTGTCGGGGTGGGCGAAGGCCGCCAGGTTGCGGGCACGCAGCCGCCGGGCGCCGTCGCAATCACCGGCGTGCAGATGCAGGCCGCCGCAGCAGCCCTGCCCGGCCGGGACGTGAACGTTGTAGCCGATGGCAGTGAGCACGCGGATGGCCGATTGCAGCGTTTCGGCGTCGAAGGCGCGGGTCACGCAGCCGAGAAAGAGCGCCACGTCGCCCTGCGGGCGCGCAGCCGGGTACAGCACGGAAAAGCCGTCCGGGGTCGGTGCCGCCGGCAGCGTGGCCAGCAACTCACCAATTGCCGTTTGCCGCAACGGCGCGAGCATCGCGCGCAGCGCGGGTATCTGCAGCCCGCGCGCGGCGCGCGCCAGGGACGAAGGCCGGCGTACTGCGCCAAGCAGCGCGCGCACCATTAAGGTCGGGCGTGCGCGACGCCACACAGCGGCACGGGTGTGGTCGAATAGCCGGCCGTAGCGCACGTGGGAAGGACAGGCGGCCTCACAGGCGCGGCAGCCGAGACACAGGTCGAGATGCGCCTTGAGATGGCGGGTCAGGTCCAGCTGTCCGGCGGCGAGCGCGCGCATGAGCGCGATGCGACCGCGCGGCGATTCGTTCTCGTCGAGGGTTTTCGCGTAGGTCGGGCAGTGCGGCAGGCACAGGCCGCAGGCCACGCACTTGTTGGCCTCTTCGATGATGGTGGTCGCGCTGGTCAAGCGTAGGGTCTTCTGGCCGGCACGCCCCGATCGTGTTACGGGACGCGACTTGCTGCGATAATGCGTTCTTATATAGGTCCCGGCTGCCACTGACAACACTGCGCTCGCGCCATGTCTTATTACCGCTACCACGTGTTTTTTTGTACCAACCTGCGCGAAGACGGAGGGCCAAGCTGTGGAGCCCACGGCGCTCAGGCCATGCGCGACTACGCCAAGAGCCGCGTCAAAGCGTTGGGGCTCGCCGGGAAAGGGAAGGTGCGGATCAGCACCTCCGGGTGTCTCGACCGCTGCGAGGAGGGGCCGTGCGTGGTGATCTATCCTGAGGCCACCTGGTATACCTATGTCGACCGCGATGACATCGACGAGATCATCAGCGAGCACCTGCAGAATGGTCGAGTCGTGGAGCGGCTAAAAATCTGACACTCCCGAAATGTACGGCGCATCGTGACGATTCGCGGAGCCGCAAATCTGGCGCGCAGCGTCCTTACCTGGACGGACAGGACTGCGTGCGACCGCTCCCGGATTCCGGTGGTCGGTGGCCGGCTAGGAGATAGCCATTCGGGGGCGCGTGGCGGGTCGGACGGGTATCCACTGCAGTAAAATTATATCGCTTAACATAAGCATTTGAAATTAAATATATATTATTGCTTGTCCTGCTTTCCTCGCCACAGCTTGCACCAGGCTTGACTAGGAGCGCTGAATATAAGAACATTCTGATATTCGAAGTTTGAGCCAGCGGAGACTAGAGTGAACTTTTGGCCCGCTCCTTGCTCAAAGTTGTTGTACGGAATTTGTGGCCAGCGCGACGCGCTCGCCAGAAAGGCTCCTCCATCCTCCTAGTGGTGGTTCGGGCGTGGCTCTCAGCCACGCCTTTTTTTTGTTTTTTTCTGGCGAGTCTTTCATCCGCCGCGCTGGGCTTCTCGGGCTTGTTAAGCCGCGGCGCGTTCTGTACTATTCGCGGCCTTTTCCCGCCTTGACATTCTAGAGACTTCGCGATGACAACGTATTCTGCCAAGCCGGACAGCGTGAAGCGCGACTGGTACGTGGTCGACGCCTCCGGCAAGGTGCTTGGCCGCCTCGCCACCGAGGTGGCGCGCCGCCTGCGCGGCAAGCACAAGCCCGAGTTCACGCCGAACGTCGATACCGGCGACTATATCGTCGTCATCAACGCCAGCAAGGTGCAGGTGACCGGCAAGAAGGGCACCGACAAGAAGTACTACCGCTACTCTGGCTACCAGAGCGGCCTGAAGGTGGCGAGCGTCAACGAGCTGCGCGCGCGCAAGCCGCAGCGTATCATCGAGGAGGCGGTGCGCGGCATGCTGCCGAAGACCCCGCTAGGCCGCGCCATGCTGCGCAAGCTCAAGGTCTATTCTGGGGCGACCCACAAACACACGGCTCAGAGCCCCAAGCAATTGGAAATCTGAAAAAGGGAATCGCGATCGTATGGCGGCACAGACCTATTACGGCACCGGCCGGCGCAAGTCGTCGACCGCCCGGGTGTATCTCAAGCCCGGCAAGGGCAACATCGTCATCAACAACCGCACGCTCGACGAGTACTTCGGGCGCGAGACCTCGCGCATGATCGTGCGCCAGCCGTTTGCCGCCATCGAGATGGAGGACAAGTTCGACGTGCTGGTGAACGTGGCCGGTGGTGGACCGAGCGGCCAGGCCGGCGCGATCCGCCACGGCATCACCCGCGCGCTGCTGCAGTACGACGAGGCCATGCGCAAGACGCTGCGCCGCGCCGGCTTCGTGACGCGCGATGCGCGCGCCGTGGAACGCAAGAAGTACGGTCTGCACAAGGCGCGTAAGAGACCGCAATACTCGAAACGCTGACGCGTTTCAAGTCAGGGACGGGATACCAGGTACAAGGCGCGAGGGAATGGATTCCTTCGAGAAGCTGGATGTTTGGGTACGCGGTTCCCGGCTTTGTGTCGAGCTCTATCGAGAACTGAAGAGCAGTCGGGAGTGGGGCTTCAGGGATCAGATAACTCGTTCGGCGCTGTCGGTGCCATCCAATATTGCCGAGGGCTATGAGCGGTACTCACGCAGGCAATACGTGCAGTTTCTTTGCGTAGCCAAAGGCTCATGCGGTGAGTTGAGGACACAATTGCACGTTGGCGCACAGGCCGGGCTGTTGAACAAGGAACAAGCCAGCGAGTGGATAGAGGAGGCGAAACAAATCGCCAATATGCTCGGCGCCATGATCTCGAAACTGTCGCGTGATCCGCCAGCATGACCCTCGTGCCT
>CAYZVX010000050.1:0-21881 GCA_964482055.1 uncultured Acidiferrobacteraceae bacterium
TGGCGCCCTGGCGCTGGCGGCTCGAGGTGTGCGGCAGCGGTCTGCGGCGCATCGATCCGGCGGCCGCGGCGTTCGCGTGGCTCGAACACAGCGGCCTGCCGCGCGCGCACCGCGAGACGGTGTTCACGGTGCTGACGGAATTGTGCAACAACGCCATCGACCACGGCCTACTCGGCCTCGATTCGGCCATCAAAACCGACGAAAGCGGGGTCGAGCGCTATTACGCGGAACGTGAGCGGCGCTTGCGGCAATTGCGCAGCGGTTTGCTGCGGCTTGAGCTGCGCGCGCGGCTCGCCGAGGACGGGGATCGCCTGCACATTCGGGTGAGCGACTCGGGGCCGGGTTTCGATCATGTCGTTGCGCTCACGCGCGCGCAGGCGGGGGCGGGCGCCGCGGCCGGCTGCTGGGGCCGTGGTATTGCGCTGCTCCTTGGCCTGTGCGCGAACCTGCGCTACGCCGGCAACGGCAGCACGGTCGAGGCCGTCTACCGCCTGGGGGGGTGAGTAGGTGTCACGCATTCATCGGCCAGCAGCGCGCCATCCCTTATACTGTTCGGGTACCCGCCGGGCGCCCGCCCGGCGCGTGGTGTGCTGAGCGCCATCGCGGGGATGACAGCCACATTGGAGCCGACCGAACCGCCGCAGACGAACGCCGATCCGCCGCGCCCGCCCGGCGGTCTTGCGCAGGCCGCGCTTGAGCGGCGGCTCGCCGACTGCCTCGCCGAGCGGCAGGCGGCCGAGAAGCGGCTCGATGAGACTCAGCGCCTCGCCCAGCTCGGATTCTGGGAGCTCGACCTCACGCGCAACGCGCTCACCTGGTCGGCGGAAATCTTCCGCATCTTCGAGATCGATCCGCAGCGCTTCGGCGCCTCTTACGAGGCCTTCCTGGCGGTCGTGCATCCGCAGGATCGCGCCCGGGTCGATGCCGCCTACCGCGAGTCGGTCGAAGGGCGCACGCCCTATCACATTGAACACCGCCTGCTCATGGCCGACGGGCGCATCAAACACGTGCGCGAGCGCGGACAGACCTTCTACGCACCCGATGGCCGGCCGCTGCGTTCGATCGGCACGGTGCAGGACATCACCGGGCAGGTGCGCGCGGCCGAGGCGCTCGCATCAAGCGAGGCGCGCCTGCGCGATGTCAACGCCGAGCTCGAGCGCCGTGTGGCGGAGCGCACCGCCGAGCTCATCGGGGCGCGCGCCTTTCTCGAGGCGGTGCTCGACACGGTCGGGGCGCTCGTCGTCGTGCTCGATCGAACCGGCCGCATCGTGCGCTTCAACCGCACCTGCGAGCAGGTCACGGGCTACCGGGCCGATGAGGCGCTCGGGCGGCGGGTCTGGGATTTCCTGCTGCCGGCGCGCGAGCGCGAGACGGTACGCGCCATGTTCACGCGCCTCAGCGCGGGTGAGTTCCCCAACCGGTTCGAGAACCACTGGTGCACGCGGGCCGGCGCCGAGCGGCTCATCGTCTGGTCGAACAGGGCGCTGTTCGATGACGCCGGCGCGGTCGATTACGTGGTGGCCGCCGGGGTCGACGTGACCGAAGAGCGCGCCGCCGAAACGGCGTTGAGGCGGTTTCGCACGGCACTCGACGCGACCGCCGATGCGGTGTACCTGATCGACCGCGGGAGCATGCGTTTTCTCGATGCCAATCGCGCCGGCTGGGAACGCCTGGGCCTGCCAGGCCGCGAGGCACTGGCTGCGTTGGGCCCCTCGGACATCGACCCCGCGCTCACGCGTGCCGAGATCGAAAGCCGCTTCGATGCGCTGCTCGCCGGCGGGCTGCCGCACTGGGTGCGCGAGACCGCGCACCGGCGCGCCGATGGCTCGACCTTTCCGGTGGAAGTATCGGTCACACCGCTGCGCGAGGGTGAGCAAGGCCTGCTGGTCGCGGTGGCGCGCGACCTGACCGAGCGCCAGCGCACCGAGCAGGCGCTGCGCGCGAGCGAGGCGCACTTTCGGCAGCTCGCCGAGAACATCCGCGAGGTGTTCTGGCTGGTGTCGCCCGACCGCAGCCGGTTGTTCTACTTAAGCCCCGCCTTCGAACGCATCTGGGCGCGACCGCGGCAGGAACTCTACGCCAATCCGCATGCGCTGTTCGATACCATCCACCCGGACGACCGGCCGGCGTTCGAGGCGCAGCTCGCCCCGCAGCTCGCCGGGCGCTTCGAGGAGCACTACGATCACGAGTTCCGCATCCTGCGCCCGGACGGGGAGATCCGCTGGATCCATTCGCGCTACGCCCCGATCCGCGACGCGGATGGAGTGGTCTATCAGATCGCGGGCGTGTCCGAGGACGTGACCGAGCGCAAGGAGGCCGAGCGCCGGCGGCTGGAGGAATACGCGCGCCAGCGCGATGCCCTGGTGCGCGAGGTGCATCATCGGGTCAAGAACAACCTGCAGGGTGTCGTGGGTCTGCTGCGCCGCTACGCTACGCAGCATCCCGAGCTCGGCGGGGCGCTCCAAGGCGCGATACTGCAGGTCGGCACCATGGCGCTGGTGCACGGTCTGCAAAGCCGCGACGCGCGTGAGCGGATCTTCCTCTGCGACATGATCGAGGCCGTGGCCCGGGCGGTGACGGGCATGACGGGCGTGACCGTGGCGTTTGCGACCAGCCGGCACGAGACCGGGCCGATCGTGGTGGCGGCCGAGGAGGCCGTGGCGCTCGCCCTGATCGTCAATGAGCTGGTGACCAACGCCGCCAAGCACGGTTCAAGCGACCGCGAACCCGTGCGCGCCACCGTGCAGCGCACGGCCGAGGGCGCGTGGGTGGAGATCGTCAATGCGACCGCCGCCGCGCCGGTGCCGTTGCGCTGGCCTCCCGATCCGCAACGCAGTACGGGTTTGCAGCTCGTGCAGTCGTTGCTGCCGCGCGCCGGTGCGCGCCTCGAGTTTGCGCAGCGTGACGGATTCGTGAAGGCCCGCCTGCTGCTCACCCCGCCGGTAGTCGAGACCCCGTGACCGGGCCGCGCGCAGGGTGAAAACGGGAAACGGCAGCCGTTACGCCCCGCGATGAGCGCCTACGGCAGGCACGTGGCGCGCCGAGGACCATCTGGATAAGATTGCATGAATTCGAACGGCCAAGACACGGGCGACTGGGGAGATCGATGACGGCACAGATGACTACGACCAGCCGGGGGCGTGCGCGGATTCTGGTGGTGGACGACGACCGGCTGATCCTTGCCACCTTGGCGGCGGGGCTGCGCCACGCGGGTTACGACGCCCGTGAGGCCGCCAGCGGCGAGGAGGCCTTGCGGCTGTGCGAAACCGAGCGACCGGACCTCGTGCTGCTCGACGTGCGCATGCCGGGGATGGACGGCGTGCAGGCCGCGCGCCTGATCCGCGAGCGCTTCGGCATCCCGTTTCTGTTTCTCTCCGCTTACAGCGATGAGGCGCTGGTGCGCCAGGCCGCCGAGGAAGGCGCGTTGGGCTACCTGGTCAAGCCGCTCGACGTGACCCAGCTCGTGCCCTCACTCGAGGCGGCGCTCGCACGGGCGCGCGAGATCCGCGCCTTGCGCGAGGCCGAGGAGCGCCTGACGCGTGCGCTTGGCACGAGCCGCGATACCGCCACCGCCGTCGGGCTCGTCATGGAGCGCTACCGCCTCGACCGGCAGGCGGCCTTCGAGGCGTTGCGCCAGCACGCCCGTTCCCAGCGGCGCAAGCTCGAGGACGTCGCGGCCGAAATGCTGCGCGCTACGGAGGCGACCAACTTGCCGCTCTCCGCCCTGGCGCACGCCACGCGCTGCTAGACCCGCTGTCAGTGCGCCCTTGCGGGCGCTGGTCCGTCTGCCTATGCTTTGAACTGACGCGCCGCCGCCCCGTGGCGTTGTCCGTCCCCGCCAAGTCCCTGCGGGCCGCCCATCCGGCAACCGAGTCGCCCGTTGTCGCCATGGTCTTACCGGCTTCGACATGGACAACGAGACCAGCCGCCAGCTCATCGCCTCGCTCGGTATCGACGCCTCCGAGATCGAGGAGCGCAAACGCTTCCTCGGCCTGAGCGAGACCGACGCCGGGCGCTTGCGCGCTCTGCGTCCGTTGCTGCAGGCGCGCAGCGCGGAATTCAGCGATGGCTTCTACCGGCACCTCCGTGCCTTCGCGCCGCTGCGGGCGCTGCTAAAGGACGAGACGACGCTCGCGCGTCTGCGCCGCGCCCAGCAGCGCTACTTCGAGAGCCTCGCCGATCCTGCCTACGGACGCGAGCGCATCAAGGAGCGGTTGCGCATCGGCATCGCCCACCAGCGGATCGGGCTCGAACCGAAGTGGTACCTGGGGGCTTATTGCCGTTACCTGACCGAGCTGCTGCACGAGGTCGGCGCCGCGCCGGCTGTGCCAGCAGCCGAAGCGCTCGAAACCTACGAGGCATTGCTAAAGGTCGTGTTTCTCGACATGGGGCTTGCGCTCGATACCTATATCGCTGCCGAGCGCGCTGCGGTCGCGCAGGCCCAGGACGCGCGCGCGGTAAGCGAGTCGCAGTACCGCGACCTGGTGGAGACGACCAGTGACTGGCTGTGGGAGGTTGACGTCGATGGGGTCTATACCTATGCGAGCCCCAAGGCGCGCGAGCTGCTCGGCTACGGCCCCGAGGAGGTACTCGGCAAGACGCCCTTCGATCTCATGCCACCGGATGAGGCGAGCCGGCTACGCGCTCGGTTTGCCGAAATCGCGGCCGCCCGCCGCCCGATCGAGCAACTCGAGAACGTCAAGTGCCATCGTGACGGCCGGTTCGTCACCCTCGAGACGAGCGCGGTGCCGATCTTCGACGAACAGGGGCAGTTTCGCGGCTACCGCGGCATCGACCGCGACATCACCGCACGCAAGCGCGATGAGGCCACGCGCCGGCTGCTGGCGGCGGCGCTCGAGCAGAGCGCAGACCTGGTGATGATCGTCAACCGCCAGGGGCTCATCAGCTACGTCAACCCCGCCTTGTGTGCAGCCACCGGTTATTCGGCAGAGGAACTGATCGGCAGCAAGCCGAGCGTGCTGAAATCCGGCATGCAACAGGCCAGCACGTATGCGGAGTTGTGGCGCACGATCCTGAGCGGGCAGCCCTATCAGAACGTCATCATCAACCGCCGCAAGGACGGCTCGCTCTACCACGAGCAGAAGACCATCACGCCGCTGCGCGATCCGGTAACGGGCTACATCACGCACTTCGTCTCGACCGGCAAGGACATCAGCGAGGCGCTGCGCCTGAACGAGCGGCTCAGTTACCTCACCTTCCATGATCCGCTCACGGGGCTCGCCAACCGCACGCGCCTGCTCGACCTCGCGAGCCGTGCGCTCGTGCAGGCCGCGCGCCAGCGCCGCGCCTGCGCGCTGCTGTACATCGATTTCGACCGCTTCAAGGTGGTCAACGAAACGCTCGGTCACGGTGCTGGGGATGAGTGCCTCAAGGCACTCGCGGGGCGGCTGCGCGAGCGGGTGCGCGCCATGGACTCGATCGCGCGCCTTGGGGGCGATGACTTCGCCGTGCTGCTCGCCGATCTGCCGGGGCCTGAAACCGTGCCGCCCGTCGTGAACGGCGTGCTCGAGGCGTTGAAGGCACCGCTCGCCGTCGGCGAGCGTGAGCTTTTCATGAACGCGAGTATCGGCATCAGCCTCTATCCGGACGACGGCGCGGACGTGGAGACGCTGCTGCGCAACGCCGAGGCGGCGATGTACCAGGCCAAACGCGCGGGTCGCGGCAGCTACCGGTTCTACGCCGGGGAGCTCAATGCACGCACGGAACGGCGCCTCGAGCTCGAACGGCGCCTGCACCGCGCCATCGAACGGCGGGAGTTCCGCCTGTATTTCCAGCCGCAGGTCGCCCTCGGCAGCGGTGCGATCGTGGGATTCGAGGCGCTGTTGCGCTGGCAGCCCGCGGAGCTCGGCAGCGTCTCGCCCGCGGAATTCATCCCGCTGCTCGAAGAGACCGGCCTCATTGCGCAGGTCGGCGAATGGGCGCTGCGCGCGGCCTGCGAGCAGGCGGCCGCCTGGCGGGGGGCGGGGTTGCCGCCGGTACGCGTGGCGGTGAACTTGAGCGGGATACAGTTCCATCGCCGCGATCTGCTGGCGCGCCTGTCGGCCGTTCTCGCCGAGACCGGTCTGGAGCCGGCCGGCCTCGAGCTCGAGGTCACCGAGAGTGTGATGCTGCAGGACGTCGACGGCGCGCTCGATACGCTGCGCGCCATCAATCACCTCGGCGTGCGTCTTGGTATCGACGACTTTGGTACGGGGTACTCTTCGCTCGCCTACCTCAAGCAGGTGCCGCTGCACACCCTGAAGCTCGCCCAGCCGTTCGTGCACGGCCTGCCGAGGGATCGGGCCGATTGCGGCATCGCCCGCGCCGTGATCGCCATGGCGCGCAGTCTCGATCTCACGGTGGTGGCCGAGGGCGTAGAGACCGAAGAGCAGCTCGGTTTTCTCGTGCGCGAGGGTTGCGACGCCATCCAGGGATATCTGTTCTGCCGTCCCGTCCCGGCCGAGGATGCCGGCTCCTTGCTCGCGAGTGGCAAGCGCCTGTGACCCGGGTGCCGGCCTCAAGCAGAGCGGGATTTGGCCGATAAAACATTAGCGGCCATCGCCAATGGCGCGCTGCGCACGGCCTGCGCGGCCGCAGAAGACACCGGGCCGAGCTCCCGCCCCCTTTGAGAAACCTGGACCTGCCAGCCTCAGCGCCTAATCGATGGGATCGGTGCGGCGCAGGCGCCGCGATGAGCCGCTTTCGTTGGCAAGTCACGGACAAAAAGCGAAGCATGCAAAACGGAACGGTTCTGATCGCAGCATCCGATGCATCCGAGCGCTCGGGAATCGCCGAGGCGCTGGTGCGCGACGGCCACTGCGTCTTTACGGCGGACAACGGCAAGCGCGCCTTGCAGACCTTCGCGGCGCAGCCGGTGGATGTCGCCGTACTCGCCTGCCCGCTTGCGCTGGTCGATGGGTTTGAGGTGGCGCGCGCCATGCGCGCGAGCGCTCCGCAGGTGCCGCTACTGCTGTTGTTGTCGCCACTGATCGAATCGCGGTTGCTCGAGGCGATGGCGCAAGGGGTGAGCGATTTCCTTGTCCGCCCCGTGCCCTGGGTCGCGCTGTCGGCGAAGGTGGCCGCCCTCGTGCGCCTGCGCCGCGAGCTCGCGGCCGCGAACGAACGGCTCGCGCGCATCGAGGCCGAGCACGAGGAGCTCAAACAAGAGGTCGAGGCGGTCGAGCGGTTGTGCAGTCGCTTTGCCCAGGCCTCGATGGTCCCGGCGCGGAATCTGCGTTATTTCTTCCGGCCCAAGGCGCTCGCCAGCGGGGATGTGGTGGCGGCTGCCGGCGGCCCTGATGGCGTGCAGCAGGTGCTTGTCGGGGACTTCAGCGGCCACGGCCTGGCCGCGGCCGTCGGTACCTTTTATGCGACCGCAACATTCCACGCGGGGGTGTGTGATGCGTTTCGCCCGGGAGAGATCGCCAGCGCCATCAACGCGCAATGGCGCGCGACGCTGCCGCTCGGCAAGTTCCTCGCGGCGGCCATCGTGGCGCTCGAGCCAGCCACCGGGCGGCTCGAAGTGTGCAATGCGGGCATGCCGGATGTGCTCGTTCATCGCCCCGGCCACGGTGTCGTGGCGCGCGTCCCGTCCTGCGCGCTGCCGCTCGGCATCGCCCCAGCCGAACGCTTCGAGTCGCAGACGCTCGCACTCGAGCCCGGTGACCGGGTGTACCTCTGTTCCGACGGGGTACTCGAGGCCGTCGACTGGTCCGGGACGCCATTTGGCGAGGAGCGTCTCATACAATGCCTGGTGCGATGTGCAGGCGGCAGCGCGGTCGATGAGATCGAGAAGGCGCTGGTACGTTTTCGCGCTGGGCGACCGCAATCCGATGACATGACATTGGTAGAGATCGTCTACGAGCCCGTCGCGGGCTGAACGCCAAGACTAACCGCTGCCGGCCGGCTTGAGCCGGCCTCCGTGCCATATGGTGCGGGGTCAATGGATGGCATGGCGCTTGCTTTGAGCTCCACGCCCAGCTGCCACACCGCGCGGCTGGTTATGACCACGAACCTTCAAGGATTGCACCTCATGCCCGAAACCCTGCCGTTGCTCAGCAACCTGGAAATGCCGGCTGCCACGGGTGCGGCCACCAGTCCGCCAACCTCGGCAGGAGAAGCCCCGCCGGCGGGGCTGTTTGCCGGGATTGTCGCCGAGCTAATGGAGGCGGTCGCGGTCCTGGACCGGGAAGGCGACACGGCCAGCTTGCTGGCCGAGACCGGCAAAGAGGCGGAAGTCTTGCCGGGTGGTGGCAATCCCTTGCCGCCCGAGGTGCTATTGGCCATGCCGCTGCCGGTTCCAACCAGCGAACCGGCGACAGTCGCCGTGCGGGTCGAGGCGGCCGGCGCCGATACCGCACTCACTGTCCTGGTGATGGCATCGAACGCACACCCCGACAGTGCGAACGCGGCCACCGCGAACGCGGCGCCCGCTACTGCCGGGGCGGTGGCAGCGCCCGAGCGCGGTGCCGCGCCGTTGCTCAATTTGACCGAGAATACCGCCGCGCCGCCGACGCCAGTCGCGCTCAGTCGCGCGGTGGAGACGGTCGAACAGGCGCGCACATCGATACCCGTTATCGAGGAAGGGCGCGAGGCATTGCCCAAGCCGGAACCGGCTGTCGCCGCGCCGGCCCCGCCGTTCGCGAGCGCACCGGCGCTCGGCGCCGTGCGCGCCGAGCTCACGGTACCGCTCAGGCAGCCGGGCTGGGACGAGGCCTTGGGCAACCGCGTCGTGTGGCTCGCCGGCCAACAGATCAAGGCTGCCGAGCTGCACCTCAACCCGCCGCAGCTCGGACCGATCGATGTGCAGATCCGCATGGCCGACAACCAAGCGAGCATCGAGTTCGGCACGCACCACGCTCTGGTGCGTGACGCCATCGAATCGGCGTTGCCCAAGCTGCGCGAGATGTTCGCCGCGCAGGGATTGAATCTCGCCGACGTCAACGTCTCGCAGCAGTCGTTCGCGCACGGTCGCGAGCAGCCGGCGACCGGCGAGGCCCGCGCGTCGACGGAGCAGGGCCCGGGGGGCGCGCAGACCGCCGCACCGCCCGCCGCAGCCGAACGCGTGCTCGGCCTGGTGGACCTGTACGCCTAAGCCGCGCGCGGTCTCTAACCCGTTCGACGGCCGCCCCCCGGGCGGCCGTTTTGCTTTGCGGCGCGCGTTGACGGGCCATCAAAACTTTGGCGTTCGTGCGCACGGGCCCGTTGCAACGCGCCGGGGTCGTCAATTTTCTGTCTGGCGCACTTCGCGCTTGCCTGATTTGCGCAAGCTCGACAATGAGTTAAGCGCAAGGAGGGCGGTGGCATGCGCATTGCTATCGCCCCGCCAGACAACCCCTTTCTGGAGCTGCCGTTCATGGCAAAGGAAAACCGCTCGGCCGCCGACACCGAAGACGACGAGAAGCCGGCGGCGAAGCCGAAGCCCTCCGGGTCCATGAAGAAGATCATTCTCCTCGTGGTCGGCGCGCTCGCGCTGGTGGCCACCAGCGTCGGGGCGACCTGGTTCGCGACGACCAGCCTCATGCAGAAGGACGCGCCCGTGGCCAAGAAAAAGACCACGAAGGGCAAGAAGGTGGTGAAGGCCGAGGCCGAGCAAGAAGAGGCGGCGAAGGACGACGCGGAGGAGAAAGAGGCCGGGGAAGGGAAAGGGAAGGAATCCGAGGCCGCAGAAGGGGGCGATGAGGACAAGGAGGCCAAGAGTAAGACCGCCGTGTACCTCGATTTCGAGCAGCCGTTCATCGTCAACTTCCAGGACGAGCAGCAGCTGCGCTATCTGCAGGTGGGCGTGGCGGTGATGGCGCACGACCCGGCCATGACCGCAACCGTCAAGCAGCACATGCCGGTGATCCGCAACAACCTGGTCATGCTGTTCTCCAGCCAGACGCGCCAGTCGATCGCCTCGCGCGAGGGCAAGGAGAAGGTGCGCGCCGAGGCGCAAGCCGAGGTGCAGAAGATCCTGAAGGAACAGACCGGCAAGCCGGTGATCGAGCAGCTCTACTTCACCAGCTTCGTGATGCAGTAAAGCGCCATGGCCCAGGATATTCTTTCCCAGGACGAAATCGACGCACTGCTGCATGGCGTCGGCGACGGCAGCGTCGAGACCAAGTCCGACCAGCAGCTGCACGACGGCCAGGCGCGTCCCTACGATCTTACCTCGCAGGAGCGCATCATCCGCGGGCGCATGCCCACACTCGAGATGATCAACGAGCGCTTCGCGCGCTACTTCCGCACCACGCTGTTCAACTTCCTGCGCCGCACGCCCGAGATCTCCGTGGGCGGCGTGCAGACCGTCAAGTTCTCGCAGTACGTGCACGGCCTGCTGGTGCCGACGAGCCTCAATCTGGTGCGGGTGCGTCCGTTGCGCGGCACGGGGCTCGTGGTGTTCGATCCCAAGCTCGTGTTCACGCTGGTCGACAACTTCTTCGGCGGCGATGGGCGCTTCTACACCAAGATCGAAGGGCGCGACTTCACGCTCACCGAGCGCCGTGTCATCCAGATGATCCTGGCCCAGACGCTCAAGGATTTCGCCGAGGCCTGGCTGCCGGTGGCGAAGCTGTCGATCGAGTTCATCAATCACGAGATGAATCCGCAGTTCGCCAACATCGTGAGCCCCACCGAGGTCGTGGTCGTCAACAGCTTTCACGTCGAGCTCGAGGGTGGCGGGGGCGACATCCATCTCACGCTCCCCTACGCGATGATCGAGCCGCTGCGCGAGCTGCTGCAGGCCGGCATGCAAAGCGACCGCCAGGAGATGGACGAGCGTTGGCCCACATCGCTCGCCGCCGAGATCAAGGAGGCGAAGGTCGAGCTGCGCGCGGTGCTCGCCGAGACCGAGCTTACGCTCGGTGAGGTCATGGGGCTCAAGGCCGGTGATGTGATCTCGATCGATCTGCCGCGCCACGTGACGGCGCGCGTCGAAGGCGTGCCCGTGTTCCGCGCCCAGTATGGCGTGTCGCGCGGCGCGAGCGCGTTGAAGATCCTGAGCCACATCGGCCACGACGAACCCAAGCGCTGGCCCCACGGCTAGGCGCGCAACCGCGGACTTCCGCCCGCAGGAGTAGCCCATGAGTGACGCTGCCAAGACCATGACCGCCGCCGGCGACTACGCGCCGGCGCCGCTGCCGACCTTTCAGCCCGATGGTGGCAAGCCGGGGGCCGAGGCCTCGCTCGATCACCTGCTCGACATTCCAGTCACGATCTCGATGGAGATCGGCCGCGCCCGGATCAGCATCCGCAACCTGCTGCAGCTCAACCAGGGCTCGGTGGTGGAGCTCGAGCGCCTGGCGGGCGAGCCGCTCGACGTCCTCGTTAACGGCACGCTCATCGCGCACGGCGAGGTCGTGGTGGTGAACGAGAAGTTCGGCATCCGTTTGACCGACGTGATCAGCGCCGCCGAGCGCGTACAGAAGCTCAAATGATGGTTTCAGGTTGCAGGCCTAAGGTTTCAGGTCTCGGTGCACCGAACGCGAACGCTGGTATCGATGACAGCGACCCGGCGGTTCTTGAACCGCACACCTTGAACGTGAAACTACAAACCGACGCGCCCATGCCGGCCAGCCCAAGCCCGCTCCTTCCGTCGTTCGCCGCGCTCACCCTGGGCCTGTGGCCCGCCTTCGCGCTCGCCGCCAAGCCGGGCGAGGCGGTCGGCGCCGGCAGCCTGTTGCAGCTTGCCTTTGGTCTGATCGTGGTCCTGGGCGCGATCGCCTTCGGCGCCTACCTGTTGCGCCGGTTTGGCAAGCTCTCCGCGCCAGTTGGCGGCGCGATGCGCATCCTGGGCGGGGTGTCGCTCGGCGCGCGCGAACGGGTCGTGCTCATGCAGGTCGGCGACCAGCAGCTGTTGCTGGGTGTCGCGCCCGGGCGGGTGCAGACCCTGCACGTGCTGCAGCGGCCGATTGTCGAGGCGGCGCCCGCGCCGGTCATGGGCGCAAGCGGCGGCAGTTTCGCCGAACGCTTGGCCGGGCTGATGAAAAGGTCGGCACAATGAGGCGTCGTCTACCTCTGACCACCACCGGCGGGCGCCTGTTGCTGGCAGCGCTCGCGTTCGTGCCGGGCATCGCCGCGGCCGTCGACCCCGGGCTCACCGCCATTACCGTGACCAACGGACCCGGCGGCGCGCAGACCTACAGCGTCAGCATCCAGGTGCTCCTGTTCATGACGGCGCTGACGCTGCTGCCGGCGGCGCTCATGATGACCACCGCCTTCACGCGCATCATCATCGTCATGGCCATCCTGCGCCAGGCGTTGGGCACGGCGCAGACGCCGTCGAACCAGATCCTGCTGGGGCTCGCGCTGTTCCTGACGTTCTTCGTGATGGCGCCGGTATTCAACAAGGCCAACGACGAGGGGCTGCAGCCGTACCTCAACAAGCAGATCCAGGCGGAGGAGGCGGTCAAGCGCGCCGCCGAGCCGTTTCGCAGCTTCATGCTCAAGCAGACGCGCGAGGCCGACTTGAGCCTGTTCGTGCGCCTGTCGGGGCGCGAGGGCTTGAAGGAGGGTGAGGCGGTTCCGTTCACCATTCTCGTGCCGGCGTTCGTGACGAGCGAGCTCAATACCGCCTTTCAGATCGGTTTCCTGCTGTTTATCCCCTTTCTCATCATCGATCTCGTGGTCGCCAGCGTGCTGATGGCCATGGGCATGATGATGCTCTCGCCCATGATCATCTCGTTTCCCTTCAAGCTCATGCTGTTCGTGCTGGTCGACGGCTGGGCGCTGATCATGGGGGCGCTGGCCTCCAGCTTCTTCACCTGAGGGTTTGCGCATGACGCCGGAGTCCGTGATCACCATCGGTCAACAGGCGATGCAGGTCACTGTGCTGCTGGCCGCGCCCATGCTGCTCGCGGTCCTCGCCGTCGGCCTGGTGGTGGGCATGTTCCAGGCCGCGACCCAGATCAACGAGCTGACGCTTTCGTTCGTGCCCAAGCTGATCGTGGCGGTGCTGGTGCTGATTCTCACCGGCTCCTGGATGCTGCAGACGATGATGGACTACGTGCGTGGCCTCGTCGAAAGCATTCCGACGCTGATCGGATAGAAAAGGGTTTCAGGTTCAAGGTTTGAGGTCCCAGGTTGGAAACCAGAAGCAGCGAAACCTCAAACCTGCAACCTGACACTTGAAACCATGGTTCATCTTACTAGCGCCGAAATCGCCGCCTGGATCGGGGCGTTTTTCTGGCCGTTCTGCCGCATCGGCGCGATGGTGACCGCCGCACCGGTGTTCAACACGCGATCCGTGCCGATGCGCCTGCGGCTGATGATTGCGCTCGCCCTGACCGTGGTGATCGCGCCGCTGCTGCCGGTGATGCCAGCGGTCGATCCGCTGTCGGTCGATGGGGTTCTGATCATTTTGCACCAGCTCCTGATCGGGGCCGCGATCGGTTTCCTGCTGCGGCTCGCCCTTGCGGCGCTCGAGCTCGCCGGCGACGCGGTCGCGCACCTGATGGGCCTGTCGTTCGCATCGATGGTGGACCCGGTGAACGGCGTGCAGACCCCGGTGCTGTCGCAGTTCTACCTGCTGCTCGCCACCCTGGTGTTTCTGTCGTTCAATGGCCATCTGTTGTGGGTCGAGGCGGTGGCGGAGAGCTTCCGGCTGCTGCCGGTCGCGCCGGACGGGCTCACGCCGCGCGCGATCTGGACCGTCGTCGGGTTCGGCGGGGAGTTGTTCGCCTGGGCAATGCGCATGGCGCTGCCGGTGATGGCGGCGTTGCTGGTGATCAACGTCGCGTTCGGCGTGCTGACGCGCGCCGCCCCGCAGCTCAATCTGTTTTCCGTCGGCTTCCCCGCCACCCTGGTGATCGGTTTCATCCTGGTGCTGGTCACGCTGCCGATGGTGCTCAACAAGATCCTGCCGCTGAGCGACGGGGCGCTGGGGCGCGCCGCCGCGATGCTGAACGGAGGCTGAGCGATGGGCCAGGACAGCCACCAGGAACGAACCGAAAGCGCAACGCCCAAACGCCTCGAGCAGGCGCGGGAGAAGGGCCAGGTCGCCCGTTCGCGCGAGCTCAACACCATGGTGATGTTGATCACCGGCGCGGCCGCGCTGATGTTCTTCGGTCCGGCGTTGATGCAGACGCTGGCGCAGGTGATGCGTGCGAGCTTCCGGTTCTCGCGCGAGCAGATCTTCGACCCGGCGGCGCCCGGGCGCTCGTTGATCGAGGCGCTCGCGCAGGCGTTCGGCGGCATGGCGCCGCTGTTTGCCGTGCTGGTGGTGGCGGCCGTCGTGTCGTCGGTGGCGGTTGGAGGGCTCAACTTCAGCACGCAGGCGCTCGCTCCCAATCTCGGCCGGCTCAATCCGGTGCAAGGGTTAAAGCGCCTGTTCCACTGGCGCGGCGCCACCGAGCTCCTCAAGGCGGTCCTAAAGTTCGGACTGGTCGGCGCGATCGCCGTGTGGTGGCTGTGGACGCATGTGGGCGAGTTCATGGCGCTCGGCGAGGAGTCGCTCGAAAGCGGAGCGATGCACGCGGCCAGCCTCGTCGCCTGGTCGTTTTTGGTGATGGGCGCCGCGACCATCCTCATCGCCGCGGTGGACGTGCCGTTTCAGCTGTGGAGCCACGCGCGCGAGCTGCGCATGACGCGCCAGGAAGTCAAGGACGAGATGAAAGAGATCGAGGGTCGCCCGGAGGTGCGCGCTCGCGTGCGGCGCAAGCAGCGCGAGATCGCGAGCCGGCGCATGATGCAGGAAGTGCCGAAGGCCGACGTGATCGTGACCAACCCGACGCACTTTGCGGTGGCGCTGCGCTACGACCCCGAGCGCATGCGCGCACCCAAGGTGGTCGCCAAGGGCGCCGACCTGATGGCGCTCGCCATCCGCCGCTTGGGCGAGGCGCACCGCGTGCCGGTGTTCGAGGCGCCGCCGCTGGCGCGCGCCCTGTATTGGAACGCCGAGCTCGATCAGGAGATTCCGACCGAGCTCTATCTCGCGGTGGCCCAGGTGCTTGCCTATGTCTTCCAGGTGCGCAATCCGCAGCCGGGCACGGCCGCGCCGGTGCGACCGGCGGACCTGCCCGTTCCCGACAACCTCAAGCGCGCGCACTAGAGACGGAGCCTCGCCATGAACAACGTCACGATGATGCAGATGGTGCAACGCCTGATGCGCGCCGGGCTGGGTGTGCCGCTACTGATCGTGGTGCTGCTCGGCATGATGGTGGTGCCGATGCCGCCATTGCTGCTCGACGTGCTGTTCACCTTCAACATCATGCTGTCGCTGCTGGTGTTGCTGGTGGCGGTCTACAGCCTGCGGCCGCTCGATTTCGCGGTGTTTCCGACCGTGCTGTTGCTTGCGACCTTGCTGCGCTTGGCGCTCAACGTCGCGTCCTCGCGCGTGGTATTGCTGCACGGCCACACCGGAACCGACGCCGCCGGGCAGGTGATCCAGGCCTTCGGCGAATTCGTGATCGGCGGCAATTACACGGTTGGCATCGTGGTGTTCATCATTTTGGTCATTATCAATTTCGTGGTGGTCACCAAGGGCGCCGGGCGCGTTTCGGAAGTGAGCGCGCGCTTCACCCTCGATGCCATGCCCGGCAAACAGATGGCGATCGATGCCGACCTCAACGCCGGGCTGATCACCCAGGAAGAGGCTCGCGCCCGGCGCGTCGAGGTCAACGCCGAGGCCGACTTCTACGGCTCGATGGACGGCGCCAGCAAGTTCGTGCGCGGCGATGCCATCGCCGGCATTTTGATCCTGTTCATCAGCATGCTGGGCGGCATCGCCATCGGCATGATCCAGCACGGCATGGCGTTCAAGGACGCCCTCAACGTCTACACGCTGCTCACCATCGGCGATGGCCTGGTCGCGCAGATCCCCTCACTCATCCTGTCGACGGCCTCGGCCATCCTCGTGACGCGCGTGTCGAGCGCGCAGGAGATGAGCAAGCAGATCGTCACCCAGATGTTCGACAACCCGAAGGCGCTTTACGTCGTCGCCGCCGTGATCGGCGTGCTCGGTCTGGTGCCGGGGATGCCGAACGTCGCGTTTCTCACGCTCGCCGCCGGCGCCGGCGCCGCCGCGCACCTGGTGGCGAGACGCAAGCGGGCGCCGGCGGCGGGGCCGGCCGGCGGCGAGCCGCAACTTCAGGCCCCGTCCGGCGAGGCACGCGAGCTTGGCTGGGACGATGTGGTGCCGGTCGATACGCTCGGCCTGGAAGTGGGCTACCGCCTCATTCCGCTCGTCGACAAGGCCCAGGGCGGGCAGCTCATGGGGCGCATCAAGGGCGTGCGCAAGAAGCTGTCGCAGGAGCTCGGCTTTCTGGTGCCGGCCGTGCACATCCGCGACAACCTGAATCTCAACCCGAATGTCTATCGCCTCACGCTGCTCGGCGTGACGGTGGGCGAGGGCGAGATACATCCGGAGCGCAGCCTCGCCATCAACCCGGGGCGCGTGTTCGGCACGGTGCCGGGCCTGCCGACCAGGGACCCGGCATTCGGGCTGGAGGCGGTGTGGATCGAAAATGGCGTGCGCGACCAGGCGCAGGCGCTCGGCTACACGGTGGTGGATCCGGCAACGGTTATCGCCACGCATCTGTCGCAGATCATCCAGACCCACGCCCACGAGCTGCTCGGTCGCGAGGAGGTGCAGCAGCTGCTCAACAACCTGGGCAAGGTGGCGCCCAAGCTGGTCGAGGACCTCACGCCCAAGACGCTGCCGCTTGGTGTGGTGGTCAAGGTGCTGCAGAACCTGCTCGAGGAACGCATTCCGATCCGCGACCTGCGCTCGATCGCCGAAACCTTGGCGGACCACGGATCGCGCAGTCAAGACGCTGGCATGCTCACCGCGGCCGTGCGCCAGGTGCTCGGGCGTTCAATCGTCCAGCAGATCAATGGAATGGCTCCGGAATTGCCCGTCATCACGCTCGATCCGGCACTGGAACAGATATTGCAATCGGCCACCCAGGACAGCGGTGGCGCCGGCATCGGGCTCGAGCCCGGGCTCGCTGAACGGCTGCACCAGACGCTCGCCGATGTGACGCGCCGCCAGGAGGCAGCCGGGCAGCCCGCGGTGCTGGTGGTTTCGCCGGGCGTGCGTCCGTGGCTGGCGCGGTTCCTGCGGCACATCGCCCCGAGCCTGAACGTGCTCGCGTTCAACGAGATTCCCGGCAACAAACCGATTCGGGTGGTGGCGAGTGTCGGACGCTAGCCGCAGCGGCGACGCGGGACAACGAGGCAAGGACAGACGCACATGAAGATCAAGCGCTACGTGGCGCCGGACATACGCCAGGCGATTCGCCAGGTGCGCGAGGAGCAGGGCCCCGATGCCGTCATCCTTTCCAACCGCTCGGTCGACGGCGGTGTGGAGATCGTCGTTGCGGTCGACTACGACGCGCTGCTCAAGGAGCTCGGCGCCGGCAGCCAGACCTCGGCAGCCGCGACCTACGAGGCCAAGGCCAAGGCGGCAGGCGACGCGGCCGGGGCCGCGAGCACGGAAGCGGCGGATCCGGCCTTGCTCGATCTGCGCCGCGAGGTTCGCACCCTGCGTGGCATGCTCGAGCATCAGCTGTCGGATCTGGCCTGGGGCGAGATGGGGCGCAAGTACCCGGGACGCACGCTGCTCATGCGCCGGCTGCGCGAGCTCGGCCTTGCCACGGCGCTCGCCGAGCGCATCGCCGGTGAGATTCACGAGAGCAGCGATTTCGACCGCGCCTGGCGCGAGGCGCTGGCACGCCTGGCGCACCACCTGCCCGTTACCGACGATGACATTCTTACCCAGGGCGGCGTAGTCGCGCTGCTCGGGCCGACCGGTGTTGGCAAGACCACCACGGTCGCCAAGCTGGCGGCGCGTTTCATCTTGCGCCATGGCGCCGGAACGGTCGGGCTCATCACCACGGACGAGCACCGCATTGGCGCCCAGGAACAGCTCAAGATCTACGGCAAGATCCTCGGTGCCCCGGTGTGGGTCGCGCGCGACGCCGCCACACTCGCCGCCGCGCTCGATGAGCTGCAGGGTCACAAGCTGGTCCTGGTCGACACCGCCGGCATGAGTCAGCGCGACGTGCGGCTGGCCGAGCAGTTCGAGCTGATCCGCAGCGCGCACACCCCCATCCGCCCGTACCTGGTGCTCGCGGCGACCGGTCAGCTCGCGGCGCTCGAGGAGACCGTGCGCGCCTTCAGCCAGACGCGTCTTGCCGGGTGCGTGATCACCAAGATCGACGAGGCGGCGAGCCTTGGCCCGGCCCTGAGCGCGGTCAGCCGGCACCGGCTGCCCGTCGCCTACGTGAGCGAAGGGCAGCGCGTGCCGGAGGATCTGCGCCCGGCGCGCTCTGCGAGCCTCGTTTCACGCTGCGTGGCAATCCAGAATCAAACCGAGCAACAGCTGGCGAGCCGCGCCAGCGCTTGAGGAGAACGTCGTCAATGCTGCAACCAAGCGGGGAGATGCTTGACCAGGCGGCGGGCCTTCGGCGCGTCGTGTCGCCGGAGCCGGTCCGGGTCGTTGCCGTCACGAGCGGCAAGGGGGGCGTGGGCAAGACCAACGTGTCGGTGAACCTGGCCATGGCCTGGGCGCAACTCGGCAAGGAGGTCCTGCTGTTCGACGCTGACCTCGGCCTGGCCAATGTCGATGTGCTGCTCGGGCTGCAGCCGCCGTGCACGCTCGCGCACGTGCTGTCCGGCGAGCGCACGCTCGAGGAGATCATCATCGAGGGGCCGCGCGGCCTCAAGATCGTGCCGGCCTCGAGCGGCGCACGTCACATGCTCGATCTCGAGCCGATGGCGCACGCCGGGCTCATCCGCGCCTTCAGCGAGCTCACCCAGCGCGTCGACGTGCTGCTGGTGGACACCGCCGCCGGCATCTCCGATGACGTGACGAGCTACGTGTGCGCTGCGCAGGAAACGATCGTGGTGGTGTGCGACGAGCCGGCCTCGATCACCGATGCCTACGCCATGATCAAGGTGCTGAACCGCGACCACGGGCAGAAGCGCTTTCGCGTGCTGGCCAACATGGCGCGCAGCGTGCGCGAGGGCTACGAGCTGTTCGCCAAGATCGCGCGCGCCTGCGACAAGTTCCTGGACGTGTCGCTCGATTTCATGGGCTCGGTGCCCTACGACGAGACGCTGCGCCTGGCGGTGCAGAGGCAGCGGGCGGTCATCGACGCCTTTCCGTCGAGCCGTGCCGCCTTGGCCTTCAAGAAACTGGCGCAGAAGGCCGATAACTGGCCGATCGGCGCGGAAAGCGGCGGCCAGGTCGGCTTTTTCGTCGAGCGCTTGATACGGTCCGGGGCGCAGCCGCGGAGGACGACGCCATGAGGGGGGCGGCGCTGTATGCCGCCACCCAGCAGGCGCTGTCGCCGGAGGAGCTGGTGCACCAGCATGCCCCGCTCGTCAAGCGCATCGCCTACCACCTGCTCGCGCGCCTGCCGGCGAGCGTGCAGGCCGATGACCTGATCCAGGCCGGGCTGATCGGCCTGCTCGAGGCGGCGCGGCACTTCGACCCGTCACAGGGCGCATCGTTCGAGACCTACGCGGGCATTCGCGTGCGCGGGGCGATGCTCGATGAGATCCGCCGCTACGACTGGATGCCGCGCTCCGTGCATCGCAAGGCGCGCGCGATCGCCGAGGCGCTGCGCGATATCGAGCAGCGTGAAGGGCGCGACGCCGAGGACAAGGAGGTCGCCGCGAAGCTCGGCATGAGCCTCGCGGAGTATCACCAGGCGCTGCAGGACGCCACGGCCGGGCGGCTTTTCTCGCTCGATGGCGAGGATGGCGAGCAGTTAAGCGACACCCTGTCGGACGGCCGCGCCGGTCCGGAGGAACAGATGGAGCAACAGGATTTGAAGCGCGCGGTCGCCGATTGCATCGGCACGCTACCGGAACGCGAGCGGCTGGTGCTGGCGCTCTACTACGACGAGGAGCTCAACTTGAAGGAAATCGGCGAGGTCCTCGGGGTGAGCGAGTCGCGCGTCTGTCAGATCCACAACCAGGCCTTGATGCGGCTGCGCGGTCGCGTGCGACCGGGCGTCAAGGCCTGAGCGGTATCGCGATCCAGTCTTCAACGCAGTTGAGGCGGCGGACGGCCGCCGCGGAGGTGTGTGTGGACAAGAACATGCGGATCCTGATCGTGGACGATTTCTCCACGATGCGGCGCATCATCAAGGGCCTGCTGCACGAGCTCGGTTACAACAACGTGGCCGAGGCCGACGATGGGAACACGGCGCTGCCGATGCTCAAGGCGGAGCCCTTCGACTTCCTGATCACCGACTGGAACATGCCGGGCATGCCGGGCATCGACCTGATTCGCGCGGTGCGCGGCGACGCCAAGCTCAAGAGCCTGCCGGTGCTGATGGTGACCGCGGAGGCCAAGCGCGAGCAGATCATCGAGGCGGCGCAGGCCGGAATCAACGGCTACATCGTCAAGCCCTTCACCGCCAACACGCTCAAGGAAAAGATCGACAAGGTATTCGAACGACTCAAGGGCGCGGCCTGAGGCGCCGGCCGGCGAGGTGACCACACATGGAACAACACGGCATGCGACCGGACGAGTACCTGGACAGGGCCCGCGCGCTAGTGCATGCGCTGGAGGGACGCCGCAGCGCTGAGGCGGACCGGATTCTCGATGACCTGACCCGGCTGCGCGAGCGCGAGCTGTTCCAGGAGCTCGGCAAGCTCACGCGCTCCCTGCACGAGGCGCTCAACAGCTTTCGTTTTGACAGCAAGATCGTCACCCTCACCGAGCGCGACATCCCGGACGCGCGCGAGCGGCTGCGCTACGTCGTCAGCAAGACCGAGCAGGCTGCCAACCGCACGCTCAAGGCCGTGGAAGAGAGCATCCCGCTCGCCAGGCGCCTGGAAACGCAGGCGCGCGAGCACAAGGAGCTGTGGGAAAGGTTCATGCGGCGCGAGATGCAGGTGAGCGAGTTTCGCCGCATGGCCCGCACCCTCGGCGAGTTCCTGAACCAGGTGATCGGCAACGCCGCCAGCCTGCACGGCAGCCTGTCCGAGGTCATGATCGCGCAGGATTACCAGGACCTCACCGGCCAGGTGATCCATCGGGTCATCAACCTCGTGCAGGAGATCGAGGCGAGCCTGGTGGAGCTCATCCGTGTGGCGGGCGGCCGCCTGCAGGCCGCCGAACCCGAGGCGCCGCGGAGCAAGACCGCCTGCGAGGGGCCGCAGATCAACGCGCAGGGACGCCGCGACGTCGTCTCCAGCCAGGACGAGGTCGACTCGCTGCTCGCGAGCCTCGGTTTCTGAGCGCGGCGCGGACGAGGAGCGCTTGAGCGCCTATGGGCTTCGAAGCCGATGACGAGATCCTGCAGGACTTCCTGACCAGCAGTCAGGAGATCCTCGAATCGCTCGACAAGCAGCTGGTCGAGCTCGAGCAGCGGCCGCAGGACATGGAGCTGCTCAACGCCGTGTTTCGCGGCTTCCACACCATCAAGGGCGGCGCCGGCTTCCTTTCGCTCACGCCGCTCATCGAGCTGTGCCACCGCGCCGAGGACGTCTTCAACCTGTTGCGCAAGGGCGAGCGCGCCGTCACGCCCACCTTGATGGACGTGGTGCTGCGCGCGCTCGATGCGGTCAACGAAATGTTCGCCCGCCTCAACGCCAGGGAAGCGCCGCAGGCGGCGGACCCCGCCTTGCTGGCTCAGCTGGAGCAGCTTTCCAAGGCCGGGGCGGCCGAGCCGGTGTTGAACAGCGCGCCACCCGTCACGCCAACCCCTGCAGCGGGCGGCGACATCACCGATGCCGAGTTCGAGCAGTTGCTCGACGCGTTGCAGGGCGAGGGGCACGGCAGCAAGCCACAACCCCCTTCACCGCCGGCCCCGCCGGCGGCGAGCGGTGACATCACCGACGCCGAATTCGAGGCCTTGCTCGATGAGCTGCACGGCGCCCACGCGCCGCCGCCGGCGCCAACCGCGGGGCCGGAGCGGTCGTGCGAACCCGCGGGGCCCGCGCCC
>CAYZVX010000051.1:0-20936 GCA_964482055.1 uncultured Acidiferrobacteraceae bacterium
CCGGCAGCTCGGCCGCCGCGCGGCGCAGCGCGCTCAACACGCGGTACGCCCTGGCCAGGTCACGGTCCGCCTCGACGCCCGGCACGAGCCCGCGCGCGAGCAGGCCCGGCGCATAGCGCTGGAAGGCGGCGAGCATGCTGAACTGCGGATCGAGCGCGCGCGCCACCGACTCGAGGATCATGAACACCTTCGCGACCAGCAGCGTCTCGCGCAGCAGCCGGATCTCGTAGCGGCTGCCGAGGCGGATGAACTCGCGCAGCATCTCACCGAAAGAGGCGCCGCGCTCGGACGCCGCGTAGTAGCGCTCGAGCGACTCGCCGAGGTCGCGCGCGAACGCCGCGCGGTCGACGCCAGCGGGCACGCCGCCCATGTCGAGGTAGGTATCGGCCAGCCACTCCGGGTCGCGCGCGGCCACGGCCAGGAACAGATGCCGCAGGTTCTCCTGGTCGCGCCGCGACAGCTGCCCGACGATGCCGAAGTCGTGAAAGCACAGGCGCCCGTCCGGCAATATGAACACGTTGCCGGGGTGCGGATCGCCGTGGAAGAAGCCGTGCTCGAAGATCTGGATGAGCGTGAGACGCGTGAGCGTCTGCGCGAGCCGGCGGCGCTCGGCGGCATCCGCCGGATGCTGCGCGTCAATGCGCCGCCCGGTGCTGTGCTGCATGGTGAGCACGCGCCGGCTCGACAGCTTCCAGAACACCCGCGGCACGTAGACCGCGGGCTCGTCGCGGAACTCGGCGCCGAAGCGCTCGGCGTTGCGCCCCTCGCGCAGGAAATCAAGCTCGAACGCAATGCGCTCTGCGAACTCCTCGACGAGCCCCGGCGCGTCGTAGCGTTGAGCCTCGGGCACGTGCCGCGCGAGCAACCGCGCGAGGAAGCGCAGGATCTCGACGTCCGCGCGGATGAGCTCTTCGATGCCCGGGCGCTGCACCTTCACGATCGCCGCGCTCCCGTCGTGCAGCCGCGCGTGGTGCACTTGGGCGATGGAGGCGGCGGCGAGCGGCGCATCGTCGAATGCGGCGAACAGCTCGCTTACCGGCGCCCCGAGCTCCGCCTCGACGATGGCGCGCGCCTGTGCCGCCGCAAATGGTGGCACCTTGTCCTGCAGCTGCTCGAGCTCCGCGATCACCTCCTCGGCGAACAGGTCGTGGCGCACGCTCAGGGCCTGACCGAACTTGATGAACGTCGGCCCGAGCTCCTCGAGCGCGGCGCGCAAGCGCTGCGCGCCGGAGACGGCGGCCGGCGGCGCGCCCGCAACCTCGGGCACATGACCCCCGAGCCGCAGCCGATCCAGGTAGTGTCCGAAGCCCTGCTGCGCCAGCACGTGCAGGATGTGCGCCAGCCGCGGTAGCTCGCGCACCGGCAGGCGCGCCGTTGTCGCCGCTGGCGTGACCGTGTTCATTCGCCTCGCCCCCGCTGCGCTTCGCAACGCCTCGGTCTCCGCGCCCAGAATCCCCACGCGGCGCCATAGATAGCGCCGAGCGCGAAACCTGCGGCGGTGAAAAGCACCAAACCGACGGCGTAGCCGGCAGCGCTGCCCGTGATCGGCCAGGGGCTCGACGGCGCGAGCCACGCCGATCGGACCGACGACTGCATGGATGCAGGAGGTAGAGCAACGCCGGGAGCGGTTGCCGAGGCGAGGGCCGCAGGCCATGGACGGCGCGGTTGCGGTTTCGCGAGCAGACCGCAGGGTGGAAACAGCGTGTCGCCGATCGGACCGACGACTGCATGGATGCAGGAGGTAGAGCAACGCCGGGAGCGGTTGCCGAGGCGAGGGCCGCAGGCCATGGACGGCGCGGTTGCGGTTTCGAAGGGCGCGCACAGCACGTACGCGACTGCACCGGTCGTCGCGAATGCCGCCGCGCAGACCTTCCAGTCGTTATCGCTCATAGCTCAGCCTCCAGGGAGCGTAGCCCTGGCCGGCGACGCGCCGCCGCCGGTCGTGGCCGCTACCTCTTCTGCCCCGGCTGTTTGTGCATCTGCTCGAGCATCATCTGCATCATGTCCATGCGCTTCTCCATCTGCTGCATGCGCTGCATCATTTGCTCGCCCATCATGCCACCGCCCATCATCTGACCCATCATCGGGCAGTCCATCATCATCCCGCCGCCCATCATGCCCATACCCATGCCGCCGCCCGGACCGCCCTTGCCACCCATCATCCCGCTGGCCGCCGCCATGCTCGATCGCAGCGTCTGCATGTGCTCTTGCACGAGCTTCTGGCGTTCCGCGGGGTCCTTGGCCTTGGCGATCTTGTCCGCCTGCGCGCGCAGCTTGTCCGCGTTTTCCTTCATCTGCTTGAGCGCCTGGTCCGCGTCCTTGGCGACGGGTGGAGCGGCAGCCGGTGCCGCACCTGCCTGCTGCTCCGGGTGGTGCTCCTCGACGGCGAAGGCAGTGAGCCCCGCACCGGCGAACAGCACCACGGCAACGGCAATCGATAGCGTCTGCCTGTCCATCAGGTTTATCCTCGTTTGGTTGAGCGGTTGCCCCCTATAAACCCGTCTGTTTTCTTGGCGCCTCGTGCGGGCGTCGCGAAGGCCGGCCAGCTTGGCGTTGCGCCCGATCCGATGGTGGCCACGCAGGCTAGAACCACTGCACGAATCCCAGGCTAGCGCCGAAGCGCGGCCCGCCGTCGTTCAGCCCGACCAAGGCGTTGCCCTTCAGCCATTGCCGCGGGCGTAGCGGATGCAAGACCCCGACGTAGGTCTCGAGGGGATCGTCGGCGCCCGGCACGGTCGCCGTGCGGCCCTCGAGCGAACCGTAGAGGTGCGTTTGCCCCAGCGCCCCCGACAGGCCCAGGCCGTAGAGCAGCACGTCGTTGAGGCTCTGGCCGCGCGGTTCACCCACCTTGATGTAGCCGGCGAACAGGCTGAGGCGTAGCGCCTCGAGATCGCTGCTCAGCGTGGCAAACGCACCCACGTCGGTCTCGCCCGTGCCGAGGCCCTTGGTCTCGTCGGCCGTCGGAAGCTTCACCGAGAGCGACGTATAGAGCGAAAGTCCGTGGCCCGCGGGCCAAAGCTCCGCGCCGCCGCGCACGATGACATCGCCGATGCCGGTGTCGGTCGTCGACTGGCCGGCGGCCTCGCTGGTCAGCGCCAGGTACGGCACCGTGACGCTCACGTCGTAGCGCGGCGCGACGTAGCCGAACGCCGGCGCGAGGTAGTAGAGACTGCTCGTGACCGGCGTACCGAAGTCACCGGTCTTGAAGCCGGCGCTGAGATCGAGGTAGGAGCGCCCATCCTCGGCCGCGGCCGCGACCCCGACCAGCGCAAAAACAACCGGGGCGAGAACGGCCCGCGACGCCCACGCGCGGCATCCTCGGCGGCCCGGGCCTCGCGCCCGGCGCCGATACATCCGCCACCACGGCGAAGGTCGGCCGCGGCCGCTCTCGCTCCTCTTCATGTCAGCGTTTCTCCTTCTGCAGCTTGTCGAGCTCCTGGTTCATGCGCTTGATGCGCTCCTGCATCTGCTTGGTCATGGCCGGGTCCATCTTGCCCTGCGCCATGTGCTTGGACATGTCGCCCATCATGACCGACATCTCCTGCATGAGCTTCGACATTTGGCGCATCTGGGCGTGGTCCATCGTCGTCTGCCGATCCATGGTGCGCGACATGCCCTGCATCATGTCGTTCATCTGACGCATCATGCCGGACATGTCGCGCATCATCTCCTGACTGATCATCTGCCCGCCCATCATCTGCTGCGATTGCTGCGTCGCCATGTCCTGGCGCGGGGTACCCATCCCGCCTTGGCCCCCGGGCATCTGCGCCCAGGCCAAGCCCACCGTCGACGCGAACACCACGGCCGACACACTCAACTGCTTCTTCATCGCCTTCTCCTCAGTTTCCGTTTCAAGGTTTCAAGTTGAGACACACCAATTGCCGCCTAGATCAACAACACCATTGCCGCCGCACGCACACTGGCAATCGCCCGCCCAGGCTGCGTCGCCGATCGGATCGAGGCCACTCCCGGCCATCCCTCGCCTTCGTGGCATTCGCGCATCCTGCGCATCAGCGGGGCCGCGCGCCACGATTCCAGGCACGGAAGAGGTAGAGCCAAGCAGGATGCCAGAGCCGAGGCTTGGCGCGGTCGCCGATGGGACAGAGGCGAGGGGCACGGTACAGGGGCGTGCCGCTTGTGCCTTTGCGGCTTTGTCGAGATAGATCGTTTCATTTCTGGCTCCTTCCCGTTGACGGGTCGATCGTCGCGCGCCCCGCGGGCTGCTCGCTGCCGCATCGCCGACTCAGTTGCTCGCCTGCAGGAAAGCGAGGATGTCGCGCGCGTCCTGCCCGGTGAGGCCGGCGCGCAGGCGCATATGGGTGACGATCACCTGCCACTGCCCATCGGTGAACTCCTTCGGGTCGCGCATGTTGTGACAGCGCGCGCAATTTTCCGACCAGGCCTTGACGCCGCGGTTGAAATCGCCCGCCGGCGCGGTTGGGTCCGCCCCTTGACCGATTGCTGGCGGCAGCAGTCCGGCCAATGCCAGCGCGCCCGTGAGAAGCATTTTGTTCATGGACTGTTTGCTGAAGTGTTTCATGACGGTTCTCCTTAGAAGCCGTATGCGAGTTGGAGCAGCAGGCGGTCATCATCCTTTACGCCTTCGGTGTCGTTCACTTCATAGGCGAGCTTGGCGATGACATGCGAGGCGAATACGTAGCTGATGCCCGGCGTCCACTGCTTGGTCTTGACGCCCGTGGGCGGTTCATACGTGCCGTAGCGCAGCACCACCTCCCAGTTGGCGGCGGGCAGGCGGTAGGCGGCCTGCGTGTACCACGCCTTCCACACCATCTCCCCGGGGCTGATCATGCTGACCGGGTCCGCGCCCAGCTTGGTTCTTGCGTACTCGCCGCGCAGGTCGAGGTCCCAGACGCGCTAGGAGAAGTCGAAGTCGACCACGTCATAGTCGCGATCCCCGGTCGCGCCCATCGCCCCCTCACTGGATGCCCTGGCGGTCGCGAAGGAGACACCGACCTCGAGCCGCGGTAGGGGCAGCAGCCCGAAGCGGCCGCCGAAGGCCTTGTTGCGGTTCATGTCGCGGCCCTGGCCCTCGGTGCCGATCTGCTCGATCTCGTCGCCGGCCGCGTTGAGCTCCAGCATTGGCCCGTTGCCGGTGTAGATCGCATAGTTCGCGCGCATCGCGCCGAGCGGGATGCCGCCGGTGAGTTGCAGGCCTACATCGGCGAGCGGCACCGCTTGGCCGTGGTCGAAGCCGATCGGCGCGGACGGCAGCTTGTTGACCCAGGAGGGGTGCAGGTTGCGGCGGAACATGCCGATCGGGCTGAGGAACCTGCCGGCCACCAGCACCATCGCGTCGTTCAGGACCAGGTTAGCGGTCATGTACTCGAGCGCCACTTCGGTCTCGCCCTCGCTCGAGAGCTGCGTCCCGAACTCGGCGTCGAGCAGCAGCCAGTCCCTGTAGGAGTAGTGGAAGATTGGGTTGAAGGTCACGCCGGTGAAGCTGCTGTTCCCGGTCTGTGGATCGACGTAGTCGACCGAGGCATAACCGGCGAGATGAAACTTGGAGTCGACATCCTTGCCCTCCGCGGCCTGCCTCACCTCCTGCTTGAGCGCGTCGACCTCCGCCTTCAGCGCTTCGTACCGATCCTGGCCCCAGCCGAGGACCGGGCTCGCGCCCAGCACGGCACACACTGCGATAACCCCTGGATGCTTGGTGAAAAAGCTCATGGTGTTCTCCTTTCGTGTGTTTGCGGACTGCGCGGATGCAGTGAGACGCCCGAGGCTGACGCCGTGCACGTTGGCCTCGGTCACGGCACAGTCGCCATCTGATGACCCTCGCCCGCCGGCAGCGTGATCGTGCCGGTGAGCTTCAGGGTCTTCTGGTCCACGACCCAGACCACCGGGTCGCTGCGGCTCGAGACGTAGACCTTGCCGGTGCCGCGGATGGCGTTGAGGTGGTATGGCGCCGGCGCGAGCGCGAGCACCCGCTGTGCGCCGCTGCGCGGATCGAGCGCGACGAGCTTGTTGTCGGTGACACTGCTCACGAAGAGTGTGACGCCGTCGTCGCCGAGGTCGAGCCCGTGCAGGTTGGCGCCGATCTTGAAGGCACGCGTGATCTTGCCGCTCGCCACCGACACCGCCGAGACCGTGCCGGCGCGCGGGTTGAGCGCGTACAGGGTCTTCTCGTCAGCCGACAGCACCACGTGCTCGGGCGCCGGCCCGCCTTCCAGCGTGTGGATCACGCGCCACGCGGCCAGGTCAATGACGCTCACCGTGCCGTTGCCGCTGTTGCTCACGTAGGCGCGCCTGCCGTCGCGCGTGACCACGGTGTAGTTGGGTGTGGGCCCGGTCTCGATGGTCTTGATCACCTGGTTGGATTGCAGGTCCACAACGCTCACCCCGCCGCGGCCCGGGTGCGTGGAGATCACGTAGCGGCCATCGGGCGTGATCGCCTGGTGGTGCGTCCAGCCAGACACCGGAATGGTGAGCATCACGTGGCCGTGACCGGGATGCACCAGGAACAGCTTGCTGTTCGGCGCGCCCGGCGAGCTGCCGGGCGGCAGCGGCGCCTCGAGCATGCTGCCCGCCACGAGGTACTCGCCGTCCGGCGTCGCCACCAGGCCGTGCGGGTTGTCCACGCCCGGGTAGCTCTTGGTGATGCGGCCGGTCGCGGCGTCCACCGCGATCACCTGGTTGGCGCTGCCGAGCGCGATGTACACCGTCGGTGCCGCGGCGGCCGCCGCGGCAGCGAGTAGCGTCACGGCAGCGAACAGCCCCTTGAGCGGAATCTGCACGTTGCCTCCTTCACCGTTTCGGTCCGAACAGGTACTTCACCAGGGCGGCAATCGCGAGGATGAGCACGACCCAGAACAGGATGCCCATCCCGCCCATGCCCCAACCCCAGCCGCCCATGCCGTCGTGCCACATGGCTCAGCGCCCCATCGTGCCGGGACCGGGCATGCCGCGCGGGCCGTATCCGCCCATGCCCATACCCATCCCCATGCCGCCGCGGCGCATCTGCTTCAGTTGCTCCTGCTGCTCCTTGGTGAGCACGGCGCGCACCTTGTTGTGCGCCTCGATGTTGGCCTCGATCATCTGGCGCTTGAGCGCGAAGATGCGCTCGTACACCGCGCTGATCTTCTTCGGGTCCGGGGCGTCCGTGTCGTACAGGTCACGCAGCTTCGCGCTCTCCTCCAGGATCTTGCCTTGCGTGTCCCAGTTTTTCTTGCGCAGCTCGTCCTGAATCTTATTGATCTTGCCGCGCTGCTCGTCGCTCAGATTGAGCATGGCGAGCGGGCCCATGCCCATGCCGCCCATGCCCATCATCCCCATCCCGGGACCCATACCCATCATGCCGCCCATCATTCCCCCGCCCATCATGCCGGGGCCCATGCCCATGCCGCCGCCCATACCCATCATTCCCATGCCCGGACCCATGCCCATCATTCCCATACCGGGACCCATGCCCATGCCGCCCGACATCATCGGCATGTCCTGCATGCCCGTGGCGCCCGCTTCCTGGGCGTGCGCGGACGCAACGACGATTGACATCAATGCGACGAGCGCAGCAGCGGGTAGCTTCAACCGTGAGACAGAGTTGCGGTTCATAGTGACCTCCTGAATGTTGCTCGGGTTTGTGTACGGAAGTGGCAGCGCCCGCGCGTGGCGATCCGGCCACACGCGAACACCCGACCGCGCAGCCAACGCGCGGTCAGCACAACGACAACGGTCTAAATGAGCAGATGCGCGAAGCGCAGATAAAGCGGGGGGCCGGCCGTCGCCAGGTAAGCGCCTGTGCGCCGTACCCCAGGCGAAGCCAGACTGGGCAGCACATGGCTGGACGCTGCGTACCAGACCGTGGCGCTGCCGCTCGGCGCCGGCGGCGCGAGATCGGTAAGCGGCGTGACCATTTGATCGAGCGCCGTCGCGCACCACGAATGCGGCGCTGGCGCGTGATCAGGCATCGGCGCATGCAGGTCCCCTGCCGGCGTGCGGTGAGCATGGTCGCGCGTTGCACCCGCCTCAGCGGCGCCGCTGCCAGCAAGCAGCTGGCAGCAGGGCGTAAACACCAGCGCGACCGCCACCGCAAGGGCAACCGCCATCAACTGTGTGACGGAGCGAGAACGCTGCGATCGGCGATTCCTGGCCATGATTATTTGACACCAACAATGTTGGTATCTTCACCATTCCCGCCCGGCGTGCATTGATGCGCGTCAAAAAAATAGGCCGCAAAAGAGCTTTTATGGCGCGCGTTGTTTCTCTCGTGCCTCGTCGTCCATGCGCTTCCAGGCCGCATAGATCTCCTCCGGCCACAGCGACTGGAACCAGGCGATGATCGCCTCGATCTCCTCATCCGAGAGCTTGTCACGCCACGCCGGCATGCTGCCGCCGAGCCTGGCGGTGCCGTCCTTGATGGTGCGCACCAGCACGGCCTTGGGGTGATGCCAGTCGTGCGCGCTGCCGTTGAGCGGCGGCGCCGGGAACTTGCCGTCCGGACCGCGCTGCTGCCAGTTGGGCGCGCCCTCAGCATTGGCGCCGTGGCAGGCAGCGCAGTTTTCCTGGAACAGCTTCGCACCGCGCTCTACCGTGGCGACATCGTGGCCACGACTCGCGGGTGCCGACGCGGCAACAGGCGTGCCCGGCGCCGGTGGCGGGGCCGCCGGCGGCGTGCAACCGGCCAACGTAACCGTCGTTGCGAGCGACAAACAGACGAACGCCGTTCTTGTCATGACCTCGACTCCGTTGTGGCCATAGCCCCTATTCGCGCGCCGGCAAGCCGCGCTTGACGTAATTCACCAGGTCCCAGATCTGCGACTCGCTGAGCGTCGCCTTCCAGGCGGGCATCGGACCGCGGCCTTCGGCGATCTTCCAGGCGAAATCCCCGTCGCTGTGACCGGACCCCATCTGCACGAGATCGGCCGGGCGCGGTTTCAGCGCCTGGCCGGCCGGGCCGTCGCCGCGCCCTTGCGCGCCGTGACAGCTGGCGCAGTTGGCCTCGAAGAGCTTCCTGCCGCGCTCGAGCGAAGCCTTGTCGGCCTTGACCGGGTTGGGGCGTCTGGCCGCCTCCGGCGGCGCCATCCAGTGATCGTGGGGCGTGACAGCTGTACCAGTGGCTAGCGCCACCTCCGCTACGAAACCCACGAGCGCAGCCATCACCATACGTCCATAAGTGTCCTTCATCGACGTCTCTCCGGAATTGGTTGGTTCGAGCCTGCAGCATGGCGGGCATGCGCCCGCCGTGCTGCGCCTCACTCAGTGTTTCATCTTCGAATGGTCAACGACCGGTGCGGCACCTTCAGTCGGGACCGGGGCCGCGGTGGCGCCAGGCGGCAGACCACATGCCTGGCGGGTCGCGCGATCCACCATGACGCCCGGGTTGTCGAGCGCCGCGCAGGTGAGCTCCCGGCTTAGCCCCTGGGCCGAGATGAACATATGTCCATAACCGGGGACTGGCACCATTTCCCAGCGCCCAGTCTTGTGCGGCTTGGGATTGTCGCGGCCCTGGTAGGACCACGGCCCGTCAGTCATCGTCGGCGCCGCATGCCCCATGGCCGCATGGTCCATCTGCGAGTGATCCATGGCCGGCATCTGGTGGCCGGCATGCGCATCAGCGGCCTTCTCGGCGGCTTTCGCCACACCGCTTGCGAGCGCGGCGACCAACGTGATCATCGGAATCCAGCACGGTTTCATGTCAGTGACCTCCGCCCAATGGGCCCAGATCGAACATGTTGTGTTCGAGGTTGAGAATGGATTTGCGCTCGCCGACCGTCTCGTTGAACGTGTGGTCGAAGGCGAACAGAAGGCCCAGCTGCACGCGCTGTTCGCTCTCGCGGTTCAATACTGCCGCGAGCGTCGGATCGTTCTTGAAGTAGAGATATTGCGCGAGAAACTCCACGCCGGCGCCCAGACGATAGCCATAGGTCGGCCCGAGCACGTAGCTCGCCGCATCGTCGAAGTCCGGGTAGTCTTTCCAGCCCGCGACGAGCGCCGCCTGCCAGCGCGTCTGCAACGCCGGGCGGTGCCCATAGCGCAGCGCCGCCACCACCGCCCTCGACTTGGCACGGGCTCGCGCCGCTTCGGAGCCGAGGTCCGCGACCTCGGCGCCGCGGTTGGCGATCGCCTGCAGGTCGAGATTCCAGGTCGCCTCGGGATCGTCCGAGAGATTGAGCACGAGCGCCCCGATCACGGCGGTCGTTTCGTCCTTCGGCAGGCCCACACCCAGATCCTGTACGCGCTGCCCGTCGAAGCGCAGTCCCGCGTAGCGGATGCCGCGATCGAACTTGATCGCCTCCGGCACATCGTAGGCGACTCCCAGGAACGCGCCATTGAAATCGGCCGTCGATTCACGCGTGCCGGCGACGTCGGTTTCGGTGCGCGCGGTGAACCCGCCGCTCAGCTCGAGCCGCGGCGTGATCCACCACGTCGCCTGCGCCACGCCGCCGAACTGCTGGTACTCTTCGGCCGAGGCCTGCGCCGAGCCGTTCAGCACGTAGGCGTAGGCGAGCAGGTCGTCGTCGCGCATGGTCGGGAACTGGATGAGCGTATTTCCGAGGCGCGAGCGGCCGAGCTTGATCTCGTAGTTGCGCCCGCCCACGCCAACGTGCGCCTCGTGCAGGTAGACGTCGTCCTTGAGATCGGTATCGTCGTCCGGCAGCTTCAGCCCGATCACGCCAAAACCGTAGCTCGTGCTGTCGAACAGATACTTGCTGAAGCCGAACAGCAGGCTCGAGTCGGCGCTGTTGACGCTGCTTTCGCTGTCGCTCCCGCCCCCGATCTGATCCGTGCGCCGTCCGTCGAGCGAGACGATGCCACGGCCCCCGAGGTTGATCTCGGGGGGCACGGCGGGGTCGATTTCGAGCGCCTGGACGGGCACCACCACGGCGGCGAGCAGCATGACGACGAGAATGCGCTGTACTGTGTTCATGGTCGCGTTCTCACTGGTTGATCGAATACGACGGCACGTAGGGCGGCTGACCCATGTCCTCGTACTCGAGCATGGTGATCATGCCGCCCGGATAGATGCCGTTGTTGCGCGTGTGCAGCTCGATGTGGTCGTGGAAATCCCAGAACCCCGGGTTGTCGCCGTAGACGATGATGTCGTAGGTCTTGCCGGGCGCGACCGGCAGCGTATTGATGCGCTTCCATGGCGCGGGCAGCGTGTTGCCGTCCTCAGCCACCACCCAGAACTGGTGCCCGTGCATATGCAGCGAGTGCTGCAACCAGGAGGCCGAGATGATGCGGATGCGGATGTACTCGCCGCGCTTGAGCTTGATGTGGCCGTGCTCGGCGACCGTGGCCGGGTAGCTCTTGCCGTTGATGGCGAAGAAGGTCGGCTTGATCTCGCTGCCCTCGGCGTTGCCGCGCGTATACGGCGGGCGCCAGCCGCTCTCCATGGCCTTGAGGAAATCCGAGTAGCGCGCGAAGAAGCCGTGCGCAAGCGGCGTGAGTTTCTGGTCGGCCATGAGCTTGTTCACGCGCTTCATGCCCTTCAAGAGCTCCTCGATGTGCTTGCGTGTGAAGTTCACATCGAACGCCTCGAGCGCAAGCACGTACTCGCGCGTATAGGGAAACTGCTTGCGGATCGGATCATTCGGCGAGTCGATGATGAACGCCCCGTGCAGCGCGCTCATGGCGTGCAGCGGTGTGGACCAGTGGCAGTGGTAGAAGCGCGTGCCCATGGGGCGGGCCTGGAAGCGGTAGACGAAGGTCTCCTGCGGATGGATCGGGTCCTGGTTGACCATCGGCACGCCGTCCATGGTGTAGATGAGATCCACCCCGTGCCAGTGGATGGTGTGCATCTCCTCGGTGTGGTTCTTGACGTTGACCTTCACCCAGTCGTTCTCCTGCACGCGGAACAGCGGCCCCGGCACGATCCCGTTGAAGGCGAACACCGGGAACCTCACGCCCGGCAGGATCTCGTGCTCGATGAGATCGAACGACAGGTCGAATTCTTTGTACTCGACTTCATGATCGGCAGGCGCGCCGGGCGGCTCGCTGCGCGCACCGATCATGGAGTGACCCTCCATGTACATCATCGAGCCGCGGCCGGAGTCGTAGGCGTGCGCTGGGCTCACTCCGTAGGCCTCGGGGCCGGGCCGCGTCGCCGCCGTCGCGCCGGCGGCCAGACCGCCGGCCACGGTACCGACGGCGGTTTTCAGAAAATCACGTCTGGTTGGCATGGATCGCTCCAATCTCTGGCGTCGAATGAAAACCCGGAGTCTCCATGGCCATCGCGTTGCCGCGCGGCACGACGCCGGGCGCGCGGGCGCAATCGATGGCTACGGAATACGAGGTGCGGTGTGGCGCGCGCTACACGGCGGCGCGCGCCTGCGCGAGGCTAGACAGCCTGCGGGGGTCGATTGATGCGGAAAGGAACGAAAAAGCTGTGCAGCGCCGGGATGGTTGTCGGACCGGCGCCGGCAGCGACCCCGGTGCTCGCCGCATCGTGCGGCGTCGCCGTAGCGCAGTGGGCGCAGGCGCTACAGCAGAAACCCTGACAACCGTCGTGCTTTGGGCAGGAGCTGCCCTCCCCGCCGAGCCCGGCGGCGCCGTGCTGGACGTGATCGGCGTGGCCGACCATGACCGTCCCAACGTCGGGCGCCGGGCCGGCAAGCGGTGCGGCCACCGGCGCCGCAGCGACGGCGAGCATGGTCAGGACAGCAATCGTTCGCAGAAATCGACGGGTCACACGGCGTACTCTAGCAGGACCGGTATCGGCCGCCAATCAGTTTATTTGAACCTACGCCCACGGCGAAGTTCCCGGCCCGCCGTTTACAATCGGCCGGCCGCCGTGTTCGAGCTATACGCTCGCGCCGGTAACGCCAACGCGGCGGCGCAGCGCCTCGAGTAACTCCTGCGCGGCGCCGCTATCGAGAACGAAATCAAGACACGCAGCGTGTAACCGGCCGCGCGATCGGGCGCAGAGAACGGCGGGATCACGCTCCTCCCGCACCGATGGTCCTCGGCCTACGTGAAGCGCGGTGCAAGAAACGCCGCGGGGACCGTCCCGGCGATCAACCCAGGAAACCGCGCGTTGCGCCGCGATGGGTAAGGCACCAAAGAGTGTCATACCCGTTCTGCGGATGCTGACCAATGGCGCCCGGGCTAGTCATGCGCATGGCGGTGGTGCAGGTCCGGGTAGTGCGGATGCGCATGCACGAGCGGCGCGTGCACGTGGAAATGCGCGTGCGGCTCGCATCCGTCCCACGGGAAATCGTGCGCGTGTTGATGATGCTCGTCGTGCACGTGGGTGTGATCGTGCGCGAGCGCCTCGTGTGCGTGCTCGTGCTCATGCCGTTCGGTCACGTGCAGCCACACGCCGGCCGCCATGAGCGCTGCGGCGCCCCAGAAGGCGATCGCTGGCGCCTCGCGCAGCACGATCAGGGAAAGCGCCGCGCCGAGGAAGGGCGCTGTCGAGAAATACGCCCCGGTGCGTGCCGCGCCCAGCCGGCGAAGCGCCAGCACGAAGAGCACCAGGCTCACGCCGTAACCGAGCAGGCCGACAAGACCCGCGGCGACAACCGCCGGCACACCCGGCAAGATGTCACCTGTCGAAAGCGCGATGCCGGTGTTGACGAACCCCGCGACCAGCCCCTTGAGTCCCGCGATCTGCACCGGATCACCGGCTGACACCTTGCGTGTGAGGTTGTTATCAATCGCCCAGGCAAGGCAGGCGCCGGCGATGGCGAGCGCCCAGGGCGAGGGGCTGCCCGCGGCGGCCTCCGGCCAGGCGAGCACCACACCGCCGGCGACGATCAGGGCCATGCCGAGAGCGATGCGCCGGTCGAAATTCTCCCGAAACACATACCAGGCGAGAAGCGCAGTGAACACGCCCTCCAGGTTGAGCAGCAGCGAGGCCGGGGCGGCGGCCACGTGCGTGAGGCCCAGCATCAGTAGCAGCGGTCCGATAACGCCGCCAGCGAGAATCGCCCCGGCAAGCCACGGCACGTCATGCTGCGTGAGCGCGGCCTCGCGCGCCGGGCGTCGCGTCCGCCTCCAGGCCAGCCGCCAACCCAGCAGCCCGATCCCGGAGCCGAGGTACAACAGGCCCGCGAGCAGTACCGGCGACATGGCCCCCACGAGCAGCTTGGCGAGCGGCGTGCTCGCGCCGAACAGCGCGGCGGCCGCGAGGGCTTGGACTACACCGGAACGAGAAGCAGCGGCGGACATGGCGCGATTATAACCGTCCGTGTTGCTCGACCGGCGCCACCCAGTACACGCCGCGCCCCGTCACGCCGCAGTTCGACTCGCGCAGCGCCGCCAGCACTTCATCCACGTTCTTGTCCTCGAGTACAAGGTCCACGCGCACGTGCGGGGTGTAGCCGACCACGCGGTCGCGCGCCGACAGCGCGGGATCGCGTTCGTCCTGCGCTCCGTGGCCCTCGACGTGGGTGAAGGTGAAGCCGCTGATCTGCCTCAAGCCGCGCAGCACGTCTGCGAGCGCTTGTTCGATATCGGCATGGATGATGAGCGTCAGGTTCTTCATGGTTTGCCTCCGTTGTGGCGGCCGAGGCTGTGTTCGGCGCGTTGTTCCAGCCAGGCATAGAGCGTCGGTAGCAGCACGAGCGTGAGCAACGTTGAAGTAAAGAGCCCGCCGATCACCACCACCGCCAGCGGCCGTTGCAGCTCCGAGCCGGGGCCGGTCGCGAGCAGCATCGGCACGAGCCCGAAGCTCGCGATGAGCGCGGTCATGACGACCGGACGCAAGCGCCGCTCCGCGCCTTCCCGCACCGCCTCTAGCACCGTGCGCCCGGCCTCGCGCAGTTGGTTGAAGTGCATCACCATCACCACGCCATTCAGCACCGCCACACCGAACAACGTGATGAAACCAACCGATGCCGGCACCGATAGATACAACCCGGAGACGAACAGGCTTACCACGCCGCCGATGAGCGCAAACGGGATATTAAGAATGATCAGTCCCGCCTGGCGCATCGAGCGGAACGTGGAAAAAAGCATGAAGAAGATGAGCGCGATCGACACCGGCACCACCAGCGCGAGGCGCGCCGCGGCACGCTGCTGGTTTTCGAACTGCCCGCCGAAGGCGATGACATAACCCGGCGGCAACTTCACCTCGCGCTCGATCGCCGCGCGCACCTCGTCCACAAAGCCGACCACGTCGCGTCCCTCAACGTTGACCTGCACGGCGGCCACGCGCTTGGCGTGCTCGCGCACCACCTGCACCGGGCCTTCGGCCTCGCGAATGTCGGCGAGCAGCGCGAGCGGCACTAGCGCCTTGCCGGGCGTCTCGACCATGAGCCCCGCGAGCGCCGCCGGCGAGGCGCGCACCCGCTCGGGCAGGCGCAGCAGCAGCGGCGTGCGCCGGTTGCCCTCGACGATCTCGCTCACGACCTCCCCGCCGACCGCGGTCTCGATCAGGCGGTTCACGTCCTCGACGCGGATACCGTAGCGGCCGAGCGCTGCCGGGCGCAGGCGGATTTCCAGGTATTTCTGGCCTAGCACCGGGGGGCGCACGATGTCCACTGCCCCGCGCACGTCGCCGAGCAGCTTTTCGATCTGCCGCGCCGTTTCCTCCAGCACCGCGAGGTCGTCGCCGAAGAGCTTAACGGCGAGCGTGGCGCGCACGCCGGTCAGCATCTCCGACACGCGCATGTCGATCGGCTGCGTGAACGCGAGTTCGATGTCCTTGAAGGCTTCGAGCCGCTTGCGCAGGTCTTCCTGAAACTCGCTCAAACTGCGGGTCCATTCCGAGCGCGGTATGGTGAGGAGGAAATTATCGGTCTGGTAGAGGCCCATCGGGTCGAGCCTGAGCTCGTCGGCCCCGGTGCGCGACATCACGCCGGTGACCTCCGGCAGCGCCATCATCGCCCGGTGGTAGGTAGCGTCCGCGGCGAGCGAGGCCTCGAGCGAGATGTTCGGATCCTTCTCGATGATCACCACTGTCGTGCCCTCGTCCATGGCCGGCATGAACTCTTTGCCGAGAAACGGGAACAACGCGACAGCCACGCCAAGCAGCACGAGCGCGGCGGTGACGGCGATGCCGCGGTGCGCGAGCGCCGAGGCGACCACCGGCCGGTAGACGCGATGCAACCAGTCCGCCACTCGCCCTTCGCCTGAATCGTGTTTTTTCGACGTGTGCATCAGGACGCTCGCCAGCACCGGAATCACGGTGAGCGAGAGCACGAGCGAAGCGACGAGCGCGAAGGCGATCGTGGTCGCGAGCGGCGTGAACAGCTTGCCTTCGAGACCGGTGAGCGTGAACAACGGCAACAACACGATCACGATGATCAGGATGCCGGAGATCACTGGCACCGCGACCTCGAGGCTCGCCCGATACACGAGGTGCAGCCGGTCCACGCCCGTGGGCGCGCGCTGAAGCTGCGTGTGCACGTTCTCGACCACGACCACCGCCGCGTCCACCAGGATGCCGGTGGCGATCGCGAGCCCCCCGAGCGACATGAGGTTGGCGGTGATGCCGAACATGCGCATCAGCAGGAAGGTCGCGAGCACGGTGAGCGGCAGGATCAACGACACGGTGAGCGCGGCGCGCAGGTTGCCGAGCAGCACGATGAGCACGATCAGCACCAGTACCACCGCCTCGCCAAGCGCCTTCTCCACCGTCCACACGGCGGCGTCGATCAGCTCGGTGCGATCGTAGAACGGCGTGAGGGTCACGCCCGGCGGCAGCAGGCCCTTAAGCGCCTCGATCTCGCGCTTCACGCCCTCGACCGTGCTGCGCCCGTTCTCGCCCTTGCGCAGCAGCACCAGGCCGGTCACGGCTTCGCCGAAGCGCGATCCTGCACCCGCTTCGCTGCGCGCACTGTGGGTGACGCCGCCATAGCGCGTGAGGCTGCCGAGCCGTACGTCGGCGACATCGGCCACGCGCACCGCCACCCCGTGGCGCGTGGCCACCGTCACCGCGCGCACATCGTCCAGGGTCTGCAAGGTGCCGATGGTGCGGACCAGCAGGATTTCGTCACCGCGGTTGATGCGGTCGCCGCCGGCGTTGCGGTTGCTCGCCGCGAGCGCCTTGGCGAGCTCATCCACGGTGATGCCGTGCGCGGCGAGCCTCGACGTGTCGGGCGCCACTTCGAAGGCGCGTACCTCGCCGCCGAGCGAATTGACGTCAGCGACCCCGGCCACGGTGCGCAGGCGCGGGCGGATCACCCAGTCCTGCAGCGCGCGCAGCTCGGCGTTGCTGAGCCCGCCGCCCTCGATGCGGTACATGTAGAGCTCGCTCAGCGGCGTGGTGATCGGCGCCAGCCCCACCTCGGCGTTCGCCGGCAGGTGCGCGCGCACCTGGTTCAGGCGCTCAGCCACCTGGTTGCGCGCCCAGTAGATGTCGGTGCCGTCCTCGAAGTCGATCACGATCACGGCCAGCGCGTACTTGGTGGTCGAGCGCAGCACCGTCTGGCGTGGCAGGCCCTGCATCTCCATCTCGAGCGGGAAGGTGATACGCGTCTCGACCTCGCTCGGCGCCATGCCCGGGGCCTTGGCGATCACTTGCACCTGGGGACTGGTGATGTCGGGGAAGGCGTCGATCGGCAGCGTGCGGAACGCCCACGCCCCGGCGATCGCGAGCGCCGCGGCGATCAGCAGCAGCATCGGGCGCTGAATAAGCGCAAAGCGGATCAAGGCAGGGATCATTGTCGGACCTCGCTCAGCAGTGACTGCCCGGCGGCGAGCCGCAACTCGACCTCGGCCTCCTGTGCCCGAGCGAGCAACTCCAGGTAACGCGCCCGGGCATCGAAATAGGTGTTGTAGGCATCCACCAGCCCCAAGATGTTGGTCTCGCCCGAAGCAAAGCCGCGGCGCGTGAGATCGAGCACCTCGCGCGCGGGATCGAGCAGGTGGATGCGCATGCGTTCAGCTTGCTCCATCAGGCGTGCCACTTCGGTGTAGCTCTGGCGCAGGCGGCTCGTGGCATCGCGTTGCAGCACGGCCAGGTTCGCCTGTGCGCGCAGCGCCTCGGCCTTTGCCTTGTCGACTGGACCGCGGTTCAGGTTCCACAACGGAATCTGGACAGACAACTCTACCGCCGTGACATCGCGGCGCGCGCCGTTGAGGTAGTCGCGCTCACGAAACACGCCAAGCTCGGGGTCGGAAAAGCGCTGCGATTCGGCTACCGCAATGCCGGCGCGCGCCGCTTCGACTTCCTGTCGTGCGGCCACAAGCGCGGGCAGGGCATCGAGGTTGCGCTCCAGCTCCGCCAAGGCGGGCGGTGCAGGAAGCGCAGCGAGTGGCGCGAGCATCACGGGCGCGTCCGCCGGCAGGCTGAGCAGCGCGCGAAAGCCGCTCAGCGCCTTGTCGTGTTCGCGTTGCGCCGCCAGCGCCGCCTGCTGCGCTTCTTCGCGTAGGATCGCGAGACGCCGCTGCTCGAGCGGGGTGAGATAGCGCACCAGCGGGTCGCGCCTGCCGGTGGTGTTGTTCGAATACTCGAGCGCCAGCCTGAGGCGGTCCTGCGCGAGTGTCAGGCGTGCGCTGGCAAGCTGGAGCGCTACGAATCCCCGCGCGGTCTCCTGCTCGAGTTGCAGTTGCTGCCCGCGGCGTCTGGCCTCGCTGGCCTGCAGGGCCGCGGCGGCGGCGGCGCGCTGACGTGCGAGACGTCGGATCGGCAGCGGCTGACTGATGCCGACGCGCGTGAGATCGCCGCCACCGCGCCCGTCTTCCTGCCCGAGCCTGTCGTCGGCGCGCAGCTCGATGATGGGATTGGGGAAGCTCCCAGCCTGTGTCAGCTCGCCCGCGCGCCCCGCGACCTCGGCGGCGGCGGCGCGCAGTTCGGGTGCCGTCTCGAGCGCGCGGCGCACCGCAGTTTGGAGTGTCCAAGACCCGTCGGCAGCCGCCGCTGGTGAAGCGACGAGCAGCGCGAGGGCAAACGCCATGAAACGATTCGACATGAATGACTCCTGCTGCTGCGCACGAAAGTGCGCAAGCGTAAGAAAGGGATCTGAAAACAAGCTGAACTTCGCCGCCGGTCGCGAGGACCGCAGCGAGCCAACGACGAGCAGGAAGGACTCAGCGCGGCGGGGCGCGCAGCGGCGGCTTGAGCGCGTGTGGCGTGCGCGGGACGACGAGTCGCGAATGGCCCGGCGGGACGCGGAAAGCGCCGAGTGCCGCAAGCAGCACGACGCTCGCAACGGGCGCAGGCGTGTCGTAGCCGGCGAGCTTGAACAGCTTGAGCAAGACGCCGTCGCCGTTGTCGACTTCGAGCAGCCGATCGTGCCGCTCACCGTCCTCCATGAGATCCGCGACGTGTGCGCTCGCGCGCGGCGCATGATCCACCGGACCGTCGAGATGAACGTGATAGTGCAGCCGCAAGCCCTGCACCACCAGCAGCGTCACGGCGACGGCCAGGACCAGATCGATACGGCGCACGAGATTGTGCATGGCGGCGGAGTCTATCGGCGCCGGCACGCCGAGACAAGCGCGCCGGCCACGGCGCCGCCCTTACCGGGCCCCTTCCTGGACGGTGATGCCGTACAACCAGCCGCGCCGGATGCAGAACTTCTCGATCTCGACCGCGACGAACACGACCGAGGACATGATGAAGCAGAACGCCAGCTCGTCGGCATCGAGCGGCTCGGTCTTGAAGATCGGGTTGAGCCACGGCACGTAGATCGTGGCCATCTGCAGCCCGATGGTAAACACGACGGTGGCGAGCAGCGGCGTATTCGAAAACAGGCCCTGGGTGAACAGCGAATCGCGCTCGGAGCGGATCGCGAGCGCGTGCCCGAGCTGCGAGAGCGTTAGCACCGTGAACACCATGGTCTGCCAGTGGCCGTGGCCGGTTTGCATCGCATAGGCCTGGGTGAACAGCGACGCCCCGCCCATCAGCAACCCCACCCAGATCATGTGCTGCCACATGCCGTGGGCGAAGATGCTCTCGTTGGGCGGGCGCGGGGGGCGACGCATGACGCCGCGCTCGGCCGGCTCGACCGCGAGCGCGAGCCCCGGCAACCCGTCGGTCACGAGGTTGATCCACAGGATGTGGATCGGCAGCAGCGGGATCGGCATGCCGAGGAAGGGCGCGAGAAAGATGGTCCAGATCTCGCCCGAGTTGCTGGTCATGGTGTACTTGATGAACTTGCGGATGTTGTCGAAGATGCGCCGCCCTTCGCGCACCGCGCGCACGATGGTCGCGAAGTTGTCATCGAGCAGGATCATGTGCCCGGCCTCCTTCGCCACGTCGGTGCCGGTGATGCCCATGGCCACACCGATGTCGGCGCGCTTCAAGGCCGGCGCGTCATTGACGCCGTCACCGGTCATGGCGACGAATTCGCCCTTGTCCTGCAAGGCCCGCACGATCTTGATCTTCTGCTCGGGCGCCACGCGCGCGTACACGCGCACGCGCTCGACGTGCGCCTCGAACTCCGCCATGTCCATGCGATCGAGGTCGCGCCCGGTGAGCACTTCCGCGCCGTCCTCGATGATGCCGAGCCGCCGGGCGACGGCGCGTGCGGTCGCCGGATGATCGCCGGTGATCATGACCGGCGTGATGCCGGCGCTGCGGCACATCTCAACCGCCTCGGCGGCCTCCGGGCGCGGCGGGTCCAGGAGCCCGACGAGCCCGAGCAGCGTGAGCCCGGTCTCGACCGACTCGGCATCGAGCGGCTCGGGGAGCGCGTCCCAGCGCCGCTGCGCCACGGCGAGCACGCGCAGGCCGTCGGCCGCCATGCGCTCGGCGGTGAGCTCCATCTCGGCGTGATCGAGCTTCTCGGGCCCCTGCGGGCCGAGAGAATCGTGGCACAGCGGCAGCACCCGCTCGGGTGCGCCCTTGGTGAAGGCCACGACGCCATCCGGCCCGCGGTGCAGCGTCGTCAGGCGGGCGCGCTCGGAATCGAACGCCAGCTCGCCGATGCGCGGCCACTCGCCCTCGAGCGCGGACTTGTCGAATCCGGCCCGGCGCGCGGCGTCGAACAGCGCCACCTCCGTCGGGTCGCCGATGGCGCTGCCATCGGCGGCGCGGCGCGCGTCGTTGGACAGGGCCAGCGCCCGAAACAGGCTGCGCCACGGCT
>CAYZVX010000052.1:0-20842 GCA_964482055.1 uncultured Acidiferrobacteraceae bacterium
GCGGTTGGCCTGGGATTCGCCGGCGAAGGCTTCCTTGAGGCTCTTTTCAGTCTTTGTTCCCTTCAGATTCTTCATGGCAGTATCCTCACTTAGTTCATGGACATTAGAAAAAATCTAGTTCAATCAGTTTTTACTGATTTAGACTTAGTCTAAATAAGTAAAGCCGGTACAGTCAACGAACTGTATCGGCATGGGGAGAATTGCCGCATTGACGGCAATCAAGATTCGTTAAGGCACCGCTCGCTAAATGAGCCCTCGACGCGCGCCTATTCCGGCTGGACACAGGCGGACATAGGCAGAGGTTTACGCGCGTCAAGTTCGCGGCCTCGGCTATCGTTCGTCAGCCAATATGGCTCCCCCGCAGTTCTCCGACTAGTATTAGTCCAAACCCTGCGACAACAGCCTAAGTATCCGCTCGCCAACGCATTCCATGGCCACCCCAAGCACGGCAAGCAATCTGAGCGGGCTCGCGCTGCGACTCGTACGCGATAACCTGATCGCCGCGCACGATGCCGAGCGCATCCAGTCCGAAGCCTTGGCCAACAAGGCATCGTTCGTCAGCCGCCTGGTCGAGAGCAAGAAGATCGACGCCGCCACCGTCGCGCGGGCGGCGTCGGAGGAGTTTGGCATTCCCCTGTTCGAGATCGGCGCCCTCGATATAGACGCCGCGCCGATCAAGCTCGTCGATGAGAAGATCCTGCGCCGCCACCGGGCACTGCCACTGCACAAGCGCGGCAATCGCCTTTACGTCGCGGTTTCGGACCCGACCAATCTGCAGGCGCTCGACGAAATCAAGTTCCAGACCGGGCTGGTGACCGAGCCAATCCTGGTTGATGAGGACAAGCTCGTTCGCGCGCTCGAGAAGAGCCTCGAGGCCCACGACACGACATTCGCTGCACTGACCGGTGACGATGCGCTCGAGAACCTGGAGATTCTTGCTGACCAAGACGAGCTCGATTCCGGAGCAGCCGGCGGCGAAGAAGGCGTCAACGAGGCTCCGATCGTCAAGTTCGTGAACAAGATTCTCATCGACGCTATCAACAAAGGCGCATCCGACATCCATATCGAGCCCTACGAAAAGACGTTTCGCGTCCGTTACCGCCAAGATGGCGCACTGGTCGAGGTGGCAAGCCCGCCGCTACAGCTTGCGCCACGTATCTGCGCGCGCGTGAAGATTCTGTCGCGACTTGATATTGCCGAACGCCGCATCCCACAAGACGGACGCATCAAGATGCGGGTGTCGAAGAACCGGGCGATCGACTTCCGCGTTAGCACCCTGCCCACATTATGGGGCGAAAAGATCGTGCTGCGTATTCTCGATCCGGCTTCGGCCACGCTCGGCGTCGAGAAGCTCGGCTTCGAACCGGAGCAGAAGGCGCTGTTTCTTGAAGCGATTGCCCGCCCGCAAGGCATGGTCCTGGTCACCGGACCGACCGGCTCTGGTAAGACCGTAACCCTGTATACCGCCCTCAATATCCTCAATGTCCCGGACACCAATATTTCCACCGCGGAAGACCCGGTGGAAATAAACCTGCCCGGCATCAACCAGGTCAACATCAACGAAAAGGCCGGGCTCAATTTTGCTTCTGCCTTGCGCGCCTTCCTGCGCCAGGACCCGGATATCATCATGGTCGGCGAGATCCGTGATCTCGAGACGGCCGAGATCGCGATCAAGGCGGCGCAGACTGGCCATTTGGTCCTCTCGACGCTGCACACCAATGACGCGCCCGGCACCCTGACGCGCTTGGTCAACATGGGTGTGGCGCCCTTCAATATCGCATCGTCCGTGCATCTCATCATCGCCCAGCGCCTCGGACGCCGGCTCTGCCCCGAGTGCAAACGCCCCGCCAACATTCCACGCGAAGCCCTCCTCAAAGCCGGTTTTCAACCTGACGAGATAGGCACCTTCACCGTTTATGAGCCGGTTGGCTGCGAGCACTGCAACGGCGGGCACCGGGGGCGGGTCGGCATTTATCAGGTGATGCCGGTCTCCGAACCGATGGGCGAGATCATCATGCGCGGCGGCAACCAGCTTGACCTCGAGCGGCAGGCACAGAAAGACGGCGTTTCGGACCTGCGCCAATCAGGACTTAAAAAGGTCAAAGATGGGCTCATGGGTCTCGCGGAAGTCGAGGCAGTGACCAATCAGTAACCAAGCCAAGGAACCTTATGGCCGTCGCAACCGCAAAGAAACCCGCACTCGATTCTTTTTCTTGGGAAGGTGTCGACAAATCCGGTCGCAAGCTCAAGGGTGAAATGCAGGCGGCGAGCGATGCCTTCGTCAAGGCGAGCCTGCGCCGACAGGGCGTCAACCCGACGCGGGTCACGCGCAAGAGCAAACCGCTGTTCAGCATCAAAAAAAAGATCAAGCCGAAGGATGTCGCCGTTTTCACCCGCCAGCTTGCCACCATGATTCAGTCCGGTATTCCGGTGGCGCAGGCATTCGAGATTGTCGGGAAGGGTCACGAGAACCCGACCATGCAGGACCTGATCCTTTCGGTGAAGCAAGACGTCGAGTCAGGCACGGCCCTCACCCAGGCCCTGGCCAAGCACCCCCTGCAGTTCGACTCGCTCTACTGCAGCCTCGTAGCGGCCGGCGAACAGGCCGGTATCCTTGACGCGATTCTCGACAAGGTCGCGACCTACAAGGAGAAGATCGAGTACATCAAGGGCAAGATCAAGTCGGCACTTTTTTACCCGACCGCCGTGATCGTGGTCGCATTCGTCGTTACCGCGATCCTGCTGATCTTCGTGATCCCCCAGTTCGAGGCCCTCTTCAAGGGATTTGGCGCTGACCTGCCGGCGCTCACCCAGTTCGTGATCGGACTGTCCAGGGCGTTTCAGGAATGGTGGTACGTGATCATCGGCGGGATCATCGGAGCGGTCGTGGGGCTGGGTTATTCGTACAAGCGCTCACCTAAGATGCAGCACACGCTTGACCGGCTGCTGCTGCGCGCTCCCGTCATCGGTGAGATCGTAAAAAAAGCGACGATCGCCCGCTTTGCGCGCACCCTCTCGACGATGTTTGCAGCCGGCGTGCCGCTCGTCGAAGCGCTTGACGCTGTCGCCGGTGCCTCCGGCAACCGTGTCTACTACGAAGGGACGCTCGCGATAAAGTCAGACGTCAGTACGGGCATGCAGCTGCAAGCCGCCATGAACGCGACTGGCCTGTTCCCGAACATGGTCGTACAGATGGTGGCCATTGGCGAGGAGTCGGGCGAGCTTGACAAGATGCTCGGTAAGGTCGCTGACTTCTACGAAACGGAAGTAGATAACGCCGTGGCCAGCCTGTCCAGCCTGATCGAGCCCATCATCATGGCCTTCCTTGGCGTTGTGATTGGCGGGCTCGTCATCGCCATGTATCTGCCAATTTTCAAGTTGGCCGGCGCCGTCTAGTCGGCAAGCCCGTTCGACTCCAATCCGGGTCCACATGAGCGCGCTGTGGCATGCCTTGCAGTCGTCGCCCGGTGCGTTTACCGCCACGGTTGCGATCCTGGGCCTTTTCATCGGCAGTTTTCTGAACGTCGTGATCCTGCGCCTGCCCGTCGTGCTCAACCGCCGGTGGCGCCGCCAGTGTGAGGAGCTGACGGGAGATACATCCGCTTCACGCACACTGTTGAGCGCAGCGGGCGACACCGAGCGCTTCGATCTGGTGGCGCCGCGTTCGCGCTGCCCGCATTGCGGCCATCCCATCGGCGTGCTCGAGAATATCCCCGTTGTCAGTTACCTGTGGCTGCGTGGAAGGTGTTCGGCGTGCGGCAAGCGCATCTCCCTGCGTTACCCCCTGGTGGAGACACTCACTGCTTTGCTCTCGGCTGTCGTCGCCTGGCGTTTCGGTCTTACCGTCGCCACGCTCGGGGCGTTGGCTCTCACTTGGACCCTTATTGCGTTGACATTCATCGACTACGACCATCAGCTCCTGCCGGATGATCTGACGCTCCCTCTGCTCTGGCTCGGGCTGCTGCTCAACGCCACTGGCGCGTTCGCGCCCCTGTCTGCGGCCGTGATCGGGGCCGCCGCCGGTTACCTTTTTTTGTGGCTGGTGTACCACGGGTTCAGACTGCTGACCGGCAAGGAGGGCATGGGCTATGGAGACTTCAAGCTTCTTGCCGCCCTGGGGGCGTGGGTCGGGTGGCAGCAATTGCCGCTGATTATTCTGGGTGCGTCGTTTTTCGGCGCGATTGCGGGGCTTGCATTCATCCTGGTGTTTGGCCGTGATCGCCACCTGCCGATTCCGTTTGGCCCGTTTCTCTGCGTCGCCGGTTGGGTCGCGCTAATGTGGGGCGAGACGGTAACGCGCTGGTACCTGCAGTTTGCTCGCATTGCCGTCTAGCCCAAACCACCATGCTGCGCATCGGCCTTACCGGCGGCATTGGCAGCGGAAAATCGACAGTCGCCGCGTTGTTCGCTCGACACGGTGCGCCAATCATCGATACGGACGAGATCTCCCGGGCACTGACGGCACCCGGCCAACCTGCGGTCGCGGCGATCATTCGAGCGTTCGGGCCGACCGTGCAAGACGCCGCCGGGACCCTCGACCGCGCGGCGTTGCGAGACCTCGTGTTTCGCGACCGATCGAAGAGGCGCCTCCTCGAGCAAATCCTGCATCCCCTCATTCGCCGCGAGGTGGAGCGACGCCTCGAAGGACTGCACGCACCCTATGTGGTGATCGTCGCACCGCTGCTGATCGAGTCGGGGTTCACTGACCTGGTCGACCGGATTCTGGTGGTGGACGCGAAGGAAGAAGACCAGATCCGGCGTGTGCAACAGCGAAGCGGCCTGACCGAACCGGAGATTCGACGCATCCTGGCTGCGCAACTTGGCCGTCAGGCGCGGCTTGCGCACGCCGATGACGTGATCGTCAACGATGCCGACATGGCGCATCTGGCGCAAGCGGTGCAGCGTCTCGACCAAGCCTATCGCGAGACCCCTTTCGCAACCGCGCGCTAGCGACCGTCGAGCTGTTGCAGCAAGCGTTCCGGCTCCGGCACGTCCCAGATACCTCGAATCAGCGCAATACCGTGCGCGCCATGCGACCGCGCCGTGGCAAGATCGGCAAGCTGCATTCCCCCCAGGGCATAGACCGGGAATGAAAGCGGCGAGACCAACTGTTGAAACCGCGTCCAGCCTAACGGTGATGCATGCGGGTGTGACGGCGTCGTGGCGACCGGCGAGAGCACCGCAAAGTCCACTCCGATATTCCCGGCGTGCGCGAGCTCCTGCGCGTTGTGACAGGAGGCGGCAACCCATCGGTTGACGTCGAGCGGCCGGATCGTTTGCGCCATCAGGCGTCGACTGCTGAGGTGCACGCCGGCGGCCGGCCAGGCCTTGGCGAATTCCGCGTCAGCGTTCACCAACAACCGCGCCCCGTGCGCGCAGCACAGCGCGATCACCTCGCGCAGCAGCTGCGCAAACTCTTCCGGCGAAAGCCCCGGCTCACGCAATTGAACCAGCCGGACCCCGGCCTTGAGCAATCGTGCCAAACGCTCCAAAAACTCCGCACGCCCGAGCCGTTGCGCATCAGAGATAAGGTACACGGGCGGAAGCTGGAGTCGGCGCACAATCGGCCAATCCGCCGGCGGAAGCTCGCTGAGTCGCAACGTCTGCGGATCCGACCAGCGCGCGGCCTGCCCTTCCCGCCCATGGGGCTCGCCCCGCCACAGGCTGACACGCCAGACGTCGAGCAGAATCGTCTTGTCCGGATAGCTGTACCGCACCTGCGCGAAGGGCGACGCCTGCACCATGTCGATCCCGATCTCTTCGCGCAGCTCGCGCGTCAACCCGGCAAGGGCGGTCTCACCTGCGGCGAGCTTGCCTCCCGGGAGCTCCCACTTGCCGGCAAGGTGTGTGCCGGCCGGCCGGCGCGTGAGGAAGATGCGGCCTTGACGCTCGAGCAGCCCGGCCACTACATGGATGGCCGCCTCAGGAGCGGTAGTCGGCATTGATGCTCACGTAGTCGTGCGACAGATCCGAAGTCCAGATCCGCGCTGCGCTTGTCCCGGCCCCCAGCTGCACACGCACCGTGATCTCGGGCTTGCGCATCACCGCCTGACCCAGCGCCTCGGTGTAACTCGGCGCTACCCCGCCGTCGCGCACCACGCACACGTCATCGAGATAGATCGCCACTCTGCTCACGTCGAGGCTCGGCAGCGGTGCTCGGCCGACCGCGGCGAGGATGCGGCCCCAGTTCGGATCGCTCGCAAAGAAGGCGGTCTTGACGAGCGGCGAGTGGGCAATCGTATAGGCCACCTCCAGGCAATCGCGCTCGCTGCCACCCTGCTCGACAACGATCGTGATGAACTTCGTGGCGCCCTCGGCGTCTCGCACGATAGCCTGCGCCAGATCCAGGAATACGTCGGTCACCGCGCGGGCCATGGTGCGCCCGTCCGGCGTATCCAGACTCCCGATCGGTGCGTTCCCCGCGCGCCCCGTGGCCAGCAGTACGCAGGCGTCGTTGGTTGATGTGTCGCCGTCAATGGTGATGCGGTTGAATGACTGCTCGACACTCTGTGCCACCAAGGCCCGCAACACGTCGGGGGCGACAGCGGCGTCGGTTGCCACGAACGCAAGCATGGTCGCCATGTCCGGGCGGATCATGCCCGCCCCCTTGGCGATGCCGGTCACGGTAATGCTGTGCCCGCCGATCGCAAGGCGCCGCGAGCTGCCCTTGGGCTGCGTATCGGTGGTCATGATCCCGCGCGCCGCATCGCCCCAGCCGTCCGGGGCCAGACCGGCAAGACACCCCGGCAAACCGGCGACGAGGCGGTCGAGCGGCAACCGCTCGCCGATCACCCCGGTTGAAAACGGCAAGATCTCCTGCGCGCGACAGCCGAGCAACCGGGCGAGCGCTGCGCATGACTCGCGCGCGACGGTCAGCCCCGCGGCACCGGTGCCGGCATTGGCAAAACCCGTGTTGATGAGCAGCGCACGCGGCATGCCCTGGGCCAGATGCTCGCGCGCGACAATCACCGGAGCGGCGCAGAAACGATTGCGCGTGAAGGTTGCCGCCGCCTGCGTTCCCGTGGCGCATTCAATGACAACCAGGTCGCGTCGGTCTTTCTTGCGCAGCCCGGCCGCAACGGCGGACAGGCGCACACCGGCAACCGGATGCAGTTCAGGTAAGGGGGGCAGGTTGACGGCCATGCTTGTCAGTCTCGTGAGTCGGCCCACCGTCGTACGCCGCCGTTCGGGCTAACCCGCAAGGCGCCAAGGGCGATCTAGGCGAGCTTGCCGTGGCAGTGCTTGTATTTCTTTCCCGAGCCGCAAGGACACGGATCGTTACGGCCGACCTTTGGCTGGCTGCGCACGACTGTCTTCGGCGTTGCGACAGCCACTTCCTCCGGGGCGGTTTCGCCCTCCGGGGCGACCGCGCCGGCGGACGGATGCAGGAAGTGCATTTCGCGAGGGGCCTGCTGCTGGCTCTCCAGGGCCGAGATCTGCTCCTCCGCCTGCACCTGCACGCGGGCCAGCAGACTGATCACATCCTGCTTGACGCGCGTGAGCATGTCCGAGAACAGCTGAAACGCCTCGCGCTTGTACTCTTCTTTGGGATTTTTCTGCGCGTAGCCGCGCAGATGGATCCCCTGGCGCAGGTAATCCATGGCGGCCAAGTGATCTTTCCACTGCTGATCGACCACCTGCAACATGACGGCTTTCTCGAGGTGGCGCATGACCGGCGCGCCAATCGCGGCCTCCTTTTCGGCGAACAGCCGGTCGATCTCCTGCTGAATGCGATCTCGCAACTTCGCTTCCTCGAGCGACGCCTCGTTGGCCAGCCACTGATCGATCGGAAGCCTCCGACCAAACTGGTGCTCAAGGCTTTCCATGAGCCCCGGGATGTCCCACTGCTCTTCCAGGCTGTCGGGTGGTACGTGCTGGGCAAAAATGTCGTTGACGAGATCGCGCCGGATGCTGGTGATGCTCTCCGAGATATCGTCGACGTCCATCAGCCGATTGCGCTGCTGGTAGATGACCTTGCGCTGATCGTTGGCGACATCGTCATACTCGAGGAGCTGCTTGCGGATGTCGAAATTGCGACCCTCGACCTTGCGCTGGGCGTTCTCGATGGCGCGCGTCACCCATGGATGCTCGATGGCCTCGCCCTCTTGCATGCCGAGCTTCTGCATGAGCCCGCTGATGCGCTCGCTGCCGAAGATGCGCAGGAGGTTGTCCTCGAGCGACAAGTAAAAGCGCGAAGAACCGGGATCGCCCTGGCGTCCGGAACGACCACGCAGCTGGTTGTCGATGCGCCGCGACTCGTGCCGCTCGGTGCCGATAACATGCAGCCCGCCCGCGGCGATCACCTGATCATGCCGCTTCTGCCATTCCGCCCGGATCTGGGTATGCCGCTCCGGGTCTGCGGCGCTCAGCTCCATTTCGAGGTTGCCGCCCAGCACGATATCGGTGCCGCGACCCGCCATGTTGGTGGCGATGGTAACGGCACCGGGGCGGCCGGCTTCCGCGACGATGTGCGCTTCGCGTTCATGGTGCTTGGCATTCAGCACCTGGTGCGGGATTTTCTCGTTCTGCAGAATCTTTGACAGCACCTCGGAGGCCTCGATCGAGGCGGTGCCGACCAGCACGGGCTGCCCGCGGCGATGACAGTCCTGGATGTCGCTCAGGATCGCGGCGTGTTTTTCGCGCGTCGTGCGATAGACCTGGTCACCCAGGTCCTGGCGAATCATCGGCCGGTGCGTGGGGATGACGACAACCTCGAGGCCATAGATTTGCTGGAACTCGAACGCTTCGGTGTCTGCCGTGCCGGTCATTCCAGCGAGCTTGTTGTACAGACGAAAGTAATTCTGGAAGGTGATCGTGGCAAGCGTCTGGTTTTCGTTCTGCACCGGTACGCCCTCCTTGGCCTCGACCGCCTGGTGCAGTCCCTCGGACCAGCGTCGACCCGGCATCATGCGCCCGGTGAACTCATCGATGATGATGACCTCGTTGTTGCGCACGATGTAGTCGACCTCGCGCCGGTACAGCGAGTGGGCGCGCAGCGCAGCATTCAGATGGTGCATCAGCACGAGGCTCGAGACGTCGTACAGGCTTGCGCCACGCTCGAGCAAACCCGCTTCAACGAGCAGTCGTTCGACCTTTTCGTGCCCCGCCTCGGTCAGAAACGCCTGGCGGGTCTTCTCGTCAACGGTGTAGTCTCCCGGCCCGCCCTCGGTCTGCTGGCGTGTGAGCTTGGGGATGATGGCGTTGATCTTGTAATAGAGCTCGGTGCTTTCCTCCGCGGGCCCCGAAATGATCAAGGGCGTTCGCGCTTCGTCAATCAGGATGGAGTCGACCTCGTCCACAATGGCGAAGTTGAGCCCGCGCTGGACACGCTCGTCGGCGCGAAACGCCATGTTGTCGCGCAAGTAGTCGAAGCCGAACTCGTTATTGGTGCCGTAGGTGATGTCGGCGGCGTAAGCCTCGCGCTTCGCCTCGCGATCCTGGCCCGATACCACCACACCCACCGTCAGTCCGAGGAAGCGGTAGATCTTACCCATCCACTCGGCGTCGCGCCGCGCGAGGTAGTCATTGACCGTCACGACATGCACGCCCTGACCCGGCAGGGCATTGAGATAAACCGCCAGGGTGGCGACGAGCGTCTTGCCTTCACCCGTGCGCATCTCGGCAATCTTGCCCTGGTGCAGCACCATGCCGCCCACGAGCTGCACGTCGAAATGGCGCATGTTGAGGGTCCGCTTGGCCGCCTCGCGCACCACGGCAAAGGCCTCGTGCAGGATGCTGTCCAGCATCTCGCCGTTTGAAAGGCGCGTGCGGAACTCCGCGGTCTTGGCGCGCAGCGCCTCATCCGAAAGCGCCGCGATCGTTGGCTCAAGCGCGTTGATGCGCGCGACATCCTGCTCGAGGCGCCGCAGCAGACGTGCGTTGCGGCTACCGAAGATCTTGGTAAGCAGATTGGTGATCATCAATAGGTCGCGGCCGCCCTCGGCCAGAGGAACAGGAACACGCGATTATGGGGGAAAACCGGAAAAACGTGAAGCTGACGGTCGGTCAGCGGTGCATCGCGAGCTGCGAGCCGTGCGCGCCCTGTTGCAGATAGCGCGCGGGATTAACCGGTTGACCGTTGCGCACAACTTCAAAGTGCACGTGCGGGCCCGTCGACCGGCCCGAGGATCCGACCAGCGCGATTGCCTGGCCTTTGCTCACGCGATCACCGACCTTGACCAGCGTTGATCCGGCATGGGCGTAGCGCGTGACGAGACCGGATTCATGCGTGACTTCGACCAACAACCCGTACCCCGCCTTCTCGCCGCTGTGGCTCACCAGACCGTCGCCCATCGCCAGTACCTGAGAGCCGAGACGCGTAGCGATATCGATGCCCTCATGATAGGACTGCTGTCCGGTGAACGGGTCGGCGCGCATGCCGAAACCGGACGATACCCAGCCGCCCTCCACGGGCCACCCGGACGGCGTTACCGCCGCGCTAACCTTGCGGTCGAGCAACAGGCTTTCAAGTGCGGCCAGCCGTTCGCGTTTGCGGTCGATCTCGAAACCCAATCGATCGAGCGCCCCAACCACGTCTACCGATCCGGACTGCGCGCTTGAGCGCTCTGGACCGCCCATCGCAGGCGCGGAAGAGAAATCGAACTCGCGCGGATCAATGCCAGCCATGCGCGTCAGACGCTGGCCCAGCGCGTTGAGGCGCAGCACCTCGGCCTGAAGCTGGCCCATGCGCAGCGCGAGCGCATTGAGGTGGGTCTGTGTCTGGCGCTTGACGTTTTCAACCTCGATCCGTTGGATGGCCAGCGCGCGCTCCTGTGCCGCGAGTATTGCCGCCTCGCCACCCGCCTGGCGGTCCAACAAACCCTGAATCCGATAAGTAAGAAAGCCGACGAGCGCCGGGAATCCAATGAGGCCGACCAGCGCGATCACCAACAGGTGGCGCGTCGACAGACATGCATTTTGGCCTTTCGCCGTGCGGCCTCCAGGCACGAGAATGACGTTCATCCCTGTGCAACTCCTTCGACTGCGCGCATTGCCAGTTCCGATCCTTGCCCTCAGGTCACGGGAACCGTGCGCATGAAAGCGATCGGCGCCAACCGGGCATCGTCATACGTGATGAGCTCCCAGGAATCGGCGTCGGCCATCAGGGTGCGGAGCAGACGATTATTGAGCGAGTGCCCAGACTTGTGGGCACTGAACGCACCGATGAGCGGATGCCCGAGCAAATACAGGTCGCCAATTGCATCGAGCACTTTATGCTTCACGAATTCGTCCTCGTAGCGCAGTCCGTCCTCGTTCAGGATGCGGTACTGGTCGAGCACGATCGCATTGTCCAGTCCGCCGCCGCGCGCAAGCCCGGCGGCACGCAGCGCCTCGAGATCGGCCATGAAACCGAAGGTCCGAGCCCGACTCACTTCCTTGACAAACGAGGTGGTCGAAAAATCAATGCTCGTTTGCTGCCGCGCGCTGCGGAACGTCGGATGGTTGAAATCGATCTCGAACGAGACCTTGAAGCCCTCGAACGGCTCGAAGCGGGCCCACTTATCACCCTCATCGACCACGACGCTCTGCCGAATGCGAATGAATCGCTTCGGTGCGGACTGCTCCGCGACTCCGGCAGACTGGAGCAGAAAAACGAAGGGTCCGGCACTTCCATCCATGATGGGTACTTCGGGCGCCGTCAGGTCAACGTAGGCATTGTCGATGCCGAGGCCCGCAAACGCGGACATCAGGTGTTCCACGGTTGACACGCGCGCGCCGCCAGACTCCAAGGTCGTTGAAAGGCGCGTGTCCGTGACATTTTCGGGACAGGCGCGAATCTCTACTGGGTCCGTAAGGTCAATGCGTCGGAACACGATACCTGTATCGGCAGCCGCGGGACGCAACGTTAGGTAGACTTTCTCGCCGGTATGCAGACCGATACCGGTGGCACGGATCACGTTCTTGAGCGTACGTTGGCGAATCATCGGCCCGCTGAATTCTTGGTGTATCTCGGTTGTAGCGAGAGGAAAGACACGATCAAACGAATACCTCCCCTTCCTCCGGCACCCGCACCAGAGGGAGGCTCAAAGCCATACGACAGCTGATGATTAGAGCCTATTTAAGGTCAAAATCCCTGACCTGTCCAGCGAATAGCGCTGGTTTTGCAGGTCCAGCCGCACGCCAGCCGACAAGCGGTCAGGCTGCGGTGAATACTAGTCCGCCTGCTTGCGAAGGAATGCCGGAATATCGAGATACTCCATTCCGCCGTCCGGTCCCGTCCCCTTGGCTGGACCCGAACGTTGGTGACGGATAACAGTCGGCACCTCAAGGCTCTCGTAATCCGTTGTTCCGGTTCCGGTTTTGATCACCTTGTACGGTTGCTTGCGTTTCTCTTGACCGATCCCAGTGGCAACGATGGTCACGCGCAGCTCATCGCGCATCTCCGGCTCGATGACCGTACCGATAACAACCGTGGCGTCCTCCGAGGCGAACTCCTTAATAGTATTTCCGACCTCCTCGAACTCTCCGATCGCCATGTCCATCCCCGCCGTCACGTTCACCAGCACCCCGCGGGCACCGGAGATATTGACGTCCTCGAGCAGGGGGCTGGAGATCGCTGCGACCGCCGCCTCATGGGCACGGCCTTCGCCCTTGGCGGTAGCCGACCCCATCATGGCCATGCCCATCTCCGACATGACGGTGCGCACGTCGGCAAAGTCGACATTGATGAGCCCGGGCCGCGTAATCAGCTCGGCGATGCCCTGTACCGCATTCTGTAGCACTTCGTTGGCCCGGCCGAAAGCCCCGAGCAAGGTGGCGTTCTTGCCCAGCACGGTCAGGAGCTTCTCGTTCGGGATGGTAATGATCGAGTCGACGTACTCGACAAGCTCGCGAATGCCCTGCTCTGCGATCGCCATGCGCTTCTTGCCTTCAAATGGGAAGGGCTTAGTGACGACCGCGACGGTCAGGATGCCCATGTCTTTCGCCACCTGCGCCACCACCGGCGCGGCGCCGGTTCCGGTGCCGCCACCCATACCGGCCGTAATGAAGACCATGTCAGCGCCGGACAGCACTTCGGCAATACGCTCGCGGTCCTCAATCGCGGCCTGGCGGCCGACCGTCGGATCTGCACCGCAACCGAGTCCCTTGGTGAGATTGGTGCCAAGCTGCAGGATGGTACGCGCCTGAGCGCGCTTGAGCGCCTGGGCGTCAGTGTTGGCGCTGATGAACTCCACGCCTTCGATATTGGCGGCGACCATATGGTCGATGGCGTTGCCGCCACCTCCTCCGACACCGATCACCTTGATCACGGCCTGCTGGCCGTAGGTATCCATCAATTCAAACATCGTGGCGTCTCCTGTGTGTGCAATGGTTGTGCGATGACATCCGACCTGCGATCAGAAATTGCCCTGAAACCAACTCTTCATGCGGTTCAGCACTGCGGTGAATCCGGGCGACTGGCCCTCGTGTGCGACATACGGCTTGCCCTGCTCGAAACGTGCGCCGTACAGGACCAGACCCACGCCCGTGGCGTAGATCGGGTTCTGCACGACACCCTTAAGCCCGCCGACATACTGCGGCACGCCGAGACGCACCGGCATGTGAAACACCTCTTCGGCGAGATCGATCATGCCCTCCATCTTGGCGCTGCCGCCGGTGAGCACGACGCCCGAGCCCAGCACGTCCTCGAAGCCGCTGCGCCGAAGCTCCGCCTGGACCAGCCCGTAGAGCTCCTCGATGCGCGGCTCCACGACCTCGGCCAGGGTCTGGCGCGACAGGCCGCGCGGCGGCCGGTCGCCCACGCTCGGCACCTCGATGGTTTCGTCACGGCTTGCGAGCTGGGTGAGCGCGCAGCCGTACTTCTTCTTAATCTCTTCGGCGTGCTGGGTCGGCGTGCGTAATGCGACGGCGATGTCATTCGTAACCTGATCGCCGGCTATCGGGATCACGGCGGTGTGGCGAATTGCGCCCTCGGTGTAGACCGAGATATCCGTCGTACCGCCGCCAATGTCGACCAGGCATACGCCGAGCTCCTTCTCGTCGTCCGTCAGAGTCGACATGCTCGAGGCAAGCTGCTCGAGAATAATGTCGTCGACCTCCAATCCGCAGCGGCGCACGCACTTGACGATGTTTTGCGCGGCGCTGACCGCGCCGGTAACGATGTGCACCTTGGCTTCGAGCCGCACGCCACTCATGCCGATCGGCTCGCGGATACCCTCCTGCTTGTCGATGATGAACTCTTGCGGCACGACGTGCAGGACCTTCTGATCGGCAGGGATGGCCAGCGCGCGCGCGGCTGCCATGACGCGTTCGATGTCGCCGTGACCGACTTCCTTCTCCTTGATCGCAACGACCCCATGCGAGTTAAAGCTCTGGATATGCGAACCCGCGATGCCGGCATACACGGAATGGATCTGGCAACCGGCCATGAGCTCGGCTTCCTCGACCGCACGCTGTATGGACTGGACGGTCGATTCGATGTTAACCACGACACCCTTCTTCATGCCGCGCGAGGGATGGTGGCCGACGCCAATGATCTCGACCTCCCCGCTCGGCGCAAGCTCACCCACGATCGCCAGCACCTTGGAAGTGCCGATGTCGAGACCCACAATCAGTCTTTCGTTGTCCTTCTTCGCCATGGCTAGCCCTCCTTCGGTGCCGGTTCGCGGCTGCCCGCGGGTCTTGTCGGCCGCGGCGCGGCGCTTGCGCTGCGCCACTCCACCGCCAGTCCGTTGCCGTAACGCAGGTCGATGCGGCTGATGCTCGCGGCCTGCGCGGCGAGCACCGGCTGGTAGAGACGTGCGAACCGCTCAAGCTTGCGCCCCGCGTCCTGGCGATCCAGCGTCACCAGCATCCCGTCAGCTTCCCGAGTCGCCTCGCGCTGCGCGCTCAGCGTAATCTCCCAGCTGCGCCGCGCTGTCATGGTCAGGCGCTTGATGCCCAGACCCGCCGGCGCGAGCAACGCCTTGAAATGCTGATAGTGCTCAAGCACGGCCGCGGAACTGCCGGCCGGTCCGCTGAGGTGAGGGGCATCGCCCGGCAGGTCGATCCCCTCGACGTGGATCTCCTCGCCGACATGATTGACCCAGGCAGATGCACCCCAGCGCGCCACCGGCTGCTGTTCGGTGAACTGAATGGTGATGTCGCGCGGCCATGAGCGCCGCACCGCCGCCCGATAAACCCACGGGATCGCCTCGACTTGGCGTCGTATCGACTCCAGGTCGAGCAGCAGGAAATTGCCGCGCACGGCGTCTCGCACGGCGAGCTCCAGCTCCTCTGCCGTGACGTGTCGAAACTCGCCTTCAAAGCGCAGGTTGTGCACCGGGAGCGTATCGCTGCGCAGCAGCCAGTCGAGCACGAGCAGCGCCACAAGCAAGACCAGCAACGCGGCGAGCGCCAGGGCGCCCGCCCGATAGGGAGTGAGCTCAGGCACAGCCGGATTACCGTCAGCGCGCCACATCGGATGTCTCCAGAATCCGTACCACGAGCTCATCGAACTCGATTCCAGCCTGGCGCGCCGCCATCGGCACCAGGCTATGGCTGGTCAGCCCCGGCGAGGTGTTGACCTCGAGAAAATACGGCGTGCCGTTTTTTGCCAGCATGACGTCGACGCGCCCCCAACCCTGACAGCCGATCACCTGGTAGGCCTTGAGCGCCTGCTCCTGGATCGCCCGCTCCGCCGGTGCCGGCAACCCGCTCGGACAGAAGTAGCGCGTCTCGTCGGAGAAGTACTTCGCCCGGTAGTCATACAGCCCATTCGGTGCCTCGATGCGCACCAGCGGAAGAGAGGTGTCATGAATGATCGCGGCGGTAAGCTCCTCGCCGTCGATGAATTCTTCGGCGATCACCTCGCGGTCGTATTGCGCGGCCAACGCGTAGGCGGCTGGCAGCTCGGAGGCCGCCGTGACCTTGCTCAGACCAATGGTCGAACCCTCATGCGTGGGTTTCACGATCAGCGGCAGCCCGAGCCCCTTCACCACCGCCTGCCAGTCGCTGTCGCGACTCAACATCTGAAAGCGCGGCGTGCTGATTCCGACAGCGAGCCAGATGAGCTTGGTGCGCCACTTGTCCATGGCGAGCGCCGAGGCCAACACGCCGCTGCCGGTGTAGGGCACGCCGAGGAGCTCCAGGGCCCCCTGCACGGTGCCGTCCTCGCCGAAGCGTCCGTGCAAGGCGATGTGGGCGCGGTCGAAGCCTTGGGCGCGCAGGTTCTCCAGTGGCTGCTCGGCAGGATCGAAGGCGTGCGCATCGACGCCGCGCCGCTTGAGCGCCGCCAGTACCGCGCTGCCGCTCATGAGCGAGATCTCGCGCTCCGCCGATCGCCCACCCATGAGCACTGCCACCTTGCCGAAGTCCTTGGCGTTCATGACGCGTCTCCGACGATGCGAACCTCGGTTTCGAGCTGCACCCCGTGCGCGTCCCGAACGCGCTGCTGCACCAGCGCGATCAGCTGCTCGATGTCGCGTGCGCTTGCCGCTCCGGTGTTGACGATGAAATTGGCGTGCAGCTCCGACACGCAGGCCCCGCCGATCCTGAGCCCCTTGAGCCCGCTCGCCTCGATCAGGCGGGCGGCGTGGTCATTGGGCGGATTCTTGAATACCGAGCCGGCGTTCGGCAGCTGTGTCGGCTGGGTCGCGCCACGCCTGGCGAGCAGCGTCTTGATGAGTGATCGCGCCCCTTGCCGGTCGCCGGGTGCGAGCTTGAAGTGCGCCGCCACGAACCACTCGTTCGCCGGCCCGGTTACCGAGCGATAGCCCACCCGATAGTCCGAAGGCGCGCGCGTGCGCCGTTCGCCGCGATGATCGATGGTCTCGACCGCCTGCACGATCCGCCAAGTCTCGAATCCGAAGGCGCCAGCGTTCATCGCGAGCGCCCCGCCCACGGTCCCCGGGATGCCGGCCAGGAACTCGGCGCCGGTGAGACCCCTGTCCACCGAGAAGCGCGCGACCTTGGCGCTCGCCACGCCGGCCTCGGCGCGAATCACGTCGGCGCCGATCTGGCCCAGACCGTTGAGACGGCCGCTGGTCATGATCACGGTCGCGCGCAGACCGCCATCGCGCACCAGGAGATTGCTGCCCAGGCCCACCCAAACGAGCGGCTCGTCCGCCGGTAGCGTCCGCAGGAAGGCGGCCAGATCCTCGATGTCAGCCGGCTGGTACACGCGCGCCGCCGGACCCCCAACGCGCCAGCTCGTGTGGCGCGCCATCGGCTCCTCGACGAGCAGTTGTCCGCGCAGGTTCGCGCTATGGCGCAGCGCCGTCACGGCTTGCCTCCGGGCGCCAGCGCCTGCGGCAATGCGGCCGCCACCGCGCCGATGTTGCCGGCGCCCATGGTGAGCAGCACGTCGTTGGGCCTGAGCACGTCTTTCAGGTGCTGCGCGAGCGTGGTCACGTCCGGCACGAAGATCGGGTCGACCTTGCCGCGCGCGCGAATCGCGCGGCACAGGGCGCGGCCGTCGGCGCCGCTGATCGGCTGCTCGCCGGCCGCGTACACCTCGGTCACGATTAACACCTCGAGATCGGCGAGCACGACGCTGAAATCGTCGAGCAGATCACGGGTGCGTGTGTAGCGGTGCGGCTGGAACACGACCACCAGCCGCCGCCCGGGAAAACCCTGACGTGCGGCCGCCACAGTCGCCGCGATCTCGCGCGGATGATGCCCGTAGTCATCGACCAGGATCACATCACCGCCGGCGACCGGCACGCGCCCGTTGATCTGGAAGCGCCGACCGATGCCGGCGAACGCCGCGAGCCCGCGCGCGATCGCCTGCGGGGCAACGCCGAGCTCGTGCGCGACGCCGATTGCGGCGAGCGCGTTGAGCACGTTGTGTCGGCCGGGCTGATTGAGCGTTACCGGGAAGGTCAATGCGGCGTGGCGCAAGGTCACGGTGAAGTGCGTCTTGAGCCCATCGACGCGGATGTCGGTGGCGCGAATGTCGGCATCCTCGGCGGTGCCGTAGGTGCGCGCCGGCTTGTGAACATCGGGCAGGATGCTGCGCACCACTGGATCGTCGACGCACAGCACGGCGAGCCCATAGAACGGCAGGCGGTGCAGGAACTCGACGAACGCCTGCTTCAGCCGGCTGAAATCCCCACCGTAGGTCGCCATGTGGTCGGCGTCGATGTTGGTCACGATCGCCATGAACGGCTGCAGGTGCAGGAACGAGGCGTCGCTTTCGTCGGCCTCGGCCACTAGATACTCCCCGCCGCCCAGGCGCGCATGCGCGCCGGCGCTGTTGAGCCGTCCGCCGATCACGAATGTGGGGTCAAGCCCGCCCTCGGCGAGCAGGCTCGCGATCAGGCTGGTGGTCGTGGTCTTGCCGTGTGTGCCGGCCACCGCGATGCCACGCTGCAGGCGCATGAGCTCGGCCAGCATCTCGGCGCGCGGGATGACCGGGATCTTGGCGGCACGCGCGGCCACCACCTCCGGGTTGCGCTCATCGACCGCCGAGGACACCACGATGACATCCGCGCCCTGGATGCGCGCGGCGTCGTGGCCGATGTGCACGGCGATGCCCTGCCGGGCGAGGCGCTGCGTGGTGGCCGACTCGCGCAGGTCAGTGCCCGAGACCTCGAATTTGAGGTTGTGCAGCACCTCGGCGATGCCGCACATGCCAGCGCCGCCGATGCCGACGAAGTGCACGTGGCGCACGCGATCACGCATGGATGATCTCCAGGCACACCTGGGCGACGGCGTCCGCGGCGTCGGGGCTTGCACAGGCCCGCGCGGCGACAGCCATCTTGAGCAGCACGTCGCGATGGGGCGCGAGCTCGACCAAGATCTCGGCGAGGCGCGCGGGGCTGAGCTCCGCCTGCGGCATCAGGATGGCGGCATCGCGGTCGGCCAGGAAGCGGGCATTGGCGGTCTGATGATCGTCGACCGCATGCGGATACGGGACGAGGATCGCCGCGCAGCCGGCGGCGGCGAGCTCGGCGATGGTCATGGCGCCGGCGCGGCTCAGCACCACATCCGCCCACGTATAGGCCTCGGCCATATCGTCAATGAATTCGCTCACGCGCGCGGCCGCCTCGCCGTAGGCGCGACGCGTTGGTTCCTCGGCGCCGCGCCCGCACTGGTGCCAGACCTCTGGGCGCTCCGTGGCCGCCATCGCGCGCACGGCCTGCGGTACGATGGCGTTGAAGACTTGGGCGCCCCGGCTGCCACCGATGACGAGCAGGCGCAACCGCCCGGCGCGCCCGAGCAGGCGCTCCTCGGGAGCGGCGATGGCGATGATTTCCGCACGCACCGGATTGCCGACATGCTGGGCGGCGGTCATGGCGCCGAACGCACCGGGAAATCCGGTGAGCACGCGTGTGGCGACGGAGGCAAGCCACCGATTGGTCATTCCGGGCACGGCGTTCTGCTCATGCACGACGAGCGGCGTGCGTGTCAGCCAGGCCACCAACCCGCCGGGGCCGGCGACGAAACCGCCCATCGACAGCACTACATCCGGCCGGCAGCGCCGCAGCGCGCGCCAGGCCTGGAACATGGCCCGCGCCAGCGCGAACGGCAGCCGCACCCAGCTTTGCCAGCCGGTGCGGCGCAGCCCCCGGATCGCGACCCATTCCATCTCGATCGGCAGGCCGCAGGCCGGTACGGCGCGCGCCTCGAGCCCGGCGCGGGTCCCAAGCCAGACGACCCGCACCTGCTGGGCGATGAGCTCGCGCGCCACGGCGATGCCCGGGAACACATGACCACCCGTGCCGCCGGCCATGATCAAGACAGTACCGACGCTCATGAGAACACCGCCCGCGGAGCGGCGCGCGCGCCGACCATGGCGCTGCGCGTTTCGCGCTCGGCACGCAACAGGATGGCGAGCGCGGTGCAGCACACAAGCAGGCTCGACCCCCCGTAGCTCACGAACGGAAGCGTGAGCCCCTTCGTGGGAAGCAGGCCCATGTTGACGCCCATGTTGACCATGGCCTGGATTCCGAGCAGCAGGCCCAGGCCCTGCGCCAGGCGCGCGGCGTAGATCGCGCCGGCGACCTCGGCCTGGCGGGCGATGAAAAACGCGCGCACGATCACTACGCCGTAGAGCGCGAGCACGGCCGCCACGCCGAGCAGACCGAGCTCCTCAGCGAGCACGGCAAAGATGAAGTCGGTGTGTGCCGCCGGCAGGTAGGACAGCTTCTGCACGCTCGCGCCCAGGCCCACGCCGAACCACTCGCCGCGGCCGACCGCGATCAGCGCTTGTACAAGCTGGAAACCGCGGTTGAACGGATCGGACCACGGGTCGAGGAAGCTCGTCACGCGCCCCATGCGGTAGGGCGAAATGATGGTGAGCATCACCATTCCCCCGAGCCCCGCCGCCAGCACCAGCAGGAAGTGCCAGAAACGCACGCCGCCCAGAAACAGCATGGCGAGCACGGTCGTGGTGATCACCACGACCGTGCCCAGATCGGGCTGCAGCAGGAGCAAGGCGCCGGTGAACGCCACCACCAGGCTGACCATGACAATGCCCTGACTGAAGTTCCTGAGCTCCTCCTGCTTGCGCACCAGGTAGCCGGCGACGTACACGACCATGAACAGTTTCATGAGCTCGGCGGGCTGCAGCGTCACGAGCCCGAGCTTGATCCAGCGCGAGCTGCCGTTGATCTGGGCGCTGATGCCCGGAATCAACACCACGGTGAGCGCGGCAATGCCGATCAGCAGCAGGTACGGACCGGCCAGCTCCCAGACGCGGATTCTTACGCGCAACACAATCAGCAGGCACAGCACCCCGAGCAGCATGTAGACCGCGTGACGCACGAGGTAATAGGCGCCGTTGCCGGAGACGCGGGTCGCGTAAGCAACCGAGGCCGAGTGCACCATGACGAGCCCGAGCGCGAGCAGCGCCACCGCCGCGCCGAGCAGCCACGGATCCCACGCCGCGCGGCTGCGGCCGGCGGCCCGCGGCGCAAAC
>CAYZVX010000053.1:0-20448 GCA_964482055.1 uncultured Acidiferrobacteraceae bacterium
TGTTCGTACCGGATGTTTCGGTTGTCCATGCCCAGGGCACGTGCAGCCGTGGACGCCCCATTCGTGTCGAGTGGCACAAGCACCGCGGGATGATGCGTTTCTATCGCAAGTTTTTCCGGGATCGCTATCGCTTGCCGCTCATGGGGCTGGTCGCAGTCGGCGTATGGATGCACTTTGCGCTGCTGGCGGCGGTTCATTCGGTGCGTCATGTCGGGCGGCTCGCCGGTTTCGCACGCGGGTGAACGGCGCGTCGGCGTTCTTGGCGCGACGAGCCTGGTTGGGGCCTGCCTGCTGCCGCAGCTCGCGGTGGCCGGATGGGGGGTCGTGGCCTTCAGCCGCAAGGCGCACCCGGCCGCGAGCAGCGCGATCCGACCGGCAGTCCAATGGCGGCGTCTGGGCGCGGCGAGCAACAGCGGCGCCCAGGCGGACTCAATGGGCGAGGAGGCGATCCCGTATTGGATTTGCCTGGCACCGATCTGGGCGCTGCCAGGTTACTTCGAAATGCTCAAGCAGTTCGGGGCAAGGCGGGTCGTGGCGCTGTCCTCGACCAGTGTTGTCACGAAGGAGAGCTCGCTCGATGCGGCCGAGCGGATGCTGGCGAGCAGGCTGGCCGATGGGGAATTGCGTTTTGCCGAGTGGTCGCGGACAAATGGAATCGAAGCGACGATCCTGCGGTCGACGTTGATTTATGGTTTGGGGCGGGACAAGAACATCAGCGTCATTGCGCGTTTCATTCGCCGCTTCGGGTTTTTTCCGTTGTTGTCCACGGCACAGGGGCTGCGGCAGCCGGTGCACGCGGCAGACGTGGCGGCCGCCTGTGTGGCCGTCCTGCGGCAGCCACATGTGCGGCAAGGCGCGTATGACCTGTCAGGTGGCGAAACGCTGACCTACCGGGACATGGTGGCGCGTGTCTTCGCCGTAATGCACAAGCCGGCGCGCTTCGTGCGCGTGCCGGCGTGGGTTTTTCGCCTCACCGTAGCAAGCCTACGGATGCTGCCGCAATTCCGCCATTGCTCGCCCGAGATGGCGCGACGCATGAATATTAATCTGGTGTTTAACCATTCTGACGCCGCGCGTGACCTGTCTTTCGCACCAAGACCCTTCATTTTGAGGCCAGAGGATTTGCCGCCTGGGAAGAGAGGTTACGGCGGGCCCTGACGTTGCCCAGTAAATACCGGCAACCAAGAACAGGTCATGAGAAAGGCGGCATGGCCGTGGCTGGCTGAGGCGGTGTATATTTTCACGACAAGAGCCCTGCTTTCGAGGTGCGCGATGGCTACCCGGAACACTTCCAAGAAACATGCCGTCAAATTTACCTATGAGGACTACTTGCTGTTCCCGGAAGACGGGAGACGGCATGAGCTCATTGGAGGAGAACATTACGTGACCCCCTCCCCAAACCGGAAGCATCAGACTATCTTGGCGAATCTTCACAGGATCCTTGGGAATTACGTGCATGAAAGACGGATGGGAGAGCTGTTTTTTGCGCCGTTCGACACGATCTTCTCCGATCTCGATGTCGTTCAGCCCGATATGCTGTTCGTCTCCGCCCAGCGCCTCTCCATTGTCACCGACAAGAATATTCAGGGCGCACCCGACCTTGTCGTCGAGGTTTTGTCCGAAACCACGCGCAGGGCCGACGAAATCACAAAGCGCAAGCTCTACGAGCAATACGGCGTTGGAGAGTACTGGGTCGTTGATCCCGAGCTGGAAACCATCAAGATATACCGCGCATCGGACCAGGGGTACGTGCGCGCGGCCGAGTTGTCCCGGGAGACGGGAGCAACACTGACTTCGCCTCTGTTCCCCGGTTTGAAGCTGCGGCTCGACGAGGTTTTCGAGTAGGAAAAGAACTCAAGGGGATCGGTGCCGAGGCATCCCCCTCGCTGGCCCCCATCGAGGGGGTTGAACGGTCTCTGCGCGTCGCGAATGAGGGCAAGTCACGATCGGCGCATTGCGCGCGTCGCCCGGCCGCATGGTCGTCGCTTCAGTGGGGGTCGTAGTAAAGGGGCAAGACCTTAATTATTGTGTTACCTGAGGCAATTGGCAGTGACGATTGCAATGGCGGCCCTCGCCTTTGCGCTTGCCGCGATGTTGACGCGGTATCTGTGCAGCCCTCGCTCGTTGATCCAAATACCCGATCACCCGAACGAGCGCTCACTGCACGACCGAGTCGTGCCGCGCGCCGGCGGTGTGGCGATTCTGGCTGCCGGCACTGTGGCCGTCGGTCTGCCGGCATTCGAAGGCGAATTTCCGGGAGCTCTGGGTTGGATCGGCGGTGCCGCGGGACTGATTGCGGCGGTGTCGTATTGCGACGACCTTGCGGGGCTCGCCACCGGTATGCGTTTGGTGGTGCATGTCTTGGCCGCCGCTGTGTTGTTGCCTGGCGGTATCGCGCTGACACAGGTGACGCTGCCGGGCGCTCCGCTGGTGTTGCCACAGGCACTACTCGTAGGCGTCGCCATCCTGTTCACCGTATGGATGACGAATCTGTACAACTTCATGGACGGCATGGACGGACTTGCGGGCGGGATGGCGGTCATCGGATTCGCGACGTTCGCGTTGTTTGGCTGGCGTGCGGGCCACGAGAGCTTCGCGGCCGTGAGCCTGACTATTGCCGCGGCCTCGGCGGGTTTCTTGGTTTTCAATTTTCCGCCGGCGCGAATCTTCATGGGCGATGTCGGGTCATCGACCCTCGGATTCCTGGCCGGGGCATTGAGCCTGTGGGGCGCTCGCGAAGGGGTATTTCCGCTTTGGGTTGCGGTGCTGGTGTTTTCCCCTTTCGTTGTCGATGCCACTTTGACGCTTTTCCGGCGCCTGTTGCGGGGCGAGCGCATCTGGCAGGCCCATCGCACTCACTATTACCAGCGGCTGGTGCGTCTGGGATGGGGGCATCGAAAGACCGTGTTGTGGGAATACCTGCTCATGCTGGCCTGTGCAGGTTCGGCGCTGTGGGCGGTGGATCTGCCGCCCGTGGGCCAGTGGGCGCTTATCCTGGTCTGGGCGAGTGTTTACGCCGCGCTGGGGGTCTTTGTGTCGCGGCTTGAACAGGCATCCAAGGCGCATGCCCCGATACCCGGCCCGTAAACCGTGAATAAAGGTGCTATTATTCGCGCCGAACGGAGCCGGGGTCTTTCCTTCCTCACAGGGATCCGAACGTAATGACGCTCGCCAACATGCTGCGAAACCGCTGGGCGGCCCTCGCGCATGACGCTTTAATGATCCCGGCCGCGTGGCTCGGCGCTTATTGGCTGCGGTTCAATCTCGAGGTCGTGCCAGCCGAATTCCTCGAGCGCGGCCTGGCGGTGCTTCCGCTGGTGATCGCTATCCAGGCGGCCACCTTCTGGCGCTTCGGGCTGTATCGCGGTGTCTGGCGCTTCGCGTCGTTGCCGGACTTGTTGCGCATCGCGCAGGCCGTCGTGGTCGGCGCGGCGCTATCGGCTGCGGCGATACTGGCGATGCGCGGGATGGAGGGGGTGCCGCGCGCGGTGTTTCCCTTGCATGCGCTCTTGCTGATCGGGTTGCTGGGCGGACCGCGATTCGTGTACCGCTGGCTCAAGGACCGCGGCGCCTACCATCCCGTTAGTCAGAACGCCTTGATCGTCGGGGCCGGCAAGGCCGGGGAGATGCTGGTCCGTGACCTGTTGCGTGACAGCACAGTGCAGTTCCGGCCGGTCGCATTCGTGGACGACGATGCAAAGAAAACCGGCCGCGACATCCACGGGATACGCGTCGTTGGAACCTGCGACCAGATACCGAGCGTGGTCTCGCGCCTTCGAATCGATTTGATCCTGCTGGCGCTGCCCTCGGCAAACAGCGCGCAGATCCGGCGCATCGTTGAAATCTGCGAGCGCAGCGGCGTGCCGTTCCGCACCCTTCCGCGCATGCAGGATCTGGTTAGCGGACAGGTGAGCTTCAAGTCGATGCGCAACGTCGAGATCGAAGACCTCCTGGGCCGCGACAAGGTTACGCTCGACTGGGACGCAATACAGGCCGGCGTGAGCGGCAAATCCATCATGGTGACGGGGGGCGGCGGGTCGATCGGCACGGAGTTGTGCCGCCAGATTGCGCAGCTGAGCCCATCAAGGCTCATTGTGTTTGAGCAGAGCGAGCACAACCTCTACGAGATTGACCGTGAGTTGCGCGGCAAGTTTACCGACCTCGCCTTAACCGCGGTATTGGGTGATGTGACCGACGCGGTGGCGGTCAATCGCACGTTGGACACCTATCATCCGCAGGTGATCTTCCATGCCGCCGCTTACAAGCATGTGCCGTTGCTCGAGGACCAGGTGCGGGCCGCGACCATCAACAACGTCCTTGGCACGCATGTCGTGGCGGCAGCCGCCGCGCGGCACGGCTGCGAATGTTTCGTGCTAATCTCAAGCGACAAGGCCGTCAATCCGGCCAATGTCATGGGTATGACCAAGCGCGTAGCGGAGGCGGTGTGTCAGGGATTGAGCGGACAGTCCAAGACGCGCTTTCTCACCGTGCGGTTCGGCAACGTGCTCGGTTCAGCGGGCAGCGTGATACCGCTGTTCCAGGAGCAGATCGCGGCCGGGGGACCGGTTACCGTGACGCACCCGGAAATCACCCGCTACTTCCTGACCATCCCGGAGGCGTGCCAGCTGATCCTGCAGGCGAGCGCCATCGGTGCGGGCGGCGAGATCTTCGTGCTCGACATGGGCAAGCCCATCAAGATCTCGTACCTGGCCGAGCAGCTCATCCTGCTGTCGGGCAAGAGGCCGGGGGAGGACATCGAGATCGTCTATACTGGATTGCGTCCCGGCGAGAAGCTTTATGAGGAGCTGTTTCACGATCGGGAGCAGCTTGACCAGACGCGGCATCGAAAAATTCTTCTCGCGCATCCTCGGCGGCTCGACCGGGAGGAAGTGGAGCAGGGGTTGGGCGAGCTGCGCGCCGCCTGCGAGCGGGGCGATGAGGCGACAATCCGCGCCGTGCTCTGGCACCTGGTGCCGGAACATACGGCGCGCCGCCTGGAGGTCGTCTCCGACGAGCGCGTCGGGGCGCCGGGCGCAAGACGCGCGCGCCAAGAATCAAAGCCAACCGTGGGAGTGTAGTCAGTAATGAAGATCACCGTTGTGGGCACCGGCTATGTCGGGCTGGTGACCGGTGCCTGTTTTGCGGAAATGGGGAACGAGGTCACGTGCGTCGATGTCGATGAGCGCAAGATCCAGGGACTCAGGAACGGGGTGTTGCCCATTTACGAGCCGGGGCTCGATGGAGTGGTCACGCGCAACCAAAAGGAAGGTCGGCTACAGTTCGTTACCTCGCTCAACGATCCCTTAGCCGAATCGTCCGTTTATTTCATCGCGGTCGGCACCCCGCCCGGGGAGGACGGTTCGGCCGATCTGCAATACGTGCTGGCCGTGGCGCGCGACATCGGGCGGCGCATCGACAAGTACGCGGTCGTCGTCGACAAGTCCACCGTGCCGGTCGGCACGGCCGACAAGGTCAAGGCGGCGATACGCCATGAGCTCAAGGCGCGCAAGGTCGACGTGCCGTTCGACGTCGTGAGCAACCCGGAGTTTCTAAAAGAAGGCGCGGCGGTCGAGGATTTCATGAAGCCCGACCGCGTCATCGTCGGCACCGACAGCGAGCAGGCGCGCGCGATCATGCTCGAGCTCTACGCGCCGTTCATGCGCACCCACGAGCGCGTGCTGTTCATGGGCGTGAAAGAGGCGGAAATGACCAAGTACGCCGCCAACTGCATGCTCGCCACCAAGATCTCGTTCATGAACGAGATGGCCAATCTGTGCGACCGCCTGGGCGTGGACGTCGAGGCCGTGCGCAAGGGTATCGGCTCGGACTCGCGCATCGGCTATTCCTTCATCTACCCGGGCGCCGGCTATGGTGGGTCCTGCTTCCCGAAGGACGTCAAGGCGCTGATCCACATGGCGCACGCGCACGATTTCGAGCCCAAGGTGTTGCTCGCCGTGGAAGGGCGGAACGAAGCACAGAAGCGCGTGCTTTTCGAGAAGATCATGGCGCGTTTTGGCAAGGACCTGTCGAACCGGACGTTCGGCCTCTGGGGTCTGGCGTTCAAGCCTGGCACCGACGACATGCGCGAGGCGCCCTCCGTGGTGCTGCTCCATGCGCTGATCGGTGCGGGCGCGAGGGTGCAGGCCTACGACCCGGTGGCCATGCCAACCGCCCGCCGGGAGTTGCCGGAAAGCTGGTTCCGCGACGGCAAGCTCTCGCTCGTCGAGGGTCAGTACGATGCCCTGAAGGGCGTCGATGCGATGGTGCTGGTCACGGAGTGGAAGCCGTTTCGCCACCCGGATTTTGCGCGCATCAAACAGCTCATGCGGCAGGCCATCATCTTTGACGGTCGCAACCAGTACGAACCGCACCAGCTGCGCGAGCTCGGCTTCGAGTATCAGGGCATCGGCCGTTAGCGCGGGACCAATCCATGACCATGAAACGCGTAACCAAAGCGGTTTTCCCGGTGGCCGGACTCGGCACCCGGTTCCTGCCGGCCACCAAGGCCAACCCGAAAGAGATGCTGCCGATCGTCGACAAGCCGCTCATCCAATATGCGGCCGAGGAGGCGATCGCCGCTGGCATCGATGAGCTCATTTTCGTCACCGGCCGCAACAAGCGCTCGATCGAGGATCACTTCGACAAGGCCTACGAGCTCGAGACCGAGCTGGCCGCCAAGGGCAAGAACGGCCTGCTCGAGCTCGTGCACAACGTCCTGCCCAACAACGTCTCGTGCGTATACATCCGCCAGTCGGAGCCGCTGGGGCTCGGGCACGCGGTGTTGTGCGCCAAACAGGTGGTCGGGCCGGACCCGTTCGCCGTGATCCTTGCCGACGACCTGATCAGCGCCCAACCGAGCGTGCTGCAGCAGATGGTGGAGCTCTACGATCACTACAGCTGTTCGGTCATTGGCGTGCAGAACGTGCCCCGCGAGGACACGCGCAGCTACGGCATCGTCAAGGGCAACCCGGTGGGCGAGCGCCTGTACAAGATGGACGCGATCGTCGAGAAACCGGCCCCGGCTGAGGCGCCATCGACGATGGCGGTGGTCGGCCGCTACATCCTGACACCGCGGATCTTCCCGCTCCTCGAGAAAGTCGAGCGCGGCGCCGGTGGCGAGATCCAGCTCACCGATGGCATCGCCGCGCTGCTGCGCTACGAGGCCATCTACGCCTACGAGTTCCTCGGCAAGCGTTACGATTGCGGCAACAAGCTCGGCTATCTCGAGGCGACCGTGGAGTACGCCTTGGCCCATCCGGAATTGAACTCCGAGTTTCGCTCCTATCTGAAGTCACTCAAGATCTAGACATCGGCAGTGCAAATGCAGGGGCGCCCCCGGTATGCGCGACGGGGTGCCCTTTTTTTTGCGCCGCGTTCTCTGCATGGTGTTGCGCGGAGCCCACGATATAATGCCGCCAGCCGTGTTGGGCCAACGCGGAACGAACAACAGCAGGAGGAGAGAGAATGGCCGATAAGCTGATGATCGTGATGGTCAATACCGATCCGAGCAATCCGCCGGAGCTCGGCGCGCCGTTCTTCCAGGCGACGGTGGCGGCGGCGATGGAATACGACGTCGAGGTGATCCTCACGGCGCGCGCCGGGGAGCTCGCGATCAAGGGTGTGGCGGAGAAGCTGAAAGTCCAGGAAGGCAGCCCCAAGACGGTTTACGATTTCATCAAGGACGCCCACGAGGCCGGGGTCAAGTTCAAGGTCTGCACGCCCACGCTGGAGTTATGGGGCAACGAGCTGATCCCCGAAGTCGAGGAGACTGTCGGCGGTGCCTACCTCATCAGCAAGGCCATGGACGACGATGTCGTCACCTTCACCTACTAAGACCCGGCCGCAGACCTCTTGAGCACCATCACCGCGCAGCAAGCCGAGCGCGTTCTCTCGCAGGCGGATCTGCTTTTCTCATCGGCGCAGGTCGAGGCGGCGCTGGACGCGATGGCGCGGGCGATCAACCAGGCGCTTGCCGGGTCGGATCCGCTCATCATCTGCGTGATGACCGGCGGAGTCGTGCCGTTCGGCATCCTCCTGCCGCGCCTGAAGTTTCCCTTCCAGATCGACTACGTCCACGCCACGCGCTATGGCAAGAAGCTCGTGGGCGGGCAACTGCAGTGGATTTCCGGTCCGCACCAGAGCCCGCGCGGCCGGGCGGTGCTGCTGGTCGATGACATACTCGATGAGGGAACCACGCTGGCGGGCATCGAGAGCCGCTACCGGCACGAAGGCGCCATCGAGGTGCGCAAGGCGGTCCTGGTGGTGAAGAACCGCCCGCGTCCGGTCGAGGTGCACATCGATTTCAAGGGTCTCGAGGTCCCGGACCGCTATGTCTTCGGATACGGGATGGACTACAAGGGCTACCTGCGCAATGCGCCGGGCATCTACGCGGAGGCCGGCTCATGACGGGTGTGGCGATCATCGGCGGCAGCGGGCTCACGCAGCTGCGCAACCTTCAGATCACGCGCCGCGAGGTCGTGCGCACGCCCTACGGGGAGCCGTCGGCGCCCATGGTCTATGGCCAGCTGGCCGGCTGCGAGGTCGTGTTTCTGCCGCGGCACGGCTCCGGGCACACGATCCCGCCGCACGAGATCAACTACCGCGCCAACATCTGGGCGCTCCGGCAGAGCGGGGCGCAGCGCGTCATCGCGGTCAATGCGGTAGGCGGGATTTCGGAAGGCTATCTCGATTCTGGCACGCTCGTGATTCCGGATCAGGTTATCGACTATACGTGGGGACGAGCGCACACCTTCTTTGGCAGCGAGCACAAGCAGGTGACGCACGTTGATTTCAGCTACCCGTACTGCGACGAGCTGCGCGCGGTTCTGATCGATGCCGCGCGCCAAACCGGGCTCCCGACCATTGAGCACGGCTGTTATGGCGCCACCCAGGGCCCGCGTTTCGAGTCGGCCGCGGAGGTGCGCCGGCTGGAGCGCGACGGCGCCGACATCGTGGGCATGACCGGCATGCCCGAGGCCGGGCTCGCGCGCGAGCTGGAGCTTTGCTATGCCTGCGTGGCGCTCGTGGTCAATCCCGCCGCCGGCAAGGGCAGGCAGGCGATCAGCGTCAAGGAGATCGAGCGCAACCTCGAAACCGGGATGGGCCGGGTGCGGCAACTTCTGGAGCACGCGATCCCGCTCATCAAGTAGAAGGCAGCGCCACCTGCAAAGCAGGTGATCGGTGAGCAGTGATCGGTGAACGGCGAATCAACTGATCACTGCTCACTGTTCACCGCTTCAATAGCGGCAGCCCGGATGAAGCGCAGCACAAGCCGGGAAACGTGCTACGGCTTGGCAGCCGGGGTGACGCGAACCAGCGCCCCGAACTTGGGGTGGTCAAAGTAGTGCAGTTCCTGCGTTCTGACGCGGCGGTGCTCCTGCAGGCGGTAGAGCAGCGGCTCGCCGGGGTTTGCGGCCGCGCCGTCCTGAAGGAGCAGGTTCAATTCGACATGCAGGAAGCGGCTCAAGTAAAAGCGGAACACGCCGTCGAGCTTCTGCCCGGCATCGCTGATTCTCACTGGCCTGGTCGCCGACTTGGCTTCGGCGGTTTGCGTCCAGCGTTGATGCGCGAGAATGCGGTAGCGCGTGTCTTTCTCGAGGGCCTGAACAATTGCCGATAGCTCGCTTTCGTCCGGTGCTGCCGCCGGCAGCTCGGCAATGGCAAGATCGGTGGCCAGGTCGCGCGGCCTGGTGCTCGCCAGGTTCTCTCCACCTTCCAGCTCGGGCATCTGATTCTGAAATACCACGATCTCGACGTTGTAGCTGGAAGGAGCGGCCGCCGAGACCGTGCCGGTGAGGCCAAAAACCAGGCTTACAATCGCTAAGAGTCTCGGCACGCTGTTTCTCCCTGAGAACCCACGCGATTATAGTATGGTGTCGGGCAGGACATGAAAGAGGGTGGCGGCGATGGCCGTGCGGCGCGTGCTCAAGATGGGCGATCCCTTCCTGTATCGCAAGGCCGAGCCGGTTGCGCGGTTCGACACGCCGGAGCTTGCCGCGCTCATCACCGACATGTTCGATACCATGGCGGCGCTCAACGGCGCCGGCCTGGCCGCGCCCCAGATCGGCGTGTTGCAGCGCGTGGTGATCTTCGGCGTGGAGGCCAACCCGCGTTATCCGCATGCCGAGCCGGTACCGACCACGATTCTGATCAACCCGGAGCTCACCCCGATCGGCGCGGAAACCGAAGACGGCTGGGAGGGCTGTCTCAGCGTGCCCGGCCTGCGCGGCCTCGTAACGCGCCACCGCAATCTGCGCTACACCGGCTTTGACCAGCACGGCAGGCCCATCGACCGGACCGTCTCCGGCTTCCACGCGCGCGTCGTGCAGCACGAGTGCGACCACCTGGACGGCATCCTCTACCCGATGCGGCTGAAAGACATCCGGCTGCTCGGCTTCGAGGACGCGCTGTTTCAGGAGCTGTAGAGCCGTCTAGCGGCGCGTGCCCGCGGTGGCGCGCGTCTCGCGCGCCGGCGTCAGGGCGTCGATGAACGCGTTGAGCGCCTGCAGGCGATCCTCCGGTTTCGGCATATCGCTCAGGATGCGCACGCGGTTCTGGCCGTCGAGCCGGTAGGTGCGCGGTGCCGACTGGAACAGCTTCAGAATGAGGCTGGGGTCGACGTTGGGCTTGTCGACGAACTCGATGCGCGCGCCCTTCGGGCCGGCGTCGATTCTGCGGATACCGAGCGGCGTGGCGCGAATCTTGAGCGCCGTCGCGCTGAACAATCGCCGGGCGCTTTCGGGCAGTCTGCCAAAGCGGTCGACGATCTCTTCCTGCAGCTGGGTCAGGGCATCCAGGTCGGGGGCCGCGGCGATGCGCTTGTAGAGCACCAGTCGCAGGTGCACGTCCGGCAGGTAGTCCTCGGGCAGCAGCGCCGGCGCGTGCAGGTTGACCTCGGTGCCGGTCGGCGGCGCTGGCGGCTCCCCGGTCTGGCCGGCACGCAGGGATTGCACGGCACGCGCGAGCAGCTCCGAATACAGGCTGAATCCGACCTCGTCGATCACGCCGCTTTGCGCCTCGCCGAGCAGCTCGCCCGCGCCGCGGATCTCGAGATCGTGCGAGGCGAGCGCGAATCCCGCCCCCAGGTCCCCCAGTGAGCCAAAGGCCTCGAGGCGCTTGCGCGCGTCGGCGGTAATGGCCTTCCAGCTCGGTATCAGCAGGTAGGCGTAGGCGCGGTGGCGCGAGCGCCCGACGCGCCCGCGCAACTGATGCAGCTGGGCCAGGCCGAGCTTGTCGGCGCGCTCGATGATGATGGTGTTGGCGCTTGGCACGTCGATGCCGGACTCGATGATCGTCGAGCACACCAGGACGTTGAAGCGCTGGTGATAGAAGTCGAGCATGATGCGCTCGAGCTCGCGCTCCGGCATCTGTCCGTGGGCGACCCGGATGGTCGCCTCCGGCACGAGCTCCTGCAGATCACGCGCGCGGCTGTCGATGGTGCGCACCTCGTTGTGCAGGAAGAACACCTGGCCGCCGCGGCGGATCTCGCGCAGGCAGGCCTCGCGGATGATGTCGCGGTTCCATTCGTAGATGAAGGTCTTGATCGACAGCCGGCCCTCGGGCGGCTGCGTCATGATCGAGATGTCGCGCATCCCGGCGAGCGCCATATTGAGGGTGCGCGGGATGGGCGTGGCCGTGAGCGTGAGGATGTCGACCTCGGCGCGCAGCTTCTTGAGCCGTTCCTTCTGGCGCACCCCGAAGCGGTGCTCCTCGTCGAGGATCACGAGACCAAGGTTCTTGAACCGAACGTCGTCTTGCAGCAGGCGGTGCGTGCCGATGACGATGTCAACGGCGCCGGTGGCGAGACCCGCGAGCACCTGCTGCTCTTGGGCGCGGCTGCGAAAGCGCGACAGCAGCTCGATACGGTAGGGCAGGCCCGCGAAGCGATCACGGAAGGTCTCGAAGTGCTGCTGCGCAAGCAGCGTGGTGGGCACCAGTACGGCCACCTGTGCATGGCCGTGCACGGCGAGGAACGCGGCGCGCAGTGCCACCTCGGTCTTGCCGAAACCGACGTCCCCGCACACCAGCCGGTCCATCGGTTTGGCAGATTCCATGTCGCTGAGCGCATCCTCGATGGCCTTGAGCTGGTCTGGGGTTTCCTCGAACGGAAAGGCGTCGACAAAGGCCTGGTAGTGGGCATCGCGCCGCGGAAAGGCGTGACCCTGGCGGGCGGCGCGCAGGGCCTGGATCTCGAGCAGCTCGACGGCGGCGTCGTGCGCTTTTTCCATGGCGCGGCGCTTGGCCTTCTCCCAGGCATCCCCGCCGAGCTTGTGCAGCGGGGCCTTGTCTGGGTCGGTGCCGGTGTAGCGGCTGATCAGATGTAGCGAAAGCACCGGGATGTAGAGCTTGTCGCCATCGGCGTATTCGAGCGTCAGGAACTCGGTGGGACCGTCACCCACGTCGAGAGTCTGAAGACCGAGATAGCGTCCGATGCCGTGGTCCTCGTGCACCACGGCATCGCCCACCTTGAGCTCGGCGAGGCTGCGGATGACCGCCTCGGGCTCGCGCCCGGCGCGCAGGCGGCGGCGCCGCTGCGCGGCGCGTTCGCCGTAGAGTTGCGGTTCGGTAATGACGCTGAGCGCGGGCTCGCGCAGGCGCAGACCCTTTTCGAGCGTCGCAACCGTGATCGCCAGGCGCGCGCTGCCGCGCTGAAATTCCTGCCAATCCGCCACCGGCAACGGTTCGATGGCGCGTTCGTGCAGCAGGGCGAGGAGCGTCTCGCGCCGGCCGGCGGTCTCGACCACGAGCAGGATGCGCCCCGGATACTCCGCCAGGTACTCGAACAGCGCGTGGTAGGGGGCGTCGGCCTTCGGGTCGACCGGCAGGCTAGCCGGCGGCGGCGCATCGTAGCGCACGGTGCCGGAAACGGGTGGACCCGCCATTGCCGGCGCCGTAGTTTCGTCGAGCTCCACGAGGCTCACGCGCGGGTGCGCGGCGCAGCGTTCCGCGAATTCGCCGCTGGTGAAGAACACCTCGGCGGGCGACAGGCAGGGCCGATCCTGGGCCAGACGCAGCTCCCGATAGCGTTCTTCGATCTCGCGCTCGAAGGCCGTCGCGGTCTCGCCCACGCCGCTGTCGAGGATGCACAGGGCGTCGGCGGGCAGGTAATCGAAAAAGCTCGCCGTACGTTCGAAGAACAGCGGCAGGTAGTACTCGATGCCAGCCGGGCTCAGCCCCTGGCTCACGTCACGGTAGATGCTGGAGCGTTGCGGGTCGCCCTCGAAGCGGGCGCGGAAGCGCTGGCGGAACCTGTGAATCGCCGCCTCGGTCAGGGGGAACTCGCGCGCGGGGAGCAGCCTGATCTCATCGAGGTGGCGCCCGGAGCGCTGCGTGGCTGGGTCAAACTCGCGGATGGAGTCGATCTGATCGTCCAGCAGGTCGAGGCGGAACGGGCTGTGCCCGCCCATGGGAAAGACATCGATCAGCCCGCCGCGCAGCGCGAACTCGCCCGGCTCCATCACCTGCGAGACGTTCTGGTAGGCGGCCTGCACGAGCTGGCTGCGCAGCCGGCCCGCATCGAGGCGCTCGCCGCGCTTGAGGATGAAGCTGTGCCCGGCCACGTACTCGCGCGGGGCGAGGCGGTGCATCAGCGTTGAGGCGGTGGCGAGCACGATGCCCTGGCCGAGCCCCGGCAGGGCGTAGAGGGTCGCCAGGCGCTGCGAGACGATATCCGGGTGGGGCGAGACGGCGTCGTACGGCAGGCTTTCCCAGTCCGGGAAAGCCAGCACCGGGAGTGCGCTGGCGCCAAGATAAAAGCGGATTTCGTCTTCTACCAGCTGGAGGCGGTTGGCACTGCGGCCCACGACCAGTATGGGCGCGGGGTGGCGGCGCGCCGCCTCGGCGATGGCCAGGCCGCTGGCGCTGCCGAACAGGCCCGTCCAGGCCAGGTGCTCGTCAGCCCCGACAGGCAGGCGCGGGTTAAGCGGCCAGGCCGCAATGGATGGCGGCGATCCGGTGAGGGGTGGCGACATGGCGGGTCGAGGAGATGCGGGCCGCATTCTAACGCATGCAGATGGGGTCGCGGGGCTCAGCGAAAAGCTTGTCACATATGCGGCTTACGGGCATAATTTCAACGAGTTCAGCAATACAGTTTGCTAAGCCTTAGCTGCGCCCACAAATTAACCTCTAGGGAAGGTATTTGGGATGACAAAGCGTGCTCAGTTCAAGGTCGGCGATTCCATCTTCTATCCCTCCGCCGGCGTCGGCGTTATCCAGTCTGTCGAAGACATCTATGTCGCGGGGAAGATGGAACCCTGCTACGTGATCCTCATCCCGGAGACACGCATGGTCATCCGGGTGCCGAAGGGCAATATCGAGAAGAACGGCATCCGCCCGCTGCTCAACGAACGCAAGCTCAAGGAGCTGTTCAAGGTGCTGTCGGCACGCAGCAACCGCAAGCGCGTGACGGGCGGCAACTGGACCGAGCGCTGCAAGGAGATCGAGCGCAAGATCAACTCCGGGTCCTGTCTCGAGCTCGGCGAAGTGGTGCGCGACCTGATGCGCTGGAAGAAGCAGTCGGGGTTGTCCTTCGAAGAGTCGATGCTGCTTGAGACCGCGTGCGGATACCTCGCACGCGAGGTCGCAGCGGTGCAGGGCATCGGCATGGACGCGGCGCGCGACCGCATCTCGAGCTGCGTCGGCACGAACTAGTCGCTGCGGGGCGCATCGGCTCGCTTGTCTCCCGCGCCGCACATCTGGGCCCTGATACCTGCCGGTGGTGTCGGGGCCCGAATGCAGGCGAACCTTCCCAAGCAGTATCTTCCCCTTCGCGGTCGTCCGATCCTGGCGCATGCGCTCGAGCGCCTGTGCACGCACCGGCGCGTGCAGGGTGTCATGGTCGGTATCGCCCCCGACGATGATCGCTGGCGCGGTCAGGCGCCCGAATGGGCGCGCTTTGCGCGCTTGCTCGGTAGCTACGCAGGCGGTGCGACCCGCGCCCACACCGTGCTCAATGGGTTGGTTGCGCTCGGTGCGCATGCGCGCCCCGACGACTGGGTGCTGGTGCACGATGCGGTGCGGCCGTGCGTGCGAGCGAGCGACATCGACCGGTTGATCGCCGAGGTCGAGCACAGCGCACATGGCGGGTTGCTGGCGTTGCCGATGGCGGACACCGTCAAGCGCGCCGATGCGCAGGATTGCGTGGTCGAAACGGTGCCGCGCGCAGGCCTGTGGCGGGCGCTCACGCCGCAGATATTTCGTTTTGATAGCCTGCGCAACGCCTTGCAGCAGGCGCTGGCGCAGGGCATCGAGATCACCGACGAAGCGATGGCCATCGAGCTCGCCGGCGGCCGGCCACGGCTCGTGGCGGGCCATCCCGACAACATCAAGGTCACGCTGCCGGGCGATCTCGCGCTGGCCGAGCTTTTCCTCAATCAACAGGCAGGCACACCATGATGCGCATCGGCCACGGCTACGACGTACACCAGCTCGTTGCGGGCCGCGCCCTCGTCATCGGGGGCGTTGCTATTGCGCATCCCAAAGGGCTGCTCGGCCACTCCGATGCCGACGTGCTGATCCATGCAATCTGCGATGCCTGCCTGGGCGCGGCCGGCCTCGGCGACATCGGCCGGCATTTCCCGGACAGCGACGTCAGGTACAAGGATATCGACAGCCGCATCCTGCTGCGCCGCGTGGCGGAGGCGTTGGCAGCGGACAGCTGGCGGGTGGCGAACGTCGACAGCACAGTGATCGCCCAGGCGCCGAAGCTCGCGCCGTACCTGGCGCAGATGACCGACAACATTGCCGCCGATCTCGGGATCCGCCCAAGCCAGGTCAACATCAAGGCGACGACCACCGAGACGCTCGGCTTTGCCGGTCGTGAAGAGGGCATTGCGGCGCACGCCGTGGTGCTGCTCGAGCACGTGGTGGAGAGCTCCCCCGGCTGATAGCCCCGCAAGCTCCTGGCGCAGCCGCGCGGGTCGCTCGAGCGACACCGCCAGTCGCACTGGCCAGCACGTTGATCGCGGCCCGCTTGTGGTCTGGCCACCGGCTTGGTCTATTGGCGGGATGTCGCCAAACCCGCACCCGTGCCGCAGCCCTTGGCAGGGCGCCGCCGCGGCGCTGCTTGGCCTGCTCACGGCCGTGCTAATCGGGTGCGGCAGCTCTTCGGATCCTGAAGACAGCGTGATCCCGCCGCCCGCTGCGATTCCGACCTGCCAGGGCAGCGCCATAATCTACGACGCCAACACCAGCGGTCCCAACCGGTTTGGCCGTCAGTTCGTGACCGATTCGAATATCCCCGGCTTTGCGCCGATCGACATCGCCTTCGTTCCGGGATCGGCCAGTGCCTTCGTGGTGGCCTCGCAAGGCGGTTACCTGCACTACTTCGACGGCGGCTGCGCGCCGATCAATGCCGTCGATTTGCGCAGCGTGTTGCCGGTCGGATCGTCAGCGGGCGAGCAAGGACTGCTCAACGTCGAGTTTCACCCGGACTACGCCAGCAACCGCTACGTGTTCTTCTATCACACGAGCGTAGCCGGCACGGTCAACTCGATCACGCGCATGACGGTGTCCTTCGCCGCCAGCGGCGCCCTGGTGCTGCGCGATGCGGTGCGAATCATCGACTTTCGCAAGAACGGGAGTGCCGACAACCACAACGGCGGGGGCTTGGTATTCGCGCCAGACAAGTCGCTGCTCGCTTCGGTCGGCGATGGGGGCGGGGGTGTCGGACCGAATACCGCCCAGGACAACCGCAATTTGCTTGGCAAGGTGGTACGAGTTCTTCCGAACCTTGCTCCCGGCGGCAGCGGGTACACAATCCCGTTCGGCAACATGTTCCCTGCGACCAATGCGAAGTGCTCGGATGTGGCGCAGAGCGCCGCGCCATGTCCGGAGATCCTGGCCCTGGGCCTGCGCAACCCGTTCCGCATGGCAATCGATCGAGACATCATCTTTCTGGGTGACGTCGGAACCAACTACGAAGAGATCAACAGTTTCGATTACACGAAGAGCACGCTCAACTTCGGCTGGCCCACGCATGACGGACCCGTTGCATCGTCGGCGATCGCTGGCTATCGTAATCCAATCGTGGCCTACCGGCGCGACGTCGAGGCGGCGTATTTCCGTGCCGAAGACCCGATGGCGACCCAGACCGGATCGGCGAGCGTGATCATCGGGGATGTCTATCGCGGCGCGAACTATGGGGGACTGCTCGACGGCGCGCTGTTCTTTGGCGATTTCTACGACGGCTTCAATCGCTACGTCGGCGTGGCCGCCGGGGCCGAAGGCAACGGCGTGATCACCGACACCGATGGCGTGCCGGGAACACATCTCGTCCACGAGAATGCGATCACGGCCGCGGTGCGCGGCCCGGACGGATTTTTTTATCTCACCGCGCTCTTTGGTCCGCCGGCGGTGTACCGGCTCGTGCGTCCGTAACTAGGTCTTGCGCCGCAGCAGCACGTAGACCGCGCCAGTGCCGCCGTGCTGCGGGCGTGCCGAGCTGAAGGCCAGCACCTCGTCTTTCTGCCGCAGCCAGCCGTTCACCTTGCCCTTCAGCACCGGCAGCTTGCCTTCGGCGCCCTTGCCCTTGCCATGGATGATGCGCACGCAACGCTTGCCCGCGGCCTGGCAGGCGCGCAGGAAGCGGTGCACGCGCTCGCGCGCCTCCGGAACCTTCAATCCGTGCAGGTCAAGCTCGGCCTCGATGGCGTACTGGCCGCGCCGCAGCTTGCGCCATACGGTGAGCTGCAAGCCCGGACGCGCATACGCGAGCTCTTCGCTGATTTCCACTTCGGCCGGATCGTAGTCGTCGGACAGCAGGCTTTGCATCACGGCCTGCTCGTCGCGCCGGCGCTGGTGGGCGATCGGCTTGGGCTTGCGCCGCTGCGGCGGGCGGCGATCCTGCTCAAGGGGACGCGCACCGGCGACCGCTTCGCGGAACAGGCTGGACTCGCCGATGGGATCGAGGCGAGTCCCTAACCGAGACGTCCCTGTCTCAGGGCCCTCGACTCCATCCCGAAGTCGAGGGCCGCGCGCCATGGATGGCGCGGTTGCGGATTTGGGGTCATGCGGTTGCTTGATGCTCATGGGCGCGCCCTTTGACTCCATCTTGTCAAAATGACCGCGAGCTGGCCACTCGGTTCCGCCGGCGTCAGCTCCAGGCCTTCCACAGGAGCGAAGTCCCGCTCGCGACCAGTAGCAGGCCAATGATGCGCTGCACCTGCGTCTGACTGATGCCGAGATGCACGCGATGACCGAGATGGAGGCCGAGCCCCATGAGCGGCACGGTGGCGAGCAGCGCCCATGGCAGGTCAGGTTGGAAAAGCAAACCGGCCACGGCGAAAGCCACAACGCGTATGCCGCCGTCGATCAGGAACAGCCCGGAGAAGGTCGCGCGCAGCGCGCCCTTGTCGCGCAGCCGGTGGGTCAGGTAGATCGCGTACGGCGGCCCCCCGGTGCCGAACAGGGCGCCGATGGTGCCGCCGGCGAAACCGGCCGGTCCCGCCCACCAGCGCGGAATCGTCTTGCTGCCGTGAATGTTGAGCGCGCTGCGTATCCCGAACGCCAGCACAATGACCCCAAGCGCCGCGAGCAGCGGCGCCTTCGGCAGATTGACCAGCAGCGTCGCACCGGCCACGATGCCGATCAGGCTGCCGGGCAGCAAGGCCCGGATCTCCGGCCAGCGGATGGCGCGCCGCGTCCCGCTGCCAAGCACTACGGAAGCGGTGACGTCGGTGATTAGGATCAGGGGGACGACGAATGTGAGCGCGTGCAGGTGCGCGAGCAGTGGCACGGCAATGAGCCCCGAGCCGAAGCCGGTGATGCCGCGCGCGAAGTAGGCAAACAGAATGACGATCGCCGAGGCGATCAGCGTTTTCCATGGCGCACCCGCGCGCTCAGGGCGCGAGCGTTTCGAGGTAGCGCTCCGCGTCCAGTGCCGCCATGCAGCCGGTGCCGGCCGAGGTGACGGCCTGGCGATAGACGTGATCCTGCACGTCGCCGGCCGCGAACACGCCGGGCACGCTGGTCGCGGTGGCGTTGCCCTCGCTCCCGCCGTGGGTCTTGATGTAGCCGCCCGCCATGTCGAGCTGGCCGGCAAAGATCTGGGTGTTGGGCGAGTGGCCGATGGCGATGAAGACCCCGTTTACGTCGAGTGTCTTGGTCTTGCCGGTCTTGTCCTTGATGCGCAGTCCCGTCACGACCTTGGTGTCGCCCAGGATCTCGTCGACCTCGCTGTTCCATTCGATCGAGATGTTGCCGCCGCGGGTCTTGGCCATGAGTTTGTCGACCATGATGGCCTCGGCGCGGAACTTGTCGCGCCGGTGCACGACCGTGACATGTGCGGCGATGTTGGACAGGTAAAGCGCCTCTTCGACCGCGGTATTGCCGCCGCCCACCACGGCCACCTTCTGGCCCTTGTAGAAAAAGCCGTCGCAGGTGGCGCAGCCCGACACGCCCTTGCCCTTGTACGCCTCCTCGGACGGCAGGCCGAGATACTTGGCCGAGGCGCCGGTCGCAATAATCAGGGCGTCGCAGGTGTAGGTGCCGGAATCCCCGGTGAGCCGGAACGGCCGGCTCTTGAGATCGGCGGTGTGAATGTGATCGAACACGATCTCGGTATTGAAGCGCTCGGCATGGCGGCGCATGCGGTCCATGAGGTCGGGACCGAGCAGCCCTTCGACGTCGCCGGGCCAGTTGTCCACTTCGGTGGTCGTCATGAGCTGACCGCCCTGCTCGAGGCCGGTGATGAGGACCGGTTTCAGATTGGCGCGCGCCGCGTAGATGGCGGCGGTGTAGCCGGCCGGGCCGGAACCGAGAATCAGCAGGCGGGCGTGCTTGGGCGCAGGGCTCATGCAGTTACTCCGTGGCAGGGGAACATCGGGGTCAATTCCGGGAGGGCGTTCTTGTTCAGTAGGAACGTCCGAATTCGTGCGCTATGGTACGCCATGGCATCCACAAGGAAAAGGAGAGTGCATGCGCATCGGCATCCCAAAAGAGATCAAGATTCGCGAAGGGCGCGTGGCCCTGATCCCGCCGGCCGCCGCCGAGCTTGTCCAGCGCGGCCACGAGGTGTTCGTGCAGGCCGGGGCCGGAGTGGCGAGCGGCTATGCGGACGAGGACTACCAGGCGGTCGGCGTGCAGATCGAGCCAGATGCCGCCAGCCTGTACGGTCGGGCGCAGATGATCGTCAAGGTGAAGGAACCACAGCCGGCCGAATACGCGCTGCTGCGCGCTGATCATATCCTGTTTTCCTACCTGCATCTCGCGGCCGTGCCGGAATTGGCGCGCGAGCTCATGCGGCACGGCCTTACCGCGGTGGCCTTCGAGACTGTCACCGAGCACGGCAAGCTGCCGCTGTTGGCGCCGATGAGCGATATCGCCGGGCGGCTTGCGGTGCAGATTGGTGCCACCTTGCTGCACGGCTACCACGGCGGGCGCGGTGTGCTGCTTGGCGGGCTGCCGGCCGGGGAGCGCGGCCATGTCGTGATCCTCGGCGCCGGCGCGGCC
>CAYZVX010000054.1:0-19604 GCA_964482055.1 uncultured Acidiferrobacteraceae bacterium
ACGCCGGCCGCCCCGGCCTGAAGCGCGACCATCGGCTCCGCCTCGGTCGGCGCCGTAACCGGCTCAGCCGATGTGCGCGACACCGGATTCTCGGCGTCGGCCTGCTGTGCCGGCGCCGGCACGCCCGGGCCTTGCCCGGCCGGCGACTGCCGGTCGAGCTCGGCGCTGATCTCGGCGATGTCACGGATCTGCGCGAGCGTCGGCAGGTCCTCGAGGCTGCTCAGGTTGAAGTATTCGAGGAAGGCGCGTGTCGTGCCGTACAGCGCCGGCCGCCCTGGCACCTCCTTGCGCCCGACCTCGCGGATCCAGTCACGTTCGATCAGGGTCTTGATGATGTCGCTCGATACGGTGACGCCGCGGATCGCCTCGATGTCGCCGCGCGTGACCGGCTGCTTGTAGGCGATGATGGCGAGCGTCTCGAGCAAGGCCCGCGAATAGCGCGGCGGGCGCTCCTCGACGAGGCGCGCGATCACCGGCGCGTATTTCTCGCGCGTCTGGATGCGCCAGGCCTTGTCGATCTGCTTGAGCTCGATGCCGCGCGCCGCGTACTCCGCTTCGAGCGCCGCCAGCGCCTGGCGTACCTCATCGCGCCCCGGTTGCGACTCGGCGGGAAAGAGGCCGAGCATCTTCTCGAGCGTGAGCGGCTCACCGGCGGCGAGCAGCGCGGCTTCCAGGATGTTTCTAAGCTCCGTATTGACTTCGCTCATCAGGCAGCCGCCTTCACGTGGATGGGATCAAAGGGTTCCTGTTGCACGATCACGATGAGCGACTCCTTGAGCAGCTCGAGAATGGCGAGGAACGTCACGACCAGCCCGAGACGTCCTTCCTTGAGGTCGAACAGCGACTCGAAGCTGGTAAAGCTCTCGGCGTTGATGCGTGACAGGATCTCGGTCATGCGTTCGCGCACGCTCAGCGGCTCGAGCCGCACCCGATGGTGGCGGTAAAGCTCGGCGCGCGCCAGCACCTGGCGGAAGGCATCGAGCAGGTCGGTCAGCGTCACGTTCGGCTGCAGTCGCGCGCGCGGCTCGTGCTTGGTTTCCACGACCACCAGATGCACCTCGCGCCCGACGCGCGGCAGGCGATCGATATTCTCCGCGGCCTGGCGAAAGCGCTCGTATTCTTGAAGCCGCCGAACCAGCTCGGCGCGCGGGTCGGCCTCCTCGGCCGGCGCCTCGGCCGGACGCGGCAGGAGCAAGCGCGACTTGATCTCGGCAAGGGTCGCGGCCATGACCAGGTATTCGGCGGCAAGCTCGAGCTTCACCTGGCGCATGATCTCGACGTAGGCCATGTACTGGCGCGTGATCTCGGCGATCGGGATGTCGAGGATGTCGATGTTCTGCTTGCGGATAAGGTAGAGCAGCAGATCCAGCGGGCCCTGGAAGGTCTCGAGAAACACCTCGAGCGCCTCGGGCGGGATGTACAGGTCCTCGGGCAGCGTGAGGATGGCCTCGCCCTTGACCTTGGCGATCGGCTCGGCAACGGTGTCGGCGTGATTCATTTAGGTGTATCGCAGACCCATGGCGGCGCGCACATCGCTCAAAGTCTGTTCCGCCACCTCGCGCGCGTGCTTGCAGCCTTCGGCAACGATATTCTTAACCAGAATGGGGTCGCGCGAAAACTCCGCGGCGCGTTCCTGGATCGGGCGCAGCTCCGCCAGCACCGCGTCGATCACCGGCTGCTTGCACTCAAGGCAGCCAATGCCGGCGGAGCGGCAGCCCTCTTGCACCCACTGCCGGGTCTTTTCGTCGGAATAGACGAGATGGAACTCCCAGACCGGGCACTTGGCCGGATCGCCGGGGTCGGTGCGGCGCACGCGCGCCGGATCGGTCGGCATGGTCCTGAGCTTGCGCTCGATGTCGGCCGGCTCATCGCGCAGCGAGATCGTGTTGTCGTAGGACTTCGACATCTTGCGTCCGTCGAGGCCCGGCATTCTGGCCGCGGCCGTGAGCATGGCCTGCGGCTCGGGCAGGATGATCTTGCCGCCGCCCTCGAGGTAGCCGAACAGGCGTTCCTTGTCGCCGAGCGTGATGTTCTTCTGGCCATCGAGCAAGGCGCGGGCCGTGGCGAGCGCCTCGGTGTCGCCGTTTTCAAGGTAGGCGGTACGCAGCTCGCGATAGAGCTTGGCGTTCTTCCTGCCCAGCTTCTTGATCGCCTGCTCGGCGAGCTGCTCGTAGCCCGGCTCGCGGCCATACAGGTGGTTGAACCGACGCGCCACCTCGCGCGTGAGCTCGACGTGCGCCACCTGGTCCTCGCCGACCGGCACCACCCCGGCGCGGTAGGCGAGGATGTCGGCGCTTTGCAACAGCGGGTAGCCGAGGAACCCATAGGTGTCGAGCTCCTTCTCGCGCAACTGCGCCTGCTGGTCCTTGTAGGTCGGCACGCGCTCGAGCCAGGCAAGCGGCGTGATCATCGACAGCAGCACGTGCAGTTCGGCGTGCTCAGGGACCTGCGACTGGATAAAGAGCGTCGCCGCGTTGTGGTCGACGCCGGCGGCCAGCCAGTCGGTAACCATGTCCCAGACTGACTCTTCGATGATGTGCGGGCTCTCGTAGTGGGTGGTGAGCGCATGCCAGTCGGCCACGAAGAAGTAGCACTCGTACTGCTGCTGCAGCTGTACCCAGTTCTTGAGCACGCCGTGGTAGTGCCCGAGGTGCAGGCGTCCGGTGGGACGCATGCCTGACAATACCCGTGCCGCTTGTCCGGGAAGCACCGCGCTCATGGCACGCGTTCAGAGCCCCACCACGAAGCCCACCAGCGCGGTGACCGCGCTCACCAACGGCCGGATCACCACCCACAGCGCGCCGCTCAACATCAGCGCGAGCAGAATGAAAAACCCGTAGGGCTCGACACGGCTTAAGTACCAGCCCCATTTGCCTGGCAGCAGCCCGACCGCCACACGCCCGCCGTCGAGCGGCGGCAGCGGGAAGAGATTGAACACCATCAGCACCGCGTTGATGATGATGCCGATCTCACCCATGTGGCCCATCGGCACCGCGAGCCAGTGCGGCAGAAACTGGCTCAGCTTGAGCACGGTCGCCCACAGCACGGCCATCAGCAGGTTGGCGGCCGGTCCAGCGGCCGCCACCAGCACCATGTCACGCCTGGGATTGCGCAGATTCTCCCAGGTTACCGGCACCGGCTTCGCCCAACCGAACAGCACGCGCGAGCCCACGAGCAGGAGCATCGCCGGCACCAGCACGGTACCGATCGGGTCGATGTGCTTGAGCGGGTTGAGCGTGAGTCGCCCCAGGCGCTGCGCGGTCGGATCGCCCAACTGCTTTGCCGCCCAACCGTGGGCGACCTCATGAACCGTGATGGCGAACAGGACGGGGAGGATCGAAACCGCGATGACCTGCGGCAGCGACAGGCTGACCTCTTGCATCGCAGCAGTATAACAGTTGCCGGCGGCGGGTTACACGCGCGCCGTGCATCGAAAGTCCTGCGCCTTAAGGGATCGTCAGGAAAACGGCGAAGGGTCGCCTTTGCCCACGCGCGTGACGCGCGCCACGCCGTTCTCGAGCTCCACCACCGTGCTCGCCTCGAGGCCGCCGGGCCCGCCGTCGATGATGAGATCCACGGCGTGCTCGAGCTTGCGGCGGATCTCCTGCGGATCGCTCAGCGGATAGGTATCGGTCGCTTCCGGCATCCTGCCTCCCGCGACACTCGCACGTCCTTGTGCATCGCCCGGCAAGATAAGACTTGAGCTCATGAGCGGCTCGTGGAGCTCGGCGAGCAACGCGCGCACGATCGGGTGATTGGGCACGCGCAGGCCGATGGTGCGACGCTTGGGGTTCTGCAAGCGGCGCGGTACTTCGCGCGTCGCGGGCAGAATGAAGGTGTACGGTCCGGGCGTGTGCGCCTTGAGGATGCGGTAGTCGGCGTTGCTCACTACCGCGTAGGTGGCAACCTCCGACAGGTCGCGGCACACCAGCGTGAAGTTGTGCCGTTCGTCGACACGCCGGATGCGGCGTATTCGTTCCATCGCGTCCTTGTCGCCAATATGGCAGCCAAGTGCGTAGCTCGAGTCGGTCGGATAGACGATCACCCCGCCGGCGCGCACGATCTCCACGGCCCGCTTGATAAGACGCGGCTGCGGGTTTTTTGGATGAATCTCGAAGTACTGGGCCATGGGTGGTGACTGGTGAACAGCAATCCGCGAACGGTAAACGGTGATCGGTGTTTGACGGTCCACCGCTCACTGTTCACGGCTAACTGTGCACGCCCATCCTTCCCACACCGGTACGCAATCCTCGGGCAGCGCCGGCAGCCGCCCGAGCTCGACCCAGGGTTTGTCGGGGCCATGGTAGTCAGACCCGAGCGAGGCGAGCAGCCCGAGCTCGCGCGCGAGGCGCGCAAAGTGCTGCGCGGCCGCCGGCTCGTGACTGCCGGAGATGACTTCGATGGCTACCCCGCCGCAGTCCTTGAATTCGCGCAGTAGCGCACGCAGCTTGCCGTTCGTGAGCTTGTAGCGGCCGGGGTGCGCCACGACCGCCTGCCCGCCGGCGCCGCGAATCCAGCTCACCGCCTCCGGCAAGCTCGCCCAGCTGCCGCCGACATGACCGGGGCGGCCCTTCGACAGGTAATGCCGAAAGGCGTCCTGCACGCTCAGCACATGGCCTTGTTCCACGAGGTAACGGGCGAAGTGCGTGCGCGAGACGATCGTGCCCGTGGCGTAGCGGCGCGCACCCTCGAGCGCCCCCTCGATGCGGTGCCTGGCCAGACGCCGGTCGATCTCGGCCGCACGCCAGTCGCGAAACTCGCGCAGGCGGCGCAGCCCCGCCTGCAGCGCGGCATGGTCGGGGTCGATGTTGAGCCCGACGATGTGAATTGTCTGGCGGTTCCAGGTCACGGAGATCTCGATGCCGGCCACGAGCTCAACGCCGTGCGCGGCCGCCGCCGCGCGCGCCTCCGCCAAACCGTCGGTGGTATCGTGGTCGGTAAGGGCGAGCACCTGCACACCCTGCGCCACGGCGCGTTGCACCAGATCGCGCGGCGCGAGCAGCCCGTCGGAAGCCAGGCTGTGGGCGTGCAGGTCGTAACGCGCGATTGACATGAAGCGGTGGGGATTGGGCGGGCCGGTATGATCGCCGATCACGGCGCGCGATGCCACCCGCCGTAATCGCCGGGTTGGGTTGCCACCTCTGAGCGGCGATGCGACAATACCTGTCCACAACTCCCTGAAGTCCATGAAATTTCTCTACGACCTGTTCCCGCTGCTGCTGTTCTTCGCGGCCTACAAGTACTACGACATCTACGTGGCCACCGCTGTGGCCATCGCCGCGTCCGTCGTGCAGGTTGCCGGATACTGGTGGAAGCACCGCCGCTTCGAAACGATGCAGATCGTCACGCTCGGCGTGATCGTGGTGTTCGGCGGCATGACGCTGCTGCTTAAGGACGACACGTTCATCAAGTGGAAGCCGACGCTCGTTTACTGGATCCTGGCGGCCCTGATCCTCGGCAGCCACCTGGTCGGAAAGCGCACGCTCATGGGACGGCTGCTCGGCGGCCAGGTGTCACTTCCCGAGCCGGTGTGGCGGCGCCTTAATCTGAGCTGGGGCGTGTTCTTCACGGCGGTCGGCGCGCTCAACCTGTACGTCGCCTTCTTCTACGCACCGGAGCTCGACGCCGCCGCCCGCCAGAGCATCTGGGTCAACTTCAAGGTTTTCGGCCTGATGGGGCTGACGCTGCTGTTCGTCATCGTGCAGGCAGTGTTCATGGCGCGCCACATGCAGGACAAGCCCGCCGGCGCGACCCCGCCCAGCGAGAAGGCCGCCGACTGATGTACTACGTCATCACGGGACGCGACGCCGACGCCAGCCTGGAACGTCGCCTGGCGGCGCGTCCGGCGCACCTCGCGCGCCTGCGGCAGCTGGTTGACGAGGGGCGCCTGCTCCTCGCCGGGCCCTGCCCGGCGGTCGACGGTAACGACCCCGGTCCGGCGGGTTTCACCGGCAGCGTGATCATTGCCGAGTTCGATTCGCTCGATGAGGCGACCGCATGGGCGCAGGCCGATCCGTACGTCGCCGCCGGCGTGTTCATGAGTGTGGCGGTACGCCCGTTCCGCCGGGTCCTGCCCTGAGGCGCGGCGCGCCATTCCCCAACCAGCCAAGGAATTTCACCTAATGCCAAGCCAACGCCTCCCGCGCCTCGCAGCGCTTGTTGTGCTCGCCGCCGCGCTCAGCGCCTGCGACAAGCCCGCCCCCGTCAAGGACGACAGCAAGGTGGTGGCAACCATCAACGGCCAGAACATCACGGAGAAGAACTTCGAGAATTTCCAGCGCATCTTCCGCCAGCAGCGCGGCGCCGGCGCCGACGAGGCCACCGATCGCAAGGCGGTCCTCGATGAGCTCATCGACCGCATCCTGCTCGCCCAACACGCCGAACAGGCCAAGCTCGACCAGGACCCCGACGTGTACTATGCGCTGCAGCGCGTGCGCGAGAACTTTCTCATCCAGGCAGTGACCCGCGAAACCCTCAAGGCCAACCCCATCACCGATGAGGAACTGCGCAGGCGCTTCGAGCAGGAAGTGCAGCAGATCCACAAGACCGAATATCGGCTGAGCCACATCCTGCTGCGCACCGAAGAAGACGCCAAGGCCGTGATCGACGCGCTCAAGTCCGGCAAGCGCTTCGATGCGCTGGCCAAGGAAAAATCGGTCGACACCGAGACCGGTCGCAACGGCGGAGATCTCGGCTGGATCAACCAGGGCATGGTGGTGCCGGCGTTCTTCGATGCGGTGATGGCGATGAAAAAGGGTGAGGTCTCCGCGGTGCCGGTGAAGACCGACTACGGCTGGCACGTCATCCGCGTCGTAGACACCCGCCCGCTCAAGATTCCGACGGTCGAGCAATTCATGGGCGACCGGCAGGCCAAGGCGAATCTGACGCGGCGCATCCAGCGCGAGCGTCTCGAGAACCTCGTGAAAGAGCTGCGCGCCAAGGCCAAGATCACGAGCAACTAGCCGTCCCCGGGGCCTTGCGGTTCCCGCCGCCACATATGCCTACGCGGCCTTCGCCTCGTGCCACGCGCGCCTTCGCCGCCGCACGCCGCCTCGGCTTGAGCCTTGCCAGCCTGGCGTGCCTCGGCGCCCCGCTTGCCGCTGGGGCGCAGAACTTTCCGATCGTGCTCGACGCCCGGCCGGTGCCCCTGGCCGATGGGCTCGCGCCCGGCGAGCGCATCGGGCGCCTGCGCTTCCTCGGCATGCTGGAGTTGCCGACCTTGGAGATCGGCGAATCCGCAACCGCGCCATCCGTGGCGCGCGGCCCTCGCCTCGATCCGATCGGCGAATCCGCAACCGCGCCATCCGTGGCGCGCGGCCCTCGCCTCGATCCGATCGGCAATGCGCGCCTGTCGCAGCTCTCGGGCCTCGCCTGGGATGACGATGACGGGATCCTCTATGCGGTTTCGGACAAGAGCTGGCTGTTCCACTTACGACCCGCGTTTGACGGCGACGTGCTGCGTGGCGTGCAGCTGCTCGGCGCGGCGCCGCTGCGCGAGCTCGGCAGTGACTCACCGCTCAAGCGCAAACGCGCCGATCCGGAAGCCCTCGAGATCCTCAGGGGGCGCAATGGCCGGCCGGGCGACGCGGAGCTGCTCATCGGCTTCGAGCGCCTGCCGCGCATCATGCGCTTCCGGCCCGACGGCACCGCGCTCGGCGAGCAAACGCTGCCCGCCCCGCTCGACAACCCGCGCAACTACCGCTCCGACAACAGGATGATTGAGGCGCTGTGTTTCGACCCGCAACTCGGCATCCTGGTCGCGCCGGAGGTGCCGCTCGCCGGCGCACGCGACAACGAGATCCGCATTTACAGCCTGTCGGGCGAGACGTGGCGCTACCCGCTGCAACCCGGCCACCGCATCACGGCCATGGAGTGCCTCGGCAACGGCGAGGTGCTGGTGCTCGAGACCGATTTCGGTCGCCTGCTCGCACACTCCGCCATCGCGCTCAGGCTTGTGCGCCTGGCGCCAAATTCCGCAGCGAACGCTTCGTTAAAGGTGGAAACGCTGGCGCAGCTCGACACCGCCCGCGGCTACGCCATTGACAACTTCGAGGGCCTGGCGCGTCACCGCGGCATGCGCTTCTTTCTCGTCACCGACAACAACGATCTGTTCTTCCAGCGCACGCTGCTGCTGTATGTCGAGCTGCTGCCCCCGGCACCGTGATGCCCTACTCGGGGCGCGCGGGTTGCGGCTCCAGCTTGCGCATCAGGAAGCCGCTCGTCGATACGCGCAGCGCGTAGCGCTGCGGCTCGCTGGCTGGAACGAAGGTCGCCGACCCGTACTCGGCATCGAGCAGCGGCGCCAGGAAGGCGTAGCGCTGCCGCAGATTGAACATGTCGATCGGCTTGTCCGCCGAGAGGCGCTGAACCGTGCGCGGCCGCCCTTGTTCGTCCTCGAGTCTCTCGTAGCGGCCCGCCACGCGGTCGAGCTCGTAGGCCGTGTGCAGACCGAAGAAGTTTCCAATGGGCTTCCATTTGAGCACATGCCCGTCGACGTACAACGCATCACCCGAAAGGCTGAATACCGCCTCGCGCCCGTCGGCGAAACGGAAGCTCGCGCGAAACTGCTGCGGGCCCAGGGGCTCGGTGGCGATCACCGCCGCCACTTCCTCGTGCGTGAGCGCGCGGTAGCCTTGCACGGCGATGCCGATCGTCCCGAACAGACCTGCCAGCCCCAGAAAAAAGAACCCGATGGCGGCGTGGCCCGCCAGGCGCAACCAGCGCCGGCGCCGTGCGCTGACGAGCGCCAGGACAAAGAAAATGAGCGCAAACACTGCCGCAGCGTAGACAACTGCGGCAAGACTATCGGGCATGGTTTGCTCGTCCTTGGGTTGCGCGCAGACGACCCGGCTCTGCCGCCGCCAGTATATCGCCACGCTGGCCGTGGCCGGAACCGCACGGGTGCACCGGGAGTCGATCAGCCGATTCCGAACTCCGCCACGACCGGTGCGTGGTCGGACTCCGGAAACTGCACGTCCGTGCGAAATGCGCCCGACTCGTCCGGCAGCGCCTCGTTGTGGATCTCGGTGCCGCGGTAGTCGGCAAGCAAGGCGCGCGACACCAGGATGTGGTCGAGCATCGTCTTGCGGCCAAGGTGCAGAAGCGAGTAGCGCGCCGGCTCCGGTATGCTGAACTCGCACGGCACCATGATCCGGTCGCCGAGCGCGGCGTTGCCGGTGTCCTCCACCAGCCCGCGAATGGCGTTCACCGGCACCTCGTCGTGATCGGCGTTGAAATCCCCGCAGGCCGCGATGAGCGCGCTGTCATCGCCGTCGAAGATCGTGTCGATCAGGTAGCGCGCCTCGAGCGCCTGGCCCACGCGCTTCATCGAGGATAGGAAATAGCCTTCCGCCCATCCCGCCACGCTGCGCCAGCGATATTTCTCACCGTCGTATTGCCCCTCGATCGGGGTCGGCAGCTTGGATTTGAAATGCACGTTCAGTACGTGCAGCGTCTTGTTGTTCGGCAGTGCGAGCTGCGCGTAGAAGACCGGACGCTCCCAGCCGATCTCGCGGGCCGCCGCCTCCGCGGGCCGGGCGGTGACACTGCGGTACGCGGGCTTGGCGATGAGGGTGTTCATCACCTGGCGGTGCTGCAACACCGGATAGCGGCTCAGGATGACAAGATTCCGCTCGCGGTAGAACTTGCCATCCGCGGTGCGCGTGCAGGCCAGATGAAACCCGGCATAGGGCGTGCCGCTGATAAGCTCCTGCAGTGCGTCGAGCCGGCGTTCGCCGCCCGCCGCATCCTGACCGTGCACCTCCTGCAAACACAGGACATCGGCGCGCAGGCGCCGCAGCTGCGGTCGCAGGACCCTGATGCGCGCGGCGAGGCTCGGCCCCTTCGAGGCGTTGCCCGCGCCGGCAGGATCCGCATCGAGGTTCTCGAGGTTGAACGTCGCAATCCTTACGCTCGTGGCCATCTTCCGTCTCCTGTGCATTGCCCAACCGGCGCCCGCAGCCCGCGGGGCGCCCCGCCGTCACGACAACCAAGCCGCAGAGGGCGTCCGGGGCCTGGCACCGCGCCGCTTATGATGCGGCCATCGCTCGCCGCGGCAACGCCCAGCGACGGCTCGATCTGCCGGCAACGAGAGCGGTCGCAACTTTCTCCGCTGCGCCCGCACCGCCCTACGCTCCGATCAGCTTCAGAAACTCGCGCTCGTCGATCATCTTGATGCCGAGCTCGCGCGCCTTGTCCGCCTTGGAGCCGGGATCGACGCCGACCACCACATAGTCAGTCTTCTTGGACACGCTCTCGCTCACCTTGGCACCCAGGGACTTGAGCCGCCTCTTCGCTTCGTCGCGACTCATCGCCGCGAGACCGCCGGTCAGCACGAACGTCTTGCCGGCAAGCGGCTGGGCGCCCGACGGCTTTGCGGTGGCCGCCGGCCAGCGCACGCCGGCCTTGCGCAAGGCGGCAATGACCTCGCGATTGTGCTTCTGGCGGAAGAAGGCGTGGATGTCATCGGCCATGGCCGGTCCGATGCCCGGGACGCTCTCGAGGGTGTCGCGGTCGGCGTCCATCAGCGCCTCGAGCGTGCCGAAGTGCGAGGCCAGGAGCTCCGCAGTCGCTTCGCCGACCTGCGGGATGCCGAGCGCATTGAGAAAGCGGGCGAGCGTGGTGTTCTTGCTGCGCTCGATCTGATCGAGCAGATTCTGGGCGGATTTCTCGCCCATGCGTTCGAGCTTCGCAAGCGTGTCGCGATCGAGACGGTAGAGATCGGCGACCGTCCGGACCAGCCCCTTCTCGACCAGCTGCTCGACCAGCTTTTCGCCCAGGCCCTGAATGTCCATGGCCTGGCGTGAGGCAAAGTGCAGTATCGCGCCCATGCGCTGCGCCGCGCAGTACAGCCCGCCCATGCAGCGGTGCGCCGCCTCGCCCTCCTCGCGGCGCACCGCGCTGCCGCACACCGGGCAGGTCGTCGGCATGTGCCACACGCGTGTCCCGCGCGGGCGCTTGTCCTTGACGACCCCCACCACCTCCGGGATGACGTCGCCGGCGCGGCGCACGATTACGGTGTCGCCGATGCGCACGTCCTTGCGATGCAGCTCGTCTTCGTTGTGCAGGGTGGCATGGGTGACGGTGACGCCGCCCACCGGCACTGCACGCAGCACGGCCACCGGCGTGATGACGCCGGTGCGACCGACCGAGGCGATGATGTCCTCGACCACGGTGGTCTCCTCCTGCGCCGGCAGCTTGTGGGCGATTGCCCAGCGCGGCGCGCGGGCCGTGAAGCCAAGAACATCCCGTGCCGCGAGGTCGTCGACTTTGTAGACGACGCCGTCGATTTCGAAAGGCAGCCTGTCGCGCCGCGTCAGCATTTCCTGGTAGAACGCGAGACACTCCTCGATGCCGTGCGCCACGCGAAAGTATTCGCTCACGCGAAAGCCCCAGCCCTTGAGACGTGTGACGACCTCGGAATAGCGCTTGCCGACCGGCGCCGAGACCTCGCCCAGGCCCCAGGGAAAGAACGCGAGCGGCCGTGCCGCCGTTACCTTGGGATCGAGCTGGCGCAGGCTGCCGGCGGCGGCATTGCGCGGATTGGCGAACACCTTCTCGCCACGCTTGAGCTGCTCGGCGTTGAGCCGCTCGAAGTCCTTCTTCGGGATCACCACTTCGCCGCGAACCTCGATGACCCTGGGCCAGCCCTTGCCCTGCAAATGCAGCGGCACCGTCCTGATGGTGCGCACGTTGGCCGTGATGTCCTCGCCGGTGGTACCGTCCCCGCGCGTACCGGCCTGCACCAGCACCCCATCCTCGTAACGCAGGCTCACCGAGGTCCCGTCGAACTTGGGCTCGGCCGTGTAGGTCAGCTTGTCGCGCTCGAGCCCCTCGCGGCAACGTCGGTCCCAGTCACGCGCCTCCTGCTCGCTGAAGGCGTTGTCCATCGAGGTCATCGGTAGGCGGTGCCGCACCTGGCCGAAGGCCGCCGAGGGCTTGGCGCCGACACGTTGCGTCGGCGAGTCGGGCGCGATCAGCTCCGGATATTTCGCCTCCAGGTCTTGCAGCTCGCGCAGCAGCTTGTCGTACTGCGCATCCGAGATGACCGGGCTGTCGAGGACGTAGTAGCGGTAGTTGTGGTAGTTGATCTCCTCGCGCAGCTGCGCGGCGCGCTTGGCGGCCGTGGCGCGGTCGTCGGCACGCGGCGCCATGGCGCAATCAGAGCTCGGCGTTGCCGAACAGGCGCAACGCCGTCTCGCTGCCCGGCACCACACCGGCCGCGCGCATCTTGTCGTCGATCTCCTGGATCTGGGATCGGATGATGGCGATCCCCCGCTCCGTGAGGGGGCGATCCTCCTGGTCGGCGAGCTGCCCGCCCAACAGCCGCTGCATCTCCCTGGCCGACGCTACCATCGCTTCGAAAACCGCGGCCGGGCGGTGCGCGCACGGGACGTTCATGAAGAACGTGAGCCCGGCGGTGGAGAACGCCTCCCAGCGGGCCGGGTCGAACTCGCCCGGCTTGTAGCGATTGGCGAGGCTGAACAGGTGTCGGCATCCTGGCGACATCGAGCTCTTCTTGTGAAATATGTTCATTGCGCCAAACTGCATGCCGAGCTGGCGCGCCGCGAGATCAATCTGCCGCCCGCTGAACGTCTCGCCCGGCTTGGCGATCACGTTGACGCTTGCGATAACATCATAAGTCCGGCAAAACTCGTCGAGCTCCCGGGCGCGGGCGAGCGCACCCTCGAAGCTCAGAGAGAACCGGGTCTTGCGATGCAGCGCGTCGGCAAGCCGCAGCCCGATCTGCGAGAAACGGTTGAGCTCGGATTCATCGATCGGACCGTCGCCGCCCACCAGCTGGATGGCGAGCGCCAGGTCGCCATAGGTTGTGCGCCGCGCGTCCTCCTGCAGCTCCGACCACACCCCGGCTTCGAGATTCTTGCCATACAGGCGGCGGCGCTTCTCGAGCAGGTATTCATGCTGGCGAAATACCCCGAGCGCCGCGTCGCGCTGAACCGGCTCGCCATCGACCAGATAAAGCACGAAGTCGATCGCCTCATCGGGCGCCGCCACGCGCGCCGGCCGGCTGCGCGCACGTTTCGGCGCCGGCGGCACGTGCAGATCTATCGGCATGCTCGCCACATCCTCCAGCACCTCGAGCTCGCTCGCGATCGAATCGCGCTGGGTCTCCTTCGTGCGTACCGCCAGCGTCGGGTCAATCTTGATGATCTTCTGCGTGCTGCCGTGCGGCGGCGCCGGATTGATGTCGAGGCGCCGTGGCGGTAGCGGCTGCGCATCCGGCCCCGGCGGCGCACTCACGCCGGTGGTCGACGCCGTCTCGGGCATAACACCGCGCCGTGCCCGGCGCCGCAGCGGTGCTCGCCAGTTGACACGGCCGTAGGCGGACGCCGCCACAACCACAACGATCGCGGCGCCGATGGCGAGCAGCACAAGCTGCAGTTCCATCAGCACCACCCCGGCGCCCGCGCACTGGATCGGCGGGCACTTCGCCGCCCGCCGGGCTCAGCCGCCCGTTCGCACCGGCTCATGCCTCGGCCACCATCGCCAGCGCCTCTTCCACGTCCACCGCAACCAGGCGCGATACGCCAGGTTCCGACATGGTGACGCCGATCAGGAGATCCGCCATCTCCATGCTGATCTTGTTGTGCGTGACGTAGATGAGCTGGGAGCGCTCGGACAGCTTGCGCAGCGTCTGGCTGTAGCGCTCGACGTTCGCGTCATCGAGCGGCGCATCCACCTCATCGAGCAGGCAGAACGGCGCGGGATTGAGCTGGAAGATCGAAAAGATCAGGGCCACGGCGGTGAGCGCCTTCTCGCCGCCGGACAGCAGGTGAATGGTACTGTTACGCTTGCCCGGCGGGCGCGCCATGACCGTCACGCCCGCCTCCAGCAGGTCGTGCTCGGTGAGCTCGAGATAGGCGCTGCCACCGCCGAACAACTGCGGGAAAAAGACCTGGAAGTGCTCGTTGACCTTGTCGAAGGTGTCCTTGAACAGCGTCTTGGTCTCGCGATCCATCTTGCGGATCGCCTCCTCGAGCGTCTCGAGCGCCTGCGTGAGGTCCGCGTGCTGCCGGTCGAGATAGCCCTTGCGCTCTGACTGCTCGTTGTACTCCTCGATCGCGACCAGGTTGATCGGTCCCAGGCGTTCGATGCGCGCACCGATGCGCTCGAGCTCCTCGGCCCAGGCGCTGTCGGTCGCCTCCGGCGGCAGCGCCGCGAGCAGCTCGCCCGGATCGAGCCCGGCCTCGCGCACCTGTTCGGCGAAGGTCTCGCGCCGCACCAGCAGCTCCTGGCGCACGACGCGCTCGCCTTCGAGGGTCTGGCGCATCTGCGCCGCCGCGCGCTCCTGCTCTCCGCGCGCCTGTTCCTGCGCGCGCAGCTGCGTATCGAGATCTGATACCTGCTGGCGCGCGGCGGCAAGCCGCTTTTCGACCTGCACGCGCCGGGCCAGAAATCCGTCGAGCTCGTGGCTGAGCTCGGCGTCCGGTTGATTTTCCTCCGCGAGCTGCGTTGCGAGCTCGGCACGGCGCACGCTCAGCTGCTGCAGCTGCCCTTCCAGGCGGGCGTACGAGGCGCGCGTTGAGTCAAACGCCGTCTGCAGGCCCTCGCGCTCGATCTCCAGTCGGTGCAGGGCATCGCGCGCCGCGCCTTCGTTCGCGCGTGCCTGATCGAGCGCGCTCTGCAGCAGCTCGCGACGCTGTGTGAGCTGGTCGCGCCGTTCCTCGTAACCGTGACGTTCGCTCTGTGCCTGCTCGATCAGACGCGCCGCCTCCTCGACGGCGCTCTTGTCACGATTGAGCTGGGCGCCCAGTTCGCCCTGCTCGCGCGCGATTTGCTCGCGCCGCGCGTGCAACCGCGCGAGATGCGCTTCCTTGTGACCGAGCTGCTCGCGCAGCTGTGCGCGCGCCCGGTGCCGGTCAGTCAGCTCACGCGTGCGCGCCTCCCGCTCGCCCTCCAGCTCGTGCAGCCGCTGCTGCGCGGCCTCAAGCGCGGACTGCTCGCGCGCGACTTCCTGCTGCAACCCCTGGGACTGCACCTGCAGATCGTGAATCTCGCGCTCGCGCTCGAGCCAGCCGGCGCGCTCCTCGCTCTCGTTACCGTGCGTAAGCCAGTTGCGTCCAAGCCAGGCGCCGTCGCGCGTGACGATCGACTCGTGCGCCGCGAGACTCGCGCGCCAGGCGAGCGCCTGCGCCAGGGTGTCGGCCGCGTACACCCCGCCGAGCAGCGGCGCGAGATCAAGATCGGTGCGGATCTTCTCGAGCAAAGGTGCCGGCGCGCCATCCAGGTCGCGCGGCCCTCGCCTCGTTCCTATCGATGACAACGGCTGCGCGCTCGCCGCAGCCGTCTCGGCGGGCGCTGCGACATCGAACAGCGCCAGTGGCGTCGCCAGCCGCTCGGCGTCCGCGGCCAGCGCATCGATGCCGCTCACGCACACCGCGACCAGCCGCATGCCGAGCGCACGCTCGACCGCCTTCTCCCAGCCGGGCTCCACACTGAGCCGGCTCGCGAGGCGCGCGGCTTGGCCGAGCTCATGGCGGGCAAGCCACTGTCCGAGCGCCGGGTCGTTGCGCCGCTCCACTGCCGCCTGCAGCTCGCGCAACGACGCGAGCCGCGCGTCGATGTTGCTCAGCTGCCGGCGCAGGCCGTCGAGCGCCGCAACCGCCTGCTCGCGCGCCGCGCGCGTATCCCGGATGTCGGCTTCAAGCTCCCCGAGCGCACGCTCCAGCCCTTCGCAAACCTGGTCGAGCTCGACCGCCTCGCGGCGCAGCCGCTCGGCCGGGTCGCCCGCCAGCTCCGCCTCGATGCTCCGCGCTTCCTCGCGCAACCGTGCGTAGCGAACCTCCGCATCCGAGATCGGCAGCTCCAGCTGGCGCATGCGCGCGTGCTGGATCTCGCGGCGCTTGTCCTGCTCGGCGAGCCGTGCGGTCAATGCCTCCCACTCGGCCTGCCATTCGCGCATCGCGGCTTCCGCCTGCGCGAGCGCCGCCTGCGCCTGGGCGCGGCTTTCGGCGTGCTGCGTCAGGCGCGGCGCGAGCGCGTCGAGGGCGGCGCGCAGCTCGGCGAGCCGCGCGCGGTCGGATACGAGGTGCGCGTTGCCCTCCTCCCAGCTGCGATTGACCTGCTCCTGCTCGCGCGCCAAGGTGGCGCGCGTCTCGCGCGCGTGCTGGATCGCCTGCTCGAGGCGCGAGATCTCGGCGCCGACCGCATAGAACTCCTGGTGCACGCGGTTGTAGGCGTCGGTGGCCTCGACCTGCGCGGCGCGTAGGCGCTCGATCTCCGCCTCGATGCCGCGCTGCGTGGCGAGCACGGCCTCGAGCGCATTCTGGTGCTCGGCGAGCGCGCGGTCCTGCTCCTGCACACGGGCGTCGAGATCGCGAAAGCGCAGCGCCGCAAGCTCGGCGCGCTTCAGCCGCTCTTGTGCCTTGAGCTCCTTGTAGCGGGCGGCGGCTTTCGACTGCTTCTCGAGGCGGGCAAGCTGCGATTCGAGCTCGCGGCGGATGTCGGCCACCCGCTCGAGGTTTTCGCGCGTGTGCTTGATGCGGTTCTCGGTCTCGCGCCGGCGCTCCTTGTACTTGGAGACGCCCGCCGCCTCTTCGATGTAGCCGCGCAGGTCCTCGGGCTTGGCCTCGATGATGCGCGTGACCATGCCCTGCTCGATGATCGAGTAGGCGCGCGGACCCAGACCCGTGCCGAGGAACAGATCCGTGATGTCCTTGCGCCGACAGCGGGTCTTATTGAGGAAGTACTCGGACTGGCCATCGCGCCCCGCCTCGCGGCGGATCGAGATTTCCGAGTAGGCCGCGTACTGGCCTCCAGCGCTGCCGTCGGAGTTGTCGAACACGAGCTCCACGGAGGCGAGCCCCACTGGCTTGCGCGAGTTCGAGCCATTGAACACGACGTCGGCCATCGAGTCGCCGCGCAGGCGCGTCGCGGAGGACTCGCCCATTACCCAGCGCACGGCATCGATGATGTTGGACTTGCCGCAGCCGTTGGGTCCGACAATACCGATGAGACTGGCGTCAATGGGGATGGTGGTGGGATCGACGAAGGACTTGAAACCGGAGAGTTTGATCGACTTAAGCCGCATCGGGTGTGGTGTGCTCCGCCGCTTGCTGCCAAATTACGTTAAAATCTGACCAGGAATTGGCCCTCGCGTTTCATGCCCACAAAGCCCAGCAAGAACCTCGAAACCTTCCCGAACCCCAATCCGGAGCGGGATTATATCATTCAGATCGAGACTCCGGAGTTCACCTGCCTGTGCCCGAAGACCGGACAGCCGGACTTCGCCACCTTCCATCTGGAGTACGTGCCCGAGCGGCTGTGCGTGGAGCTGAAGTCGCTCAAGCTCTACCTGTGGTCGTATCGCGACGAGGGCGCGTTCCACGAAAAGGTGACCAATACGATCCTTGAGGACCTGGTGCGGGCGACCGACCCGCGCTACCTGCGACTCACCATGCAGTTCAACGTCCGCGGCGGCCTCTACACCACGGTCGTGGCCGAGCATCGAAGGCCCGGGTGGCAGAACCCGGCGCCGCCGCCCGAAGGTCTGCCGCGCGAGACGCAGACGCTTCCCGGCCGTGACGAACCGGCCCCGGACCCGGTATCGCCCAGCGCCGCATCGAAACCCGCCGGCGCCGTAACGAAGGCTGCCGCGGCGGCGGGCGGCACGAGCAACCAGCGCTTTCGCATGCTGCGGCGCACGCGGGCGCCGGCCGTGGTGGACGCGCAGCCGATCTCCGTGCCGGTGCGCGAGGAAGCGCCGGCTTCGCCACCGCCGCCGCCCAAGCCGGCGCGGCCGGATCCCGTCTATGTCGGGCTCGATCTGGGCAGCACCGGATGCCGAGCCGTGGCCATCAACCAAGCCAGCGAAATTGTCGCGCAGAGCGAGGCGCCGATTCCGGCGGCGACCCGGAAGGACAACCAGTTCACGCAGGATCCGACGCGCTGGTGGAAGGCGGTGACCGACTGCCTGGAAGGCATCCTGAGCCAGATCGATCCGCGTGCCGTGCGTGCGCTCGCGGTCGATGGGACCTCCGGCACCATGCTGCTCGCCGACGAGCGCGGCAGCCCGGTGACACCAGCCATCATGTACAACGACCAGCGCGCCGTGGAACAGGCCAAGCGCATCGCCAGCGTCGCTGGCCCCGACTCTGGGGCGCTTGGCGCCACCAGCACGCTCGCAAAGCTGCTGTGGCTGCAGGATCGCAAGCTCGATGCGCGCGCCGCGTTCCTTCTGCACCAGGCCGATTGGGTGAGCGGCCGTCTGAGCGGCCAGTTCGGGCACAGCGACTACAACAACTGTCTCAAGCTCGGGTTCGACGCCATCAAAATGGAATGGCCGGCCTGGGTATCGGCACTTGCCAAGACCGAGCTATTACCGAAGGTGCACGCACCGGGCGAAGTGCTCGGCAAGGTTTCGGGCGAGACCGCCAAGACCTTTGGTTTCGATCCGGACACGGAGGTCATTGCCGGAACTACCGACGGGGTGGCCGCCTTCCTCGCCGCTGGCGCCAGCGCGCCCGGGCACGCGGTGACCTCGCTCGGCAGCACGCTGGTGTTGAAGCTGCTGTCCGACAAGCCGGTCTTCTCCCCGCCGCATGGCGTGTACAGCCATCGCTTGGGACGCTACTGGCTCGCGGGCGGCGCCTCCAATTCGGGCGGTGCGGTGCTGTTACAGTACTTCAAGGTAGAACAGATGCGAGAAATGACGCCGCTGCTCGATCCGGAGAATCTGACCGGGCTCGATTACTACCCGCTGCCGGATGTCGGCGAGCGTTTCCCGATCAATGATCCGCACATGAGCCCGCGCCTCGAGCCGCTGCCGCCGGACAGCGTGACGTTTTTCCAGGGCATGCTCGAGGGGATCGCGCAGATCGAAGCCGAAGGCTACCGGCTGCTCACCAGTCTCGGCGCGCCCAAGCTCGCCGAGGTGCGCACCACCGGCGGCGGCGCACAAAACCCGGCCTGGACGCGGATCCGTGAGCGCATTCTCGGGGTGCGTGTCGTGCCGGCACGCTCCGGGGCGGCGGCCTACGGTGCGGCCCTGCTGGCCGCGGGCGTGTTGGTCAAGACGTTTCACTAGCCAGCGCATGCGGGGCGGTTTCCCAACCCGCGGCGCGCTCCCACAAGAAAAAGCCGCCCGATCGGGCGGCTTTCACTGGACACCAGACGCACACGCCAACCAGGGGCGCGCGACGATGCGACGCTGCGCTGGCGAAAAGCGTCTCTAGGCGTCGACCACGGCGTCGGCGCTAGCACCCTCGCCCTTGTTGTCCTTCCAGGTGACCTTGAGCTTGTCGCCGTTTTTCGCCGTCTTGAGGCGGAAAGAGAACAGCGGATCCTCGGAAACCGCCGGCCCCGTGTTGAGCGCGGCGACCACCTTGCCGTTGTGCTCGAGGGTGACCTGTTGAATGAAGTGCGCCGGAATCTTCTGCTTGGTCTGTTTATCGGTGCGCTGGCCCGTTTCCATCGGGTGCGGAATCAACACCTGCACCTCGATCTGGCCCTCCTGGGTGCGGGTGCGGATTTTCATCGGTTTTCTTTCGGCCATGTCTACTCCTTGTCTCTAACTCGGTAACCTGCGGTCAACCGCCACACCCGCCCACGGTGACCTTGATGGTCTGCTTGGCGCTGTAGAGCTT
>CAYZVX010000055.1:0-19443 GCA_964482055.1 uncultured Acidiferrobacteraceae bacterium
CCGGGCGCGCTGTACGCCCCGGAGCACGCGGCGCGCCTGCTGTGGCTTGCAACACTTGCCCGCCGCCGCGGCGCCGCGCTGCCAGCGCGCCTGTTCACACAAGTGAGCATCAGCGCGCGTTGCCGCAATCACCAGGTGTGCGCGGCGCTCTGCCCGACCGGGGCGCTCGCGCGCTACGAGAGCGACGGCGAAAGCGGCGTGGTGTTCGACGCCTGGTCCTGCATCGGCTGCGCAGCCTGCGCACGCGCCTGCCCCGGGCAGGCGCTGGAGCTTTCCCCGGCACGAGCGACTCCGACGGCGGCGCTGGCGCTTACGCGCCATCGCCTTGCCGAATGTCGCGACTGCGGCGCGCCGTTCGTGCGCCGCTCCGATGAGAACCTGTGCCCGGCCTGCCACAAGACGCGCGCGGCGTTCGCCCCGTTTCTCGCGGGTCACACCGGCGCCATGAATCGGAATTCACCCGAAGAGGAGTGCAGAGTATGAAACCTTTCGATTTCCCCCTGACACGCCGGCGTTTCCTGCAAGTGAGCGGGGCGGCGGGCGCCGCCGCGGCGGCCGGTGCTGGCCTGTCGCAGTTTGGTGGACTGCGGGTGGTCGAGAAAGTGCACGCGCAACCCGCTGCGGCCAAGGAAGGCGAGACCGTCATCACCAAGAGCTTCTGTCACCAATGCCCGGCGCGCTGCGGTATCGACGTCTACACCACCAACGGGCGGGTGCACGCGATCTACGGCACGCTCGACAACCCGCTGTCCAACGGCAAGCTCTGCCCCAAAGGGCACTTTGGCATCTACCTGCTCTACGACCCGGACCGCTTCAAGGGGCCGATGAAACGCACCAACCCGAAGAAGGGCCGCAACGAGGACCCGCGGTTCGTGCCCATCACCTGGGATGAGGCCCTCAAGACCGTCGCCGACCGGCTCAACAATCTGCGCGACAAGGGCGAGTCGCACCGCTTCGCCGTGTTTACCGGCCGCGGCTGGGGGGCGACCGATGCCGGGCTGCTCAGCAATTTCGGCAAGCTCTACGGCACGCCGAACTACAACATCAATCACTCCTCGATGTGCTCGGACGCGAGCAAGAAGGCCAAGCTGTGCACCGACGGCAACTATTCCTACAACGCCTACGACTACGCCAACACCAATTATCTGCTGATCTTTGGCGCGAGCTTCCTCGAAGCCTTCCGGCCCTACAACTACAACATGCAGGTATGGGGCCAGATGCGCACCAAGTCGCCGAAGACCAAGGTGACAGTGGTCGATGTGCACCTGAGCCAGACCGGCTCGGCGGCCGACCGGTTGCTGCTCACCAAGCCCGGCACCGACGGGGCGCTGGCACTCGCCATCGCGCACGTCATCCTCACGGAGGGCTTGTGGGATCGCTCCTTCGTTGGTGATTTCGCCAACGCGGGAATGAGATTCGAGACCGGCAAGACCATCGATCCTGCGGGCTTCAAGCAGAAATGGGTGACGGGTCTGCCCGAGTGGTGGAACGCGGAGCTGAAAGACCGCACGCCCGAGTGGGCGGAAGGCGTGAGCACGATTCCGGCCAAGGACATCCGCGCGGTGGCGATGGAGTTCGGCCGCACCCGCCCGGCGATCGCGCTGTTCGAGCGCGGGGCGACCGCCCACACCAACGGCCTGTACAACGGCATGGCCATCCACGCGCTCAATGCGCTGGTCGGATCGCTCTTCGCCGAAGGCGGGCTGTTCTATCAGGAAAAGACCCCGTGGGCGAAGCTTGCCATCAAGCACGAGGACTATCTCGACGACTACGCCAAGTCCGCTGACCGCAAGAAACCGCGCATCGACATGGCGAAGACCGAACGCTGGCCGATGGTGAGTAATATGATGCAGGAGGCGGCGAAGAACCACCTGAAGGGCGAACCCTACAAGCTTGACACCGCGATGTTCTATCTCACCGCACCGATCTTCTCGGGGCCGGAGAACCGCGACTGGGAGAAGGCTCTGCAGGACGTGTTCGTCATCGACACCTCACCCTACCCGGGGGAGACGGCCATGTTCGCCGACTTGGTGCTGCCCGATCACGTGTATCTGGAGCGCCTGCAGATTGCCGACACCTATCCATTCCAGGGCTACCCGATCGCCATGATTCGCGTGCCGGCGGTGAAGCCGGTGCACGACACCAAGGTATTCGGCGACACGCTGATCGAGATCGGCAAGCGCATCAAGGGTCCGACCGGCGAGTACTACAAGGCGCTCGGCAACACCGAGAACATCATCCGGCAGATGGCCAAGGGTTTCGAGGAGCACCCGGGTTCCAACGGCGTGAACAGCTACGAGACCTTCGTGCAGAGGGGTGTGTGGTACAAAAAGCCCTACAAGTACCGGCAGGTGCGTGGCGAGTTTTTTGAATGGGACAGCGAGGCCGAGGCCTACGCCAAGGCCATGAAACCCGAAAAGGTTAAGGAGAAGCTGTTCAAGACCCCGAGCGGCAAGTACGAATTCGACTCGGGCTACCTCAAGGAAGAACACCGCGCGCACTACGTGCACGAAAAGCTCGGTATTCCGCTCGAGAAGGTCGGGTTTCCGCAGTGGGTGGTGCCGAAGCACGGTGGCGGCGGGGATTTACATTTCGTCAGCCCCAAGCTCGCCAATCAGGCGGAAGGCCGGCAGGCCAACCTGCCGCACGCAGCAGCCGTGATGCAGCCGGTGCTGGGCGGCAAGCGTGACGTGTTTCTCGAGATTCATCCGGATGCGGCACGCAGCCGGGGCATCAAGGACGGCGACCGGGTGCGCATCAAGAACAAGGTCGGCAGCATCGAGGTGGTGGCTCGTTACTACCAGGGCACCCGGCCGGACACCGTGGTGCTGCCGATGGTGCACGGGCACTGGGCGCAGGGCCGCTGGGCGAAGAACCGCCTGCCGACCGGTAGCACCAACGAGGTGACGGAGAATCTCTCCGAGCCGATCTCGGGTCTTGCCTGCTACCACAGCGGCAAGGTTTCGGTCGAAAAGGTGTAACGAGACAAGGAGCACATCATGGCTAAGTGGGGCATGGTCATCGACCTGGAAAAATGCACCGGCTGCCAGGCGTGCACGATGGCGTGCAGCATGGAAAACAACCGCCTGCCGGGCGAGCACTGGCAAGACGTCATTTTCTTCACCGAAGGCACTTACCCAAGCGCGCAGATCAAGTGGTTCCCGCGCCCGTGCATGCATTGCGAGAATCCCTCGTGCGTGCATGTCTGCCCGGTGCGGGCGACCTACAAGACCGAAGATGGTTTCGTGCTGGTCGACTGGGAACGCTGCATCGGTTGCAAGTACTGCATGATCGCCTGCCCCTACGGGGTGCGGTTCTACACGGAGGAGAAACCGCGCTACGGCGGGCCCGACCTGCGCAAGGTGTTCGCCTCGAATGACGAGCGCTCGTGGAATCCGCCGTGGCGCATGCCGGATGAGCGCCAGGACTGGAAGCGCGGCGTGGGCGTGCAGCCGCCGGATGTCGTCTCAAAGTGCACGTTCTGCTATCACCGGGTGAGCAAGGCACCCAAGGGCGCGGCCGATCTCGATCCCAACAACCCGGCCACCCGCGAATTCACGCCGGCCTGCGTGGTGACCTGCGCGCCCGGGGCGCGCTATTTCGGTGACCTGTCGAACCCCACGAGCGAGGTGTCCAAGCTCATTGCCAACAAGAACGGCGTGCGGCTGCTCGATCACCTCGGCAACAAGCCACAGGTCTACTACCTCACCGGTGAAGGCGGTTCGGTACCGAGCACGCGCGCCATCAAGGTTTGACAGGAGACTCGATCATGATCGCGATCAAAGAACCGAAAGACTTCACCGAGGTCTTCAAGTACCTGGCGGCGCTGTGGCGCGAGGAAGGCACGCTTAACTTCCTGCGCATCTGTTTCAACCTCGGGCGCGAGCCGTCCGCCCCCGGCCGGTGGTGGAAATTCTGTCTGATCACGGGCGCATTGAGCGGCGGTTTTGCCCTGTACATGCTGTTCACCGTGGGGCACTCGTCGTTCAACACTTCGAGCGACGGCGTCAACTGGGGTCTGGCGATATCGACCTACGTGTTTTTCGCGCTGACTTCCTCGGGGCTCACCTTCATCGCGTCCATGCCCATGGTATTCGGGTTCAAGGAGTTCTACCCGATTGCCAAACGTTGCATCTGGCTCGCCATCATCACGCTGATCGCCGGTTTTACCGTGCTGGCGCTCGAGCTCGGCCACCCGTTGCGCATGCTCTGGGCGATGCCAACCGGCATGCAGGTGCTGTCGCCGATGTTCTGGATGGGGGTGTTCTATCTCGTCGACCTGGTCCTGCTGCTCATCAAGTTCTACCTGCTGTGGCAGGACGACTGGGACAGTCCGCTGTCGCATCTCGTCGGCGCGGCGAGTTTCGTAGCCGTGATCTTGGCGAGCGGCATGCTCGGGCTTGTGTTCGGCTCGATGGTGATGCGCCCGATGTGGTATGGCTCCTTCACGTCGATCTACTTCATGCTGACTGCCGCCCTGAGTGGTGCTGCTGCCATTGTCGTGACGACCTATATGGCCTATGACTTCAAGCCCGAAAGGATGCCGGCCGCGCTGCGGGAGATGGCCGGCGGTGATGCGCTGCCCAAGGTGTTCGCCACGCTGATCGGTATCACGATCGTGATGGTGGTGACGCGCTTCTGGACCGGTCTCTGGAGCAATCTGGACGGGCTGGAGGGATTCCATGTCTTGGTGCGCAGCCCGCTATTCCACATCGAGCTGTGGGTGGGCCTGGTGCTGCCTTTCGTCATGATGCTTTCGCCCGCGCTGCAGCGGCGCATGGTGCCGCAGATGCTCGCCGCGTTCCTGGTGCTGGGCGCGTTGTTTATCAACCGCTACGAGTTCATCGTTGGCGGGCAGTTGGTGCCGATGTTCAAGGGCAACTGGACCAACAGTCTCGATCCGTATACGCCTTCGCTCACGGAATGGGCGCTGACCGTGCTCGGACTGGCGATCGCGCTTGGGCTCTATGCCCTCGGAGAGAAGATGTTCAATCTTTCCGCTGCGCCGCCGGCGGAGGTAACCGAGCGGCAGGCGGCTGCCGCCCGCCCGCGCTAGCGCGGCGCGTATGGCGGAAACGCCGGACACGCCGGATCTGTCCTCGCCGCAGGTCGGTTTGTGGTTGACGCTTGCGCAGGCTTTCCTGCCGCCGATGGATGGCGACGTCGCGCAGGCATTTCTCGACGTGTTGTCGGAAGATCTGCGCGAGCTCTGTGCGGCCGTCGGGTTGCCGCATGCACCCGAGATCGCGACCTTCGAGGATTCGCTCGCCACGGTGCCGGACCCGCCGGCGCTGCTCGAGCACTACAGCCGGCTGTTTCTCGTGCCGTACGCCGCGGCCAGCCTGGAGTTGGGCCACTACCTCGAAGGGGCACTCGAGGATGACGGTCGGAGCGTCGTTGATAGCATACTGGCGCGGCACGGCGCGCGGCGGCGCGAGGATTTTCGCGGCTCGTCCGATCACATTACGGCACTGCTCGAGTCGATGGCCCTGCTCAGTGCCGAGACCGGCAGCGAGTCGGATCGCCGACTGCTCGCGCACGAGGTCTTGCGCCCGGCGCTCCCGGGCCTGGTGCGGGACATCACCCGGCATGAGCCCGGTTCACCATACCGTGCTCTGGCGCAGTTGGCGCAGCGCGCGCTCGATATTTGTGTGCCGTACGTGGCCAAGGCGGCGGCAACGCCCGACCACGTCACGCGCCGCGACACCGACGGCGCATGGCGCGCGTGCCGGCGGTGCGGCAATCCCTTTGCGCGCGAAGAAGACCTCGTGCTGATACGCCGCGCCCTCCTCGAGCACGGGATTCCTGTGGATCATCTGGACATCTGCCCTGCGTGTCGCAACCCCGCTACCGCGGAGGCGGCTCGGCCGGCGCAAGCTGGCCGCATCGGGTACTCGTAGCAAACCAGATGTCGCCCAAGCTGGGCACTGGCGCAGGTGGGCAGTGCTCCCATTATGCGCGTGCCGCTGCCCAATGTCGCCACGGGGTCGCGCCGTCTGCAGCGATCACCGAAGTAGGCATGGGCGCGTGAGCTAACGCGCGTATACAAGCTCGTCGGTATTGGATGCGAGCAGCCGCCGTACCGGAATGCGGAAGAAACGGCGGCCGGCGTCGAATGACCAGGCGAGCGCGGCCACGAGTAGCAGGCTGTAGAGAACGGTCCAGGCGGCCGGCGACCCGCCGATCCACGCGACCATCAGCTCGGGAAATGTGATCGACTGCATGAGTCCTTCGCCGAAGACGACGGCGTCGATCTCCTTCTGGAATAACGTGTAGGGGACGTAGCCCGCGTAGAAGCCTGGCAGCGCGGCGAGCGCGGTGCCGTAGCCCAGGCCCAGCCGCCCGTAGGTGCGCACCTCGCAGCCAATCATGAACACCGCACCCATGGCGAGCAGCGGACCGCCGAGCAGGTGTCCCCAGTACAGACCAGCTTCGCCGCTCGCGTTGGGCACCGGGCCATCGAAAAACGACGAGCGCGCCAGGATGACGAGATTGAACAGCACAATCGACACCAACAACCCCTGCAGCGGCAACATCCCGCGAAACATGTTGAAACTGCACAGCGGAACGCCGCGGCTGCAAAAGAACTCCTTCTTCGCGAGGATTGCCTCGGGCGCCATCACCGCGCACTCGGTGCCAAATCCTGACTTGGCAATGCCCAGCCCGAGCAGCAAGCCGGCGAAGGTCATCCAGCCGGCCTCGACCCAGCCGATCTGGGGGATTCCCCCCTGGATGGAGCCGAACAGCGCGAAACCGATCGGCGCGAAGATCAGCAGACCGGCAAAGCCGACGAGCGCCCAGCGCAGCACATCGCGCCGCGGATCGTAGGCCGGATCATGGCCGGGGTAGGGGTTGTGGGCGCAGGCTTCGTAGGCAGCCGCCACGGTGCGCGTGTCTTGGTGGCGATAGTAGCCGCCGAGCCCGAGCGCCATCGCAATCTTGAAGGCGACAAAAGCGAAAGGAATGCCAGAGAGCAGGACCGCCCAGGAGGCGATGCTCATCGCCGGTACGCCGCCGAGGAAGTGGTGCGTGGTGCAGCCGCCGGCGATGCGCGTACCAAACGAGAACAGCAGCCCGCCGATGAAGGCAAGCCACAGCATCTTCGGGCTGTAGCGCACCCAGGCGCGCGACTCGCCTTCGAGGCGCGTGACCAGCCATGCGGCAATCACCGCACCCACGATCACCCAATGGATGCCGGGCTCGTAGACACGCGCCACGAAGTCGAGCCCGAGCAGCCGCTGCTCCGTGACTGCATACATCTGCGCGAGCCCCGTTGTTACCGGGATGAAGTAATCGTATTTGAGGTAGAAGACGATCTCGGCCAGGCCGACGAATAGCCCGCCGAGCCAGAATGGCCATTGTTTGCGCGCGAAGTCCATCACACTCTCCAGAGATTCGTCACGAACCGTCACACAGCCCTCTTCTTGCTGGTTCCGAGCCGGGGGACGCGGAGGTTTTACCGGCCTTCGGTTGAGTGACGTTGCCGACACGTCTGCCGCCGTTGCCGGAATTGGCGGCTGCCGCCCCGCCGGTATCGCTGGATTGCACCGGACGTTCTTTGGCCGGCGGCTTTGCCGATGTGTGGTTACTGCTGCTGTCGGTCGACGATTGAGCGTGCGCGAAGGACGGATAGAGAAGTGCGTTGAACAGTACGACGCCCGCCGCCAGCGGCACACGCCGGAACCGGGGCGATCTGGTCATATCGGTACTCCGCCTGCGGGGCCCTGATCCGGTCGGCCCGGCATCCGGCAACCGTGCGGCCGGCCTTCCGGGCCGGCCGCTGTCCCTGAGTTGGCCATTGTCTTGTGCATGGTTCTCACTCCATCTTCACCGACACCAGCTGAGGGTTGCGCTTGGTCCACTCGTGCATCGACCCGTCATAGAGCCTGGCGTTCTTGTTGCCCAACAGCTCGGAGAGTACGAACCACTGGCCGGTGCTCAGATGCCCCGAGTCACAAAAAGTGATCGTCGGCTTGGATGGGTCGACCCCGGCACCGGACGCCAGTTTCTTCAGATCTGCCCCGCTCTTGAAAGCGTGCGTCTTTTCATCCACCAGCTGGGTATGGGCGATGTTTTTGGCGCCGGGGATGTGGCCCTTGGCGTAGACATAGTCCTTCTTTTCCTGGCCAAGGTAATAGCTGGCCGTGCGGCCGTCGACGAGTTGCGCATTCCTGTTATTGACCGCCGCTTCGACATCCGCCGTGGTTGCGAGCATCTCGCGACGCTCGGCGCGCGCGGTGAAGCTGCCAGCGGACGGCGTGCTCGCATCGGAGCTCGTCGGACGGTTTTCCGCCTTCCACTTCACGGTGCCGCCGTCCAGAACGGCGACCTTGTCGTGCCCGTAGTACTTGAGGGTCCAGTATGCGCGTGTGGCGAAGGTGAAGGTGCTCGTCTCGGCAGCATCGGCGGTGATCACCACGACGCTGTCATTGTTCACGCCGAGCTCGCGCATCATCGCCTCGAGCTGGTCGCGTGCCGGAACCATTCCATCGAGCTCCATACCGTCAATCGTACGTTTGGTGCGTACGGTCTTCCAGTTCCACAGGCGTGCGCCCGGAATGTGGCCGGCCGTTTCGGCCTTGCTTTTCTTGGCGCCGCACGGATTCATACCGGGGATGCTCGGGGCGGCTGCCGCCTTGGCGGTGAAACTCTTGGTGTCGGCGCGCACGTCGAGGACGACCAGATTCTTGTCCTGCAGGTTCTTGGCGAGCCAGTCGGTCGACACCAGCGGGCCGGGCAGCTCGACGGCGAAAGACGTGGTGGCCACGATAGTCAGCACAAGCGCTGCTGCGGCGGCGATCGAATGGTGTTTCATGGTGATGGCTCCTCCTGGTGTGGTTGTCGGTGAACGACGGCAGAAGCCCTCGCACGATCCGTGCCACAACGGAATCCGTTGCGGCACAGCGAGTTAGGCGGCGCTGATCGAACGTGCGGTCTTTCAGCCTGCAAGGGTCCTGCAGGATGCAATAGCCCTCAGTCTTCGGAGCCGGTGGCGATGCCGTAGCCGCGAAGCTTGCGCCACAGCGTCGAGGGATCGATGCCGAGCTCGGCCGCCGCCTTGGTGCGATTGCCATGGTGGCGCGCGAGCACGTGCAGCACCCAGAAGCGCTCGACATCGGCCAGAGTGGCCCGTTCGCCCCAGGGGGGGCGCTCAGAACCGGCCCCGGGTGCGCCCGGGCGCAACTCCTGGGGCAGTTCGGAAAGCGTGAGGGTATCGCCGGTTGCGAGCACGAGCGCACGCTGTATCACGTTCTCCAGTTCGCGCACGTTTCCCGGCCAACGGTAGCGAGCCAGCGCCTCGAGCGCGACCGGCTCGATCTCGCGTACCTGGCGCCCGAGCGTCTTCGCGTGCTTGAGCATCAAGTACTCGGTGAGCAGAGGAATGTCCTCCCGTCGTTCGCGCAGCGGCGGTATGTGAATCGGGAAAACATTAAGTCGGTAGAACAGGTCCTCGCGAAACTGCCGCGCCGCCACGAGTTGCGCGAGGTCCTTGTTCGACGCCACGATGAGCCGGGTGTCCACCTCAACCGGGCGCGCTCCGCCGACGCGAAAGAATCGCTGCTCCTGAATGAAATGCAGCAGCCGCGTCTGCAGTGGCTCCGGCGCGCTGTTGATCTCGTCGAGGAACAAGGTACCGCCGTGCGCGAGCTCGAGCAGGCCGATACGCCGGGCGGAGGCACCCGTGAAGGCGCCCTTTTCGTGGCCAAAGAGTTCACTCTCGAGGAGAGTCGGAGCTATGGCACCGCAGTTCACTGCAAGGAACGTCTGCTCGATGCGCGCGCTCGCGCGGTGGATGAAGCGCGCCACCATGCCCTTGCCGCTGCCGGTCTCGCCGTGCAGCAGCACCGGCAGGTTGGTCGTCGCCACCTGCGCGGCGAGAGCGAGCACCTTCTTCATCCCCGGACTCGCGGCCTGCGGCTCGTCGGCGGCCTGTTGCGCCAGTGCGGCGCGCAGTTGCAGGATGCGCTGGCGGTGTTCGAGCAGGCTCTTCACTCTGCGTAGCACGAACCGCACTTGATCGGGCTCGAACGGTTTGAGGATGATATCGAAGACGCCCTGCTGGAACGCCCGCACCGTGTCCTGCGCGGTGGCGAAGCCGGTGATCAGCACGACCGGAATGGGCAAGGGTTGCCCGCGCACCAGTTCGAGCAGCTGCAGCCCGTCGCGCTCGGGCAGGCGCAGGTCGGTGAGCATCACGTCGGCGGCCTCGCGCCGGAGTGCTGCCTCTGCGATGAGACCGTCGGTTGCGGTCTCGGTGTCGAAGCCTTCCTCGCGCGCGAGCTCGGCGAGGAGCGCCGCCATGTCGCGGTCGTCCTCGGCGATAAGCGCCTGAAATCTCACGAGGCCACCTTCGATTCCGCCTTGTCGCGACGCGGCACACACAGGCGAAAAACCGTGCGCCCGGGGCCGCTCGCGACCAGCATGAGCGTGCCGTCCATTTCACGCGCCAGCCGCTGGCTGATCGCGAGCCCCAGCCCGGTCCCGAGCCCGGTCGCCTTGCTGCTCACAAACGGCTCAAAGACCCGCTCCTGCAGCGCTGCCGGGATTCCGTTGCCGTCGTCTTCAACGTGCAGGCAGGTACGGTCAGCGTGCGGGGTTTCGACCTCAAGGCGAATTCGGCTGGCACCGGCCTGCAGCGCATTGGAGATCAGGTTGAACAGTATCTGCTCGATCATGGCGACATCTGCCCAAACGGTGCCATGCCCGATCGGCACCACGATCTCGATGCGCGCGTCGTGTTTGCGCACGATCGGTTCGATCAGGCGCGCGATGCTGGCGAGGACCTCCCCGAGATCGAGAGACTGCCCCTGGGGGGCCGGCGGGCGTACCGCCGAGAGCATGTCGCGCACGATGCGTTGAAGGCGCCGCGCGTGCTCGCTGATGACGTGGAGCCGGCGTCGCAGCTCCTCGTCGTCGGTACGCGTGAGTGCGGTTTGGGCGTAGCCGAGGATGTTGCTGAGCGGTGTGTTCATCTCGTGCGCAAGTTCGGCGGCCAACTGGCCGACGGTGGCGAGGCGCTGTTCGCCACATAGCCGACGGATAGCGTCGTTGTGGGCTTGATGGGCCTGCTCGAGCTGCTGAATGTGGCCGCGGATATTTTCCTGCAAAGCATTGAAGGTTCCGGCAAGCTCCGCGAGCTCGCGTGGTGCATTCGGCCCGGACGCGATCGGCGCCGCCTGCGTCGGGTCCACCCTGGAAGCGAGTTCGCGAATTGGCGCGATCACGCTGCGGTGGAGCAGGCGTCGGAGTGCAAGAAACAGCGCCGCAATCAGTACCACGATGACGAGTGCCGCGCCCGCGGTGATCTGGTAGGCGAGGGCCGTCAAGCGGCGTGTGTCGTATTGCACGACAACGTCGCCGAGCTGCTCGCGCAGCAGCCGTATCGGGCGGGTGACGATTGGCTCGCCACTCACACGCTCGCCGGCGCGCCCGAGGATTTCCCCGTCGTTGCGCCGGATCTCGATGAAGAGCAGGTCCTGGCGGCCAACCAGGTCGGAAACGTAGCGCTCGATCGTGCCATAGTCGCGAATCAGTGCTGAATCGAGGGCGACGGTGGCGAGTTGCCCGGCGAGGGCCTCCGCCTTCTCGCGCAGCGCCTCGTGCAACAGCTGATGAATGCTCTGCTGCAGCGCGAGCGCCAGAGCCGCGACGAGCAGCAGCATCGCTCCGCCCACGTAGAGTGTGATGAGCGAGGAAAGCGTTTGCGGCCGGCGCTTCTGTCGCGGTGCCTTCATTGGAGCGCTCGTACCACCTCGCGCGCGAGATCGTAATCGGAATCGCGGATCGGCACGAAGCTCACGTCCTCGCCCATGGCGGCAAACGCCTCGCGGCCGCGCGCGTTCGGGGTGAGAAGGGCGCCGCGAACCGCTTCCGCAAGCGGTTCCGGCAACCCGGGCCGTGCGACGATGGCGTGGGGCGGCAACGGATCGGAGGTGGCGATGACGCGCAGACCCCGCTCCAGGTATTGCTGTGCAATCTCCAGGCGCAGGCCGCCCGCATCGAAGTCGCGGTGCAGGACGGCGAGCGCGACGCGCTCGTGCCGGCCGAGATAGGCGTAGTTCTTGAGATCCGACAACCGGACGCCGGCGTTCTGCAACAGCAGCCGCGGGATGTAAAAGCTGCTGAAGGACTTGTCGGCGCCGAATGCCATCGTGCGATTGCGGGTGTCGGCGAGCGACCGGATAGGACCATCGCGGCGCGCCACGATCACGCTTCTGTAAAACGCGCGTCCGCGCACGGCCTCGGCGGCGAGCAGGCGTACCGGCGCGTAGTGATCGTGCGCACGGACATAAGGTGTCGGCCCGATATACGTCAGGTCGGCCTTGCCCTCGGCAATGTGTTGGATCTGTTCCTCATAGGTCGAGGCGATGCGCAGAACCACCGGTCGGCCGACGACCTCTTGCAGATAGTCGCACAAAGGGCGAAATCGCTGATAGAGCCGACTCGGCGTATCGAAGGGATGCACGATGAACGCGAGCGGTTCGGCTGTCGGCGCGGCGAACCCGTCATGCATCGCCATCCCGAGGAGCGAGACGAACAGGAGGTTCTTCAGGAAGCGCACCACAGTCGGTATCAGGACCTCGCCACGTATGGCAGTGCAAACGGCAAACGATGAAAGTGCTGGCGCGGACTGCTTTCCATGCCAATTGCCGCATCGCCCACGTCGGCTGGCTCAACGTGGCAGCGAGGGAGGCGAGCAAACCCGGGAATATCCGCGTCCGCCAATCATAACCCGGGTCCGCCGGGACCACTACGTGCCAGCGCGACGAGCGAATATTGAGGATCGTGCAGGACGCTGCGCAGTCGAGGTCGAGCGCAAACTTGGCGGCGTGCCGAAGCGGCCCTTGTCAGCTCCGCTTATACCAGCCGCGCGTGGCGTTGGTGATGCGCACTACCGACAGCATCACCGGCACCTCGATCAGCACGCCAACTACGGTGGCGAGCGCCGCGCCGGAATCGAAACCGAACAGGCTGATGGCGGTGGCCACGGCGAGCTCGAAGAAGTTGCTGGCGCCGATCAGCGCCGAGGGGGCGGCCACGCAGTGCGCGACCCGGAAATGGCGGTTGAGGAGGTAGGCGAGGCCGGAGTTGAAGTACACCTGGATCAGGATCGGCACCGCGAGCAGCGCGATGATGAGCGGCTGGGCTAGGATTTGCCCGCCCTGGAAGCCGAACAAGAGAATAAGGGTGGCGAGCAGGGCGGCGAGCGAGACCGGGTGCAGGCGCGCGAGTGTGGTGGCGAGCGCCTCGGGTCCGCGCCTGAGCAGCGCGCGGCGCCACGCCTGCGCGACGATCACCGGAATCACGATGTAGAGCAGCACCGACAGGAACAGCGTGTCCCAAGGCACCGTGATCGCCGAGAGCCCCAACAGCAGTCCCACGATCGGGGCGAAGGCGAAGATCATGATGATGTCGTTGAGCGCCACTTGGGTGAGCGTGAAGTTGGGCTCGCCGTCCGACAGCTGGCTCCACACGAACACCATCGCGGTGCAGGGCGCGGCCGCGAGCAGGATCAGCCCGGCGACATAGGAATCGATCTGCCCGGCCGGGAGCCACGGGGCGAACAGCGCGCGGATGAAGAGCCACGCAAGCAGCGCCATGGAAAACGGCTTCACCGCCCAGTTGATGAAGAGCGTCACGCCGATGCCCTTCCAGTGCTCGCCCAGTCGGTGCAGCGCGCCGAAGTCGACCTTGAGCAGCATCGGGATGATCATGAGCCAGATCAGCACCGCCACCGGCAGGTTGACCTTGGCGACCTCGAGGCGGCTTACGGTCTGGAACAGCGCGGGCAGGAGCTGGCCGAGGCCGATGCCGGCGGCGATGCACAGGAACACCCAGAGCGTCAGGTAACGCTCGAAGAAGCCGAGCGGCTGGCCCTCGGCCTGACGGGCGGTGATCTCACACTGCGCGCTCATCGGGCGGCCCCACGCGCGGCGCGTCCGCGCCGGATGTCGTCGAGCAGCGCGCTGACGCGCGCTTTCACCTCATCGCGCGTGGCGCGAAACACCGCCATGATGTCGTCCTCGCTGCCCGCGGCCTTGGCCGGATCGCTGAGCGGCCAGTGCACCTTCGTCACGCCCGGGGGTAGCGCCGGGCAATACTCGTCCGCATGACCGCACACCGTCACCACGATGTCGGCGCGCTGGATCATGTCGTCGGTCACGCGCGTGGATTCCTGACCGGAGATGTCCACGCCGGCGTCGGCCATGACGCGGATGGCGCGCGGATTCTTGCCGTGCGCTTCGATGCCGGCCGATTCGACCTCGGCAATGTCACCGCCGAGATGCTTCGCCCAGCCCTCGGCCATCTGCGAGCGGCAGGAGTTGCCGGTGCACAGAAAGAGAATTCGTGTCTTGTTCATGCGGCGTTCCCGGTTGGCGAATCGCGTCTTGTATCACTTGAGCTTGAAACTGGCGTGACAGGCTACGCACTGCTGCGTCACCTCGGCCAGCGCCGCGATGGCGCGTGCCGGCTCCTTGGCCACGCCGGCCTCCTGCGCCACGCGCGCGAAGCGGCTCGCGGCGCGATGCATGTTGGTGCCGATGTCCTGCATGGCCTTCGGCATGTACGGGGCCATGTGCGAGGCACCGTGGCGTTCCAATGAGCTCATGCCCATGCGTTGTTCCGCAACGTCGGCGGCCTGCTCGTACTGGCCCGCCCCCAGGGCCGCCTGGATCTCGGCGAGCGCTGCGAGGTGATCGCGCATGTTGGCGAGCATGTGGGCACGCATCATCGCCGGGGGCTCGACCGGCTGGCGGGTGTCGGCGGCCGCACCGAGAGAAGCAAGGCTGAGCAGGAAAAGCAGATTTACACGCATCGAGTATCTCCGGCTGGCGGGTACATGGCCTAGAGCGCGAACGCCTCGTCATAGGGTGCCTCGCCCTCGACGGCAGGCAGGGTGAGGTTGTTGCCCCAATCACCCCAGCCGCCGTTGTAGACGCGCACGTCACGGTAGCCGAGCGTCTTCAGCTGCAGCCAGGCGAGCGTCGAGCGAAAGCCGTCATGGCAGTACGCGTAGACGGTCTGGTCCTTGGGGATCTCGCGGTACAAGTCGGCAATCTCGGCAATCGGCTTCCAAGTCTGGCTCTGGCCATCCACGCCCTCGAGGCTCACGATGTTGATCGCCCCCGGGATGTGACCGCCGCGCACCGAGTGCTGCACGGTCTTGCCGCTGTACATGTCGCGCGGGCGCGCGTCGAGCAACACGATCCTGGGATCGCGCCGCGCCACGACATCGCTGTATACCTCGGTCCATTCGACCACGAGCTTCCGGTTGGCCGGTTTCAAGCTCACGCTGCCGCGCTTCGGCCTGGCGGGGTCCTTGGTTAGCTCGTTGAACGCCGTCCAGCCGATGGTACCGCCGTTCAGGATCTTCACGCGCTTCATGTCGAAGCCGTAGAGCTCAAGCAGAAAGTACAGGCGCGAGGCGAGCGCCGTGACCGAGTCGTCGTAGATCACGATCGTCGAGTCGTTGTTCACGCCGAAGGCGCGCAGCGTGGCCTCGAAGGCCTCGCGCGTCGGAAAGCGCATGGTCGGGTGGCCAAAGTTGTCGCCCAGGTCCTTGAAACGCTGGACCTGCACCGCACCCGGGATGTGGCCGATCGTGAAGTAGCGGTGCGGATGGTAACGGACCTCGAGGATCACGAGCTTGGGGTCCTTGATTCTTTGTTCCAGCCACTCGGCATCGACGAGAAACTCGGGCGTGGCGGCGCGGGCCGCGCCGGCGGTTGCCAGCAGGGCCAGAGCCAGGAGGGATCGGGCGAGCAGTGTGTTCATCACGGTTTTCCCTGAGTAGTCGGTTGCGAGCCGGACCGGCGGATGCGGCCGGTGAGCTCGGTGCCAGCGGTGAGGGGGTTATACACCGTTCCGTACTTCATCACGTTGGTGTGCAGCAGCGCGAGGCGCGAATCGGGCTCGTCGGTGTCGCTCGTGAGAACAGAGTCGATGCGCGTCATCTTGGGCGGGGAGTCCTGGCGTACGACATGGATCGCAACCTCCACGCCACGCAGCTGAAAGTGCAGGATCGGTGCGACGCGCTCGATGCCCTTGATCATGCACGCGGCAAGTGCCGCGAGCAGCTGTTCCGCCGGATTGAAGGCATCGAGCCGTCCCTCGACGTCCGTATCGAGCAGCAGCTCCGCCTCCTTGCAGTAGGCGCGGCGGCCGTGCGCGTCGACGCGTTCGGCGCTGACGCCGTACTCGCGCAGTGGCTGGTCAGGCATGGCCATCAGCCGGCGAGCCAGGCTTCGACTTTCTTTCGATCCGGCACGCCGCCGGCATGCACCACCTTGCCGTCGATGACCACACCGGGCGTGGACATCACCCCGTAGCCCATGATGGCGGCGATGTCCTCGACCTTTTCGATTTGCACCGCGACACCCTTGGCCCTGGCCGTGTCCTCAATGAGCTTGAGCGTCGCCTTGCAGTTGGTGCATCCCGTGCCGAGCACCTTCACATTCTTCATAGGACACCTCGCAACGAATTGAACAGCAGGCCGACGACCACGAATGCGCCGGCAAGATAGCCGGCGAACACCGCGAGCAGCGGCCACTTCACGACTTTCCGCAGGATGATCATTTCCGGCAGCGACAGCGCCGTGACCGCCATCATGAAGGCGAGCACCGTGCCGAGCGGCACGCCCTTGCCGAGCAGCACCTCGGCGATCGGGATGATGCCGACCGCGTCCGAGTAGAGCGGCACCCCGACGAGCACCGCGCCAAGCACCGACAGCAGGCCGCCGTCGCCGGCGATGCGCGCGACGAAGTCCTGCGGCACGTAGCCGTGGATGAAGGCGCCGACGCCGACGCCGATCAGCACGAACTTCCAGATGCGTCCGACTATTTCCTTCACCTGGCCCAGCGCGTAGGCATGCCGGCCCCTGAGTGAGGGGTCCGGCGCCTCGCGCTCGGCCTCGCCCATGTGGATCTTCCACACATACTCCTCGACCCAGCGCTCGAGCTTGAAGCGCTCCAGCACGAAGCCGCCGACGAAAGCGACCGTGAGCCCGGTCGCGACGTAGATCGCCGTCATCTTCACGCCGATCACCGAGGCCAGCACCACCACCGCGACCTCGTTGATCATGGGGCTCGCGATCAGGAACGACAGTGTCACGCCGAGCGGGATGCCGGCCTCGACGAAGCCGATGAACAGCGGGATCGAAGAGCACGAGCAAAACGGCGTCACCGCCCCGAGCCCCACGGCCATGGTACGTGCGCCGACGTTGCTGCGGCGGCGGATGAACTCGCGCACGCGCTCGGGAGAGAGCAGCGCGCGCAGCAGCCCCATGACGTAGATCACGAGCGTCAACAGCACCAGGATCTTGGCCACGTCCATAACGAAGAAATGCGCGGCCGCACCGAAGGCGCTGTCGCGCAACCGGGCGAGGTCGTAGATCAGCCAGTCGGCCAGGGCCTCGAACATGGTTACCGATTCCGGGTCGGGGTCAGCCGGCGCAACGTACCGGCGGACGATTGGGGGTGCCCTTCAGGCGCTTGCGATCGCGCGCATAGGGCTCGGCGCTGGTATTGGCGCGGGCCGTGGTATCCAGCACCTCGCGCACCCACGCCGGCAGCTTCGGATTGATTCGGTAGTGAATCCACAGGCCCTCGCGCCGGTCGACGACCATGCCGGCCTCGCGCAGCATCGCCAGGTGGCGCGAGATCTTGGGCTGGATCTCGTCGAGCGCGTGGGTGAGCTCGCACACGCACAACTCGCCCTCGGCCGCGAGCAGCAGCAGCAGCCGCAGGCGGGTCGGGTCGGAGAGGGCGCGGAACAGGTCGTCGGCCGTCATAAAGGTGTCATAATATACGCCTAGACGAATATACCGGCAAGCGCATATATTTTGGCGCGACGATGTCAGGAGAGTGACCAATGCGTTATCCGATACGGGTGCTGTTTCTCTGTACCGGCAATTCCGCGCGCTCGCAAATGGCGGAAGGCCTGCTGCGCGCGCTTGGCGGGGCGGACTTCGAGGTGTTCAGTGCCGGCACCGATCCGAAGGGGCTCAATCCGCTGGCGGTCGAGGTGATGCGCGAGACGGGCATTGACATTTCGCGCCAGGAGAGCAAGTCGATCGAGCGCTTCCTCAATCAGTCATTCGACTACATCATCACGGTGTGCGACCGGGCGCGCGACAACTGTCCGACCTTTCCGGGCGACAATGAGCGCATCCACTGGAGCTACGATGACCCCGCGGCCGCCACTGGCACGCGTGAGCAGCAGCTCGCGGTATTCCGGCGCGTGCGCAACGAGATGAGCGAGCGCCTGCGCCTGTGGGTGGCGGTGCAGCGCCGGCGCCTGCGCGAGCGGGGTGTGGGCTCCCCGTGACGCCCTGACAGTTGGCGCGCCGTGAGCGTCAGGCTGCTGCGGTCGGGGACTGCGCCGCAAGCTGGGCAGGGTCGCGCACGGTGAACACCGGCGCAAACCCGCCGCCGGGCGTGCGAAAGTTCGTGGTCTGACCCTGGTACAGACGCGCCGAGATGAGCTGCACGGCTCCGCGGTACACGAAGCAGCGCATGTCGAGCTTGAGCGCCACCGGCTGGCCGGCCACCCGCACCTGACGCTCGCTCGGCGGTGCGATCTCCTGCGCCACGTAATTACCTTTGAGGATCTCGGCGAACACGCGCCGCGTGAGCTTGTCCCCGCGGTAGGCGGCGCGGCTGCCGTAGCCGATCGCCGGCTTGAAGAACAGGCGCCGTCGTTGCTCCCACAGCGCATTGGCGTCGTGCGGATCGACGACGCGTACCGGTGGAATGCCGGCCACGAGTGTCGCCACCACTGACTCGGCGATACCCCAGGCGCGCAACTGGGCGGCGTCGCAGAGCGCCGCGAGATTGCGCTTGTCGGCGTAGAGCGCGTAGTGGTGCGGGTGCGGCGTGAGCACGACGCCGTCCCCGAGATAGGCCTCGCGCAGCGGCGCGTGCTCTGGCGCCTCGAGATAGAAGTCGGTCAGGCGGTTGTAGATCAGGTCGATCGGCGTGTCACCGTGCCAGAGCCGGCCCGCGCGCAGCGTGAGCTCGGCCGGGTCGACGATGATGGTCTTCCAGCCGCGCCGCTCGAACAGCCGCGCGAACAGCAGGAACTCGGGATACAGGTACTGCTCGCGCGGGTGGCTGTCGACGATCGCGACCGTGGTGAGCGGCGCCTCACCGCGGCTTGCCCGCCATTCGCACTCGAACATGTCGAGGAAGGTCTGCTCGATGGCATCGGCCGGCGTGGCATCGATGGCGAGCCGCTGCGCATCGCGGCAGCAGGCCTGCTGTGCGGCGCGCAGCACGACGTTGAGCATGGCCCCGCCCGCATTGCTGTTGATCTCGATGAGCTTCGGCCCCTCGGCGTCGAGGTGGAAGTCAAAGCCCAGAAACACGCCGTGCGCGCGCGGCACGTGGCGCGCCACGGCCGGCGCGCGCGCGAGCGCCTGCTCGAGGTAGGCGCCGTTCGCCA
>CAYZVX010000056.1:0-19249 GCA_964482055.1 uncultured Acidiferrobacteraceae bacterium
GTGCTCGCGGAAGCCCGGCGCCTGGGCGCCACCCAGGCCGAGGCCGGCATCAATCTCTCGCAAGGCCTGTCGGTGACCGTGCGCCTGGGCGAGGTCGAGACCATCGAGCACACGCGCGACAAGGGCCTGGGCGTGACCGTCTACTTCGGTACGCGCAGCGGCTCGGCCAGCACCACCGACTTCAGCGATGCGGCGGTGCGCGACACGGTGCGCGCCGCCTGCTCGATTGCGAAGTACACGGCCGAGGACGACTGCGCCGGGCTGGCCGACGCGGCGCTGCTGGCGCGCGAGCCGCCTGACCTCGACCTGCATCACCCCTGGCCGATCGCGCCGGAGGAGGCCATCCGGCTCGCACGCGAGTGCGAGGAATTCGCGCGCGGCCTCGATGCGCGCATCAGCAATTCGGAGGGCGCGAGCGTCTCGGCCCACGAGGGACTCGATGTCTACGCCAATTCACACGGATTCCTCGGCGTCGTGCCGGCCACCCGCCACAGCCTGTCGGCGAGCGTGATCGGACAGGACGCCTCGGGCATGCAGCGCGACTATTGGTACAGCAGCGCGCGCGATCCGAAGGCGCTCGAGAGCGCGCGCGCGGTGGGTGAGGCAGCGGCGCGGCGCACCCTGCGACGCCTGGGCGCGCGCAAGCTCAGCACGCGCCAGTGCCCGGTGGTGTACGAAGCCCCGGTCGCATCGAGCCTGCTCTCGCACTTCGTGAGCGCGGTGCGCGGCACTAATCTCTACCGCCGGTCCTCGTTCCTGCTCGGTGCGCTCGATCAGCCGGTGTTCGCACCGCAGGTGCGCATTCACGAGGAACCGCACCTGCGCGGTGCGATCGGAAGCGCCGCGTTCGACGGTGAGGGTGTAGCCACCCGGGCACGCGATCTGGTGCGCGACGGCATTCTGCTCGGGTACGTGCTCGACTCCTATTCGGCGCGCAAGCTCGGAATGCAGACCACCGGCAACGCCGGTGGCGTGCACAATCTGCTCATCGACCCGGGCCACCATGACCTGGCCGGGCTGCTGCGCGAGATGGGCAGCGGGTTGCTGGTCACGGAGCTGATCGGCTTCGGCGTCAACCTGGTGACCGGCGATTATTCGCGCGGGGCGGCCGGCTTTTGGGTCGAGGGCGGCGAGATCCAGTATCCGGTCGAGGAGATCACCATTGCCGGCAACCTGCGCGACATGTTCCGTGGCCTCGTTGGGGTCGCCAACGACGTCGACACGCGCGGCAACATCCGCGCCGGTTCAATCCTCATCGATCGCCTGACGGTGGCGGGCAACTGAGGTTTCTGGTTTCAGGTTTCGGCGCCACCCGCTAAAGTCTGGGGGGCAGGTCGCATGACCGGAAGAACCAGAAACCTCAATCCAGGAACCTGAAACCCGTGGCTCGCCCCCGCCGCAGCAAGAAACCCGATCAGCTGCAGCTCGTGCTGGCGGCGCTTCACGCCGGTGACCGGGCGCGCCTCCGCGAGATCCTCGCGACGCTGCATCCGGCCGACATCGCCCGCGTGCTCGAGGGGCTAGAGCCCGATAACCGTCCGCCGGTTTGGGCAGAGGTCGCGACCACACAGGTGGGCGAGGTGCTGCTCGAGCTTCCGGAGGCGGTGCGCGCCGATCTGGTCAAGCTGCTGGACGACGCGACGCTGGTGGCCGCCGCGCGCGCCATGGACGTCGATGACATCGCGGACCTCATCGTTGACCTGCCCGATGAGGTGATCGCCGAGATCCTCTTCGCCCTCGACAAACAGGACCGCCAGCGCCTCGACAGCGTGCTGTCCTACCCGGAGGACACCGCCGGCGGCCTCATGAACGTCGACGCCGTGACGGTGCGCGAGAACCTCACGCTCGAGGTGGTGCTGCGCTACCTGCGCCGGCGCGGCGAGCTGCCCGAGCACACGAACTCCCTGTTTGTCGTCGACCGCAATGACCGCCTGGTGGGAGTATTGTCGGTCGCCAAGCTTCTCACCGCCGACGTCGGCGCGCGCGTCGCCCACGTGATGCAGCGCGAGGTCATCCGCTTCACCGCCCTCACCCCGGACAAGGAGGTGGCCGCGGCCTTCGAGCGCTACAACCTGATCTCGGCGCCGGTCGTGGATGAGAGCAACCGGCTGCTCGGGCGCATCACAGTTGACGACGTGGTGGACGTCATTCGCGAGGAGGCCGATCGTGCGGTGATGGCGCCCGCGGGGCTTTCCGAGGAGGAGGACATCCTCGCGCCGGTGATGCGCACCGGCCGGCGGCGTGCCCCGTGGCTCGGCATCAACCTGGTCACGGCCTTCATCGCCGCCTCGGTCGTGGCGCTGTTCGAGCAGACGATCGAGAAGGTCGCGGTGCTTGCGGTCATGATGCCGATCGTCGCGGGTATGGGCGGCAACGCTGGCACCCAGACGCTCACCAGCGTAATTCGTGCGCTCGCCCTCGGCATCGTGACCGAGGCCAATGCCCGGCGCGTGCTCATGAAGGAGCTGATGGTCGGAGCATTCAATGGGCTAATCTTTGCGACCACGGTGGCGTTGATCACGATCATATGGCACCACAACTACATGGTCGGGCTTGCGATCGCGATCGCGATGGTGATCAACCTGGTGTTCGCCGCGCTCTCGGGCGTGACCATCCCCCTGCTCGTGCGCCGCTTCGGGGTGGATCCGGCGGTAGCGAGTGGTGTGATCCTCACCACGGTCACGGACGTGGTCGGGTTCTTCGCCTTTCTGGGGCTGGCGACGTTGTTTCTGCTCTAGGGCGGCCGCCGCGCACATCCCTGTGCCGCGCAGGGATGCGCCAAGCCGCGAGAGGCCAAGGATGGCCGAAGCAGCGGCTCTCGGCCGCTCCCGCGCGGCCCATGCACTCCTGCGGCATTTTGCGTGTCCTGCACGGCACGGCAGAGCGGTTTGTGCCTCCCGGAAGGGACTTGCCGTCCCTACCGCGTGTTGTCAAAAATGCGCCGCTTGTCGGCCAGCTTTGGCGTGTGGTCGGCCATATGCCATGATTTTGACAAGGGCGCGGAATTTCCTCTGTCAAATCAATGATTCCAAACATCATGCAGGTCTTGAGCGGGGCGATACGCGAACGCCGGTGTATCGCGATCCGTTATCACGATCAGCGCCAGGTACGCGTCATCGAGCCGCACGCGGTCTACTCCAACGAGCGTGGGGAGTTGGTGCTCGACGGTTTCCAGACCCGCGGGTTCTCCTCGTCCGGGCGGCCGCCGCCGTTTTGGCGGCCGTTTCGTTTGAAGAAGATTGCGGCGATTACCGTGCTCAAGGAGCGCTTCGAACCGCGCGTGGCGGAGGGCTTCAGCCCGAATCGTCTCAAGTACCGCACCGGTTGCCTGGCGATCATCGATGACCAGCCGCCGGCGTTTCAGTATCCCGCCCAGCACTCCGACATGGGCCCGTTTCTGCCCGAGGGACGGCGCCGTCCCTAGTTAACGTGCCCGGCGTTCAGGGCGTCAGTGGCGGCGTGCACGGCCAGGGCGTTTCGCTCGTTCAATATGCGGTTGGCCGCGCGCGCGAGCGCCGCTACCCGGCTCGCACGCACGATCTTCTTGATCTCGAGCAGCCGCGCCGGATGCATGCTGAATTCCGTGAGCCCCAGGCCCAGCAACAGGCGCGTATAGCGCGGATCGCCGGCCATCTCCCCGCACATCGCCACCGGGATGCGCGCCTTGCGACCCGCCTCGATGGTTAGCCGGATCAGCCGCAGCACCGCCGGGTGCAGCGGGTCGTAGAGGTAGTTGACCGCGTCGTCGACACGATCGATCGCGAGCGTGTACTGAATGAGATCGTTGGTGCCGATCGAGAAGAAGTCGAGATACGGTGCAAACATGTCGGCGGAAACCGCGGCCGCCGGCACCTCGATCATTCCGCCGATCGGGATGCGCCGGTTGAACTTCTCGCCGGCGCGCCTGAGCTCGGCCTTGGTCTCATCCACCAGCGCGAGAACGCGAAACAGCTCCTCCTGGCTCGACAGCATCGGGATCATCATGCGCACATGCCCGAGCGCCGAGGCACGCAGGATCGCGCGCAGCTGCGGGCGGAACAGGGCGGTGTCGTGCAGGCACAGGCGCACCGCGCGCAGCCCGAGCGCCGGGTTGACCGCGACCGGGGCGTTGCCGGCGCGCCCGCCGTCGACTTGCTTGTCGGCGCCGAGATCGATGGTGCGGATCGTCACGGGCTTGTTGCCCAGGGCGCGCGCCACCTTGGCGTAGGCGCGAAACTGCTCCTCTTCGCCGGGCGGCTCGGCGCGGTTCATGAACAGGAACTCGGTGCGGTACAGGCCGATGCCGTCGGCGTGCGCGGCGATCGCGGCCTTGACGTCCGCGGTCAGCTCGATGTTGGCGTGCAATCCGATGCGCCGGCCATCGAGCGTCACGGCGCGGCTCAGGCGCAGCCGGTTGAGCGCCCGCCGTTCCTCGGCGATGCGCTTCTGCCGGGCGCGGTATTCGGCGATCGCCTTGAGGTCGGCGCCAACGATGACCACGCCGCGTTTGCCGTCGACGATGAGATCTTCACCGTGACGCACGTAGTGCGTGGCCGAGTGTGCCGAGACGATCGCCGGTATACCGAGGCTGCGCGCGAGGATGGCGGTGTGCGAGATCGGTCCGCCGAGATCGGTGACGAAGGCGCGCACGCGATGGTGCTTGAGCAGGACCGTGTCGGCCGGGGTCAGGTCATTGGCGACGACGATTTGCCCGGCGCGCATGCCGTTGTGCTGGTCGTGGTCCTGCGCGAGCAGGTTACGCAGAATGCGGTCCACGACCTGTTGCACGTCGACCTTCTTGTTGCGCAGGTACGGGTCGTCCATGCGCTCGAACATCTGGACCAGCTGCTCGGCCTGTTGTTTCAGCGCCCACTCGGCGTTGTGCTGCTTGCGACGGATCAGATCAACGGGCGCCACTGCGATCATCTTGTCCTCGAGGATGAGCAGGTGCGTGTTGATGAAGCTCGCGGCCTCGGGCGGCGCGTTCGCCGGAATGTGATTGCGGATGCTCTCGAGCTGCGCGCGCGCCGCCTGGACCGCACCGGTGAAGCGCGCAACCTCCGCCTCGATCTGCCCGCGCATCACGTTGTACTCGGGGACCTCGGGCAGCTCTTGGCGCAGCACGAACGCCTTGCCAATGGCAATGCCGTCACTGACACCGAGGCCGTGGATGGCGAGCATGGTCCTACCTCAAGACGAGGGGAGCGAAGCGAAGTCGCGGTTCATCTACTCGTCCTCGTCGAACCGGTTGGCGATGAGGTCGGTGAGGGCGGCGACGGCCTTCGCCTCGTCCTTGCCCTCGGCGCACAACTCGAGCTCGGAACCCTTGCCGGCAGCCAGCATCATGATGCCCATGATGCTCTTGCCGTTGACCTCCTGGCCGTTGCGGCGCAGCACGATCTCGCTGGCAAACTCGGAGGCCAGGCTGACAAACTTGGCCGATGCGCGCGCGTGCAGGCCGAGTTTGTTGATGATGGTCACCTTCTGGCACCTCATGTCCCGGCTTCCTTGCGCAGGCCCTCGGTGCGGGCCGCACACACGATGCCGCCGCACCCGCCGGACAGCGCCTTGTCGATCAGCTCGTCCATGGGCAGATCCCGGTAGTTGAGCGCCTTGAGCAGCATCGGCAGGTTGACCCCGGTGATGAGCTCGATGCGACCGCGCTCGAGCAGCGTGCAGGCGACATTGGTGTGCGTGGCCCCGTAGATGTCGGCCAGGATCAGCGCCCCCTGGCCCTGGTCGACGTCGCGCAGGCGTTGCCCGATCAGCTGACGGATCTGTTCGGGGTTCTGGCGGTAGGTCACGCCCACGGCGGCGAGCTGCGGCGGCATTTCGCCGAACGTGTGGGCGGCAGCGTCGACCAGCGCCGACGCCAGATCGTTGTGCGCGAGTATCAGCAGGCCAATCATTTCAGCTCTCTGTGTCGTATCTGTGTCTTGATGCCCTTGGCGGCGAAGTGCTGCGCAAGGCGATGCACCATGTAAACGGAACGGTGCTGTCCGCCGGTGCAGCCGACGGCCACCGTGAGGTAGGAACGATCGGCGCGCTCGAAGCTGGGCAGCCACTTCTCCAGGAACGCGACCAGCGCGCCGAACATTTCCCCGACCTCGGGGTGGCCCTCGAGAAAGCGAATCACCGGCTCGTCGAGACCGCTGTGGCGGCGCAGCTCCGGTTGCCAGTAGGGGTTGGGCAGGCAGCGGATGTCGAACACGTAGTCGGCGTCGAGCGGGGTGCCGCGTTTGTAGCCGAAGGACTCAAACATCAGGGTGATGCCGGCTGTTTCCTCGCCGCGCGCGAAGCTCAGCACCTGGGTGCGCAGATCCTGCGGGCGCGTGTGGGAGGTGTCGATGCGCAGCGCCGCCGCGAAGGCAAGCGGCTCGAGCAACGCCTTCTCGAGGCGGATCGCCTCGGGCAGCGAGGTGCGCGCGTCCAGCATCGGGTGCGGCCGGCGCGTCTCCTTGAAGCGCATCACCAGCACGGATTCCTCGGCCTCGAGAAAGATGACGCGATACTGGATCCCGAGGGCGCGCAGCTTCTCGAGACTGCCGGGCACCTCGGCCAGGAACGCGCGGTTGCGCGCGTCGATGCCGATGGCCACGTCCTTGAGCGACCCGTCGCGGGCGTCACGCAGCTGCTCGGCGAACTGCGCGATGAGGCTCGCCGGCAGGTTGTCGATGCAGTAGAAGCCGGCATCCTCGAGCGCCTGCAGCGCGATGGTCTTGCCGGATCCGGACAGGCCGCTGACGATGAAGAAGCTCATTCGGCGTCGGCGGCGGCGGATTTCTTGATCATCGCCTGCTGGCGCTTGATGAAGTCTTCCAGCGGGTTGATGCCCCACACGCGCAGGATGTAGGCCCGCGTGGCGGCCTCGACCAGCACGGCGAGGTTGCGCCCGGGGCCGACATAGAGCGACACCTCCGGCACCTCGACGTCGAGCAGGCGGCGGGTCCTCTGCTGTGCCTGCAGCCGGTCGATCTTGCTGTACTTGTCCTTGTGGATCTGCTCCATGTGCACGATCAGGTGCAGCCGCTTCTTGTGGCGCACGGCAGTCTCGCCAAACATCAGGCGCACATCGAGGACCCCAAGACCGCGCACCTCGAGGTAGTCGGACAGCACATGCGGGCACTGTCCAACCAGCACATCGGGGCCGACCCGCACCAGCTCCACGGCATCGTCGGCGATCAGCCGGTGGTTGCGCGACAGCAGCTCGAGCGCCAGCTCGCTCTTGCCGATGCCGGACTCGCCGGTGATGAGCACGCCCATGCCCATGACCTCCAGGTACACGCCGTGCACGGTGATGCGCGGGGCGAGCGCCCGGGTGAGGTAGTACTGCAGGTGATCGATGACCACCGGGCTCGGCAGGCCCGAGCTGAACAGCGCGAGGCCGTGCTGGTCGGCTTCCCGGGTGAGCTCGGCGGCGGGCCGGCGATTGCCGGCGACGATGACCGCCGCGGTCCTCTTGCAGGTAAAGACCTCCCGGATGAGGCTCGCGCGTTCCCGCGCCGGCAGCTTCTTCAGGTACGCAAGCTCCTGCTCACCGATGACCTGGACGCGGTTGGGGTGGATGCGATTGAGGTGCCCGACCAGTGCCATGCCCGGAAACTTGGCGGTGGTGGGCTCGAGCAGGCGGTTTTGCCCAGTGCGGCCCGCAATCCACTTGAGCTTGAGCGCCGTGGACTGCTGCTCAAAGAGGTCGTTTACCGTGACAAGCGGGGTCATGCGAGAGGTCTGAGGCGCGCTGTGGACACGCGCGCATTATATACCCGCGGGGAAAATTCCCCGGCGCGGACGCCCGTGGACCGGGATTGCTTATCGAGAAGCCGGTCCGGCCCTATGGCTGGACTTCTTTTCCTTGTGCTTGATGACCTGCCGGTCGAGCTTGTCGGCCAGCGCATCGATGGCGGCATACATATCGGCGCCTTCGGCGGCGGCGTGCAGGGTTGCGCCCTTGGCGTGGATGGTGGCCTCGGCAAGGTGGCGGGTCTTTTCCACCTGCAGCACGATGTTGGTGGTGGTCAGGTGATCGAAGTGCTTCTGAATGCGGCCGATCTTTTCGTGACAATACTGGCGCAACGGTTCGGTGACGTCCAGCTGCTGTCCGGTGACGGCGATCTGCATCGGTTCAGGCTCCGGTGGGTTTGCGCGTGTCCACCAGCGACTTGCGCTGGCTGGACGGTGGAATGTTCATCGACTCCCTGTACTTGGCGACCGTACGGCGCGCCACGTTGATGCCCTGCTTGGCGAGAATCTCGGCGATCTTGCTGTCGCTGATCGGTTTGGTGGGCGACTCGCTTTCCAGCAGCTTCTTGATGAGCGAGCGGATCGCCACCGCCGAGCAGGTGCCGCCATCGGCGGTCGACACGTGGCTCGAAAAGAAGTACTTGAGCTCGATGATGCCGCGGGGCGTGAGCATGTACTTGTTGGTGGTGACGCGCGAGATCGTCGACTCGTGCATGCCCACCGCCTCGGCGATGTCGTGCAGCACGAGCGGCTTCATCGCCTCCGGTCCATGGTCGAAGAAGGCGCGCTGGCGGTCGACGATCATGCGCGCGACCTTGAGCAGCGTGTCGTTGCGCGAGTTGAGGCTCTTGATGAACCAGCGTGCCTGCTGCAGGTTGTCCTGCAGGTAGCGGTTCTGCGGGCTCGAGTCGCCGCGATGGATCATGCGCTCGTACATGCGGTTGATGCGCAGCCGCGGCGCGATCTCCGGATTGAGGTCGGCACGCCAAACGCCCTTGGCCTTCTTGACGATGACGTCCGGAACGACATAGGCGGCTTGCGAGGCCTGCACCGCGGAACCCGGCCGCGGATTGAGACGCTGAATCAGCTCGATGGCCTGCTGCAGCTCCTCGGGCGGCAGCTTGAGCGCGCGGCGCAGCTGTGTATAGTCGCGATTCGCGAGAAGCGCCAGGTTGTCCTGGGTCGCGAGCAGCGTGGCCTGCGCATGGTACGGCGTGTCGCTCGGCAACGCGCGCAGCTGCAGTTGCAGGCACTCGGCGAGGTTGCGGGCCGCAACCCCGACCGGGTCGAAGTTCTGGATCTGGTGCAGGACCGCCTCGATCTCGTCGAGTTCCGGCGCGTCGCTCGGTCCGAGCGCCTGCTGAATGTCTTCCAGGGTAAGGCTGAGATAGCCGTCCTCGTTGATGGCGTCGATCAGCGCCATCGCGATGGCCTGGTCGCGTTCGGAAAGCGGGGTCATGCGCATCTGCCACAACAGGCGATCGCGCAAGGTCTCGGGCAGGCTGTTGCGCGCCTCGAGGTCCGGCAGGTCATCGTCGCTACCGCGGCCTGCGCCGCTCGCCACCGGCAGGTCGAATTCATCGCCCCAGTCGCTGTCGCCGCTCAGGTCGTTGTCGGCGAGGGTGGTCTCGGTGCCGACCTCCGCGGGTTCGGGGCCCTCGGCATCCTCGGCGAGCGCGGGTTCGCCAGCCGCGGCCTCGGCCACTTCGAGCTCCACCTCACCATCCTCAGCCTTGACCGCCTCGCCCGCCTCGCCTTCGCTCTCACCTTCCTCGAGCAGCGGGTTACTCTCGAGCGCCTCCTGGATCTCCTGCTGCAGCTCCACCGACGACAGCTGCAACAGGCGGATGGCCTGCTGCAACTGCGGAGTGATGGTGAGATGCTGACCTAAGCGAAGGTCGAGGGACTGCTTCATGTGCGCGCGACGATTTCTCTAACCCCGGGGGCCGCAGCCGTATTCTGGCCTGTATTTTGCGTCTACTTCGGAAGTGTAGCTCAATTTGCCGGCCGGCAAGCGCATCGGCCGCCGCCGGCAGCCTACAGACGGAAATCCGCACCGAGGTAGACCCTTTTGACGTCCTCATTATAAAGAATGTGCTCGGGCGTGCCGGCCGTCAGCACCTGCCCATCGGCGAGAATATAGGCGCGATCGCAGATCTTGAGCGTTTCACGCACGTTGTGATCCGTTATCAGCACCCCGATGCCGCGTCGTTGCAGATCGCGGATGAGGTTCTGAATCTCGAGCACCGAGATCGGATCGACGCCGGCGAAGGGCTCGTCGAGCAGCATGAATCGCGGCTCGGTAGCGAGCGCGCGGGCAATCTCCACGCGCCGCCGTTCGCCTCCCGACAGGCTCACGCCGAGGGCCGCGCGCCGCTCGCTGATGTGCAAATCGCGCAGCAGCTGCTCGAGACGGTCGTGCCGCTGCGCGGCGTCGAGGTCCGAGCGTGTCTCGAGAATCGCCATGATGTTGTCTTCCACCGACAGCTGCCGGAACACGGACGGTTCCTGCGGCAGGTAGCCGAGCCCCAGGCGCGCGCGCTTGTGCATCGGCAGGTGGCCCAGGTCGATGTCGTCCAGGCGTATGCTGCCGCGATCCGTCGGCACCAGCCCCACGAGCATGTAAAAGCAGGTCGTCTTGCCGGCGCCGTTGGGACCGAGCAGTCCCACGATCTCGCCGCTGTGCACCTCGAGCGCGACGTCACGCACCACCGCGCGGCCCTTGTACTGCTTGGTCAGGTGCTCGGCGTGCAGCAGGCTCATCGGGCAGACGTGCCGTTGGGCGGCTGGATCACGGCCTGCACGCGCGCCTCGTCGCTCCCCGTACTGCGCGCCTCGATGCGCCTGTCGGTCACGAAGTAGTGGATCTCGCTGGCGCTGATTGTATCGGGACCCTGGCGGACGGTGGCCGGCTTGCCGTAGGCGTGAATCTGCTCGGGCCGGTTGTCGCGCGAGTGGACCTCGACCCGGTCACCGCGCAGCTCGAGCGTGCCCTGGCGCACCACGACGTCGCCGCGATAGACGGCTATCCCCGTCTTCTCGCTGACCTCGACGCTGCGCGCGCGCACGTGGATCGGCTGTTCGCGATCCTCGTTCGCCGCACCGGCCGGCACGGCGGCGAGCAGCGCGGCGAGCGACAACGCCAATCCTGCGATGCGCAGTCCTGCTTGAGCGCCAGTCATGCTAGCGTTTGTCCCGGTCCTGTCGTTTGGCCGCAGGCTGTTCGAGCTCCACGCGCATCTTGTCGGTGCGAATTTCCGCCGCCGCGCCGAGCGGGTCGCGCCCGCGCGCCACGTGCACGTCGCCGGTCAGCTCGATGTAGGCGCCACCGTCCGGAAGAAGACCCTTGCGCGCGCGGCTGTGCGTCGGTGCCATGCCCTCGCGGTACTGGATGAGGTACGGCTCCTCGAGCTCGGAGCTGCCATCGTCGGCGTAGTGTACGAGGTGCCGGGCGGACAGTTCGTACTGCTTCTGGCCCCGCGCATCCACGGCGACAGCGGTGAAGTTGTCGACCACATAGTCCGGCTCGTGCTTGCGCGGCGCCTCGGCAACCCCCGCAGTCGGCGCGAAAGAGCGTGGCAGCCACCACGACAGCACCGCCAGCCCCAACAGTATGGCGGCAACCGCAGGTTTGGCCCAATCGATGCGTGTCACGACCTTATCGGTTGCTGCCGCCGGTCAGGTATTTGAGCATCTCGGCCGCGTACGTGCCCTGCGCGTGCATGATCATCTCGCAGACTTCGCGTCCGGCGCCGCGCCCGCCGGCGCTCGGCGTGACCCAGTGCGCGTGCTGCTTGACCAGCGGATGGGCGTCAGCGACCGCCACGGCGAGCCCCACCTCGAGCATGATCGGCAGGTCCACGACATCATCGCCGACGTAGGCGGTCTGCTCGGGGGCGAGTTCGAGCCGCGCAATAAGCTCGCGGTAGACCGGGTGCTTGTCCACGCAGCCCTGGTAGATGTGCTGGATGTTGAGATCGCGCACACGATGCTCCACGACGCGCGAGGTGCGCCCCGTGATGATGCCGGCGGCCACGCCGTTGCGTTGCAGCATCTTGATGCCGTGGCCGTCCTTGGAGTTGAAGGCCTTGTACTCCTGACCGTCGTCACCGATGATCAGGCGCGCGTCGGTAAGCGCGCCGTCGACGTCGAACAGCACGAGCTTCACGCGCGCGGCGAGCGCCGCGACGGCGGCCGGCACCTCGAAGGCGGGCTTGAGCAGCGGGGTGGAACGCGCCTCGCCGCTCATCACATGACTCCGGCGCGCAGCAGGTCGTGCATGTTGAGGGCGCCGACCACGCGGTTCTCGGCATCCACCACGAACAGCCCGTTGATCTTGAGCGCTTCCATGAGCTTGACGGTCTCGGCCGCGAGCACATCGCTGTGCGTGACCTTGGGGTGGCGGGTCATCACGTCACGCACCCGGGCGCTGTACACGTTGACCTCGCGATTGAGCAGGCGGCGCAGGTCGCCGTCGGTGAGGATTCCGACCAGGCGCTCGTCGCGGTCGATCACGCCGACCATGCCGAGCCCCTTGCCGGTCATCTCGAGCAGTGCCTCGCGCAGGCTGGCGTCCTCGCGCACGAGCGGGATCTCCTGGCCGGTGTGCATGATGTCGGCCACGTACAGCAGCAGGCGCCGGCCGAGCACACCGCCCGGGTGCGAGCGCGCGAAGTCCTCGCGCGTGAAGCCGCGCGACTTGAGCAGCGCCACGGCGAGCGCATCGCCCAGCGCGAGCGCCGCGGTCGTGCTCGCGGTCGGCGCAAGATTGTGCGGACAGGCCTCCTTGTCGACCGCCGCGTCGATCACGGCATCGGCCTGCCGGGCGAGGGTCGACTGCAGGTTGCCGGTAAGCGCGATCAGCTTCACGTCCATGCGCTTGATGAGCGGCAGGATCGTGAGGATCTCCTCGGTCTCGCCCGAGTTGGACAGCGCCAGCACCACGTCGCCCGGCTGGATCATGCCGAGATCGCCGTGCGAGGCCTCGCCCGGGTGCACGAAGAACGCCGGCGTCCCGGTGCTGGCGAGCGTGGCGGCGATCTTGCCGGCGATGTGCCCGGACTTGCCCATGCCGGTGACGACCACGCGCCCGCGGCACTGCAGGATGATCTCGCAGGCGCGCGCGAACCCTTGGTCGATGCGGTGCGCGAGCGTGGCGAGGGCCTCGGCTTCCAGCTCGACGACGGCGCGCCCGAGGCTCTCGAAAGACGCCGTATCACTCATGCTTGCGGTTCCGGGGCGGGAGGGTATCGGGTAAATTAGTTGCTGAGTATATCAAAGGACTGTCGCGCCCCCCCGATGGAGGCAATCGGTCTTCAAAGCGTCCTGATCCTGCTGGGCGTGGCAGTGGTGCTGGTGGCGCTGTTTCGCTATCTGCACCTGCCGCAAATCCTCGCCTATCTCAGCGCCGGCGCCCTGATCGGGCCGTACGGCTTTGGCTGGATTCCGAATCTCGAAGCGACCCGCCATCTCGCCGAGTACGGCCTGGTGTTCCTGATGTTCACGCTCGGGCTCGAGTTCTCGCTGCCCAAGCTGCTGGCGATGCGCGTGATCGTGTTCGGTCTGGGCGGCGCTCAGGTGCTGCTCACCAGCGCGGCGTTCGCGACGGCGGCCTGGCTGCTCGGCGTGCCGATCGAGGGCGCCATCGTGATCGGCGGCATGCTGGCGGTGTCCTCCACCGCGATCGCCATGAAGCAGCTCACCGAGCAGCTCGAGCAGAGCTCGCGCCACGGACGCCACGCGCTCGGTGTGCTGCTGTTCCAGGATCTCGCGGTGGTGCCGTTCCTGATCCTGATCCCGGCGCTCGGCGGTGATGCCGCCGGCGCCTCGCTCGCGCTCACGCTCGGCACCGTGCTGCTCAAGAGTCTCGCGGTGCTGGCGCTGATCCTGCTGGCCGGCCGCTGGCTGCTGCGTCCGTTGCTGCACGAGGTCGCCGCGGCGCGCCTGCGCGAGTACTTCCTGTTCACCGCCCTGTTGCTGACGCTCGCCGCCGCCTACCTCACGGAGCGCGCCGGGTTGTCGCTCGCGCTCGGCGCGTTCCTGGCCGGCATGATGCTGGCCGAAACCGAGTATCGCCACCAGCTCGAGGGCGACATCGCGCCGTTTCGCGACATCCTGCTCGGGCTGTTCTTTGTCACCGTCGGCATGATGCTCGATGTGACGGAGGTTATCCGCGACTGGCCGCTGGTGCTGGGGCTCACGCTCGGGATCCTCGCGTTCAAGACGGCGCTGATCACGCTGCTCGCGCGGCTGTTCGGGATCGAGACCGGCGTGGCGCTGCGCACCGGGCTGGTGCTGTCGCAGGTCGGCGAGTTCGCTTTTGCCATGCTGCTGCAGGCGAACAAACATGCGTTGCTGGACGCGCCGGTGACCCAGGTGGTGCTCGCGGCTGTGGTGCTCACGATGCTCGCCGCACCGCTCATCATCCGCCACACCGGCGTGGTCGCGCGCCGGCTGGTGCCGAGCTACCAGCGCACCCGGCAGACGAGCCTCGAGGTGATCCGCGCCGAGGCCGCCCACGCCGACCGCCACGTGATCATCTGCGGCTACGGGCGCAGCGGGCAGAACCTCGGTTTCATGCTCGAGCAGGAGGGCATCCCGCACGTGGCGCTCGACCTCGATCCGGTGCGCGTGCGCGACGCGCGCGATGCCGGCCGGCCGGTCGTGTACGGCTATGCCGACCGGCGCGACGTGCTCGAGGCGGCGGGGCTTGCGCGCGCCCGGGCGCTGGCGGTGAGCTTCAACAACACCGCTGCGGCGCTCCGGATTCTCGAGATCACGCGCCTGGTGCGACCCGACATGCCGGTAATCGTGCGCACCATGGACGACGCCGATCTCGAGCGCCTGCGCCAGGCCGGCGCCACCGAGGTGGTGCCGGAGAGCGTCGAGGGCAGCCTCATGATGGGCTCGCACCTGCTGCTGCTGCTCGGCGTGCCGATGTCGCGTATCGTGCGCCAGGTGCGTGACGCGCGCGCCAGCCGCTACCGCATGTTGCGTGGCTACTTCCACGGCCAGGACGCCTTCGAGGAGAAGGAGGCCGCGGCCTACCGCGAGCGCCTGCACTCGGTCAGCCTGCCGCCGGCGGCCGGCGCCGTCGGCAAGCGCATCGAGGAGCTGCGCCTCGAGGAGCTCGGCGTGTCGGTGAGCGCGGTGCGCCGCGGCGGCATCCGTGGCCCTGAGCCTGGACCGGAGACCAAATTGATGGCGGGCGACGTGCTGGTGCTGTTCGGCACGCCGGAGGCGCTCGAGCAGGCCGAGCAGCGCCTGCTGGCCGCTTGAGCCGGTTCCTGACCGTGAGCTTCAAAGACCATTTCTCGGGGCACGCTGCCGACTACGCGCGCCACCGGCCGCAATACCCAGCGGCGCTGTTCGCCTACCTGGCACAACTGGCGCCGGACCGCGCGCTTGCCTGGGACGCCGGCACCGGCAACGGCAACGGCCAGATCGCACGGGGGCTGGCAGAGCACTTCGCGCACGTCATTGCCACGGACGCCGCCGCGCAGCACATCGCCAACGCCGTGCCGCACGTGCGCATCGAGTACCGCGTCGCGCCGGCCGAGTCGCTCGAAGCACCGGCCCGCAGCGTCGACCTCGCCAGTGCCGCGCAGACCGCGCACTGGTTCCACCTCACGCGGTTTTACGCCGAGGCGCACCGCGTGCTCAAACCTCGCGGCGTGGTGGCGATCTGGTGTTATGGTCTGACGCGGGTTGTGCCCGAGGTCGATGCCATCGTCGAGCATTTCTACCGCGACGTGGTCGGCCCGTTCTGGCCGGCGGAGCGCCAGCTCATCGATGAGCGCTACCAGACGCTGCCGTTTCCCTTCCGCGAGCAGCAGCCCCCGAGTTTCGCATCGAGCTGATCTGGCAGCTCCCAGAGTTCACGCGCTACCTGCGTACCTGGTCGGCGGCACGGCGCTACCTGGCGCAGTGCGGGGCCGATCCCCTGCAGCCGCTCGAGCGGCGCCTCGTGCAGGCGTGGGGTGGGGCGGTGCAGCCGCGTCTCGTGCGCTGGCCGATCCACCTGCGCGTCGGTCGGGTCGGTGTGGATTAGGCCGGCCTTGGCCGCCGCGCTTCAGGTGAGACGGGTCTTCTCTGTCCCGCAGCGCTCGCAGCGCCGCACGGTCACGAGCCGCCCCTGCTTGACGTCGAAGCGCCGCTCGGTCACGACGCGCCATTTGTGAAAGCCGCTCTTGCACAGCGTCTTGCCCTCGGCCTTCTTGTGCAGCGATGGTTTCCTGAATCGTATGATGTCGCCCATGGGGCCCGCCTCGGTAACCGGCTGACGCCAGATTGAAGCACGCGGCTCGCCCGCCGCGCCAGTTTTGGGTAGCCTCTGGCGATGGGGTTGGAACAGGCCATTCTGGTAGGGGCACGCGGCTGGGATCACGACGACTGGTCGGGCGGTTTCTACCCGCCGGACCTGCCGCGCGGCTGGCGGCTCACCTACTACGCCAACCTGTTGCGTGCGGTGCTCGTGCCGGGCGAGACCTGGGACGGGGCAGACGCGCAAGTGGTGGGTCAGTGGGCGGCGGATTGCGACGAGTCGTTTCGCTTCGTGCTCGAGCTGCCGCACGAGCTCTCGGCGCCGCAACGCGCAGCGACCATCCAGCACCTGCTCGTCGATTTCTTCAAGACCATCGAGCCGATCCGCGCCCGCACCGCGGCGCTGCTGCTGCGTGTGGCCTCCGGCACGCAACCGAACGGCCAATGGCTTGATCCGATGCTGCATGCGCTCGGCACTCGGGTTCCCGTGTGCGTCGATCTGCCGGCCGCCTGGCGCGCGCCTGAGAACCTCGCCACCCTGGCGCGCCACCAGGCGAGCCTGTGCTGGCATGCGCCAGCCGAGCCCGCCCCCCAGGCGGGGGGACGCTTTCTGGTTGCCATCGCGCGCGAGGGGCGGCCGCGGGCCCAGCGTGCGCTGCTCGAACGCCTCGCCGCCTGGCCCGGGTCGGGCGCGGCGCTTTTTTTCGACACGCCGGGCACCGCTGCTGAGCAGGCGGGAAAGGCGCGGCTGATCGCCGAATTGATGGGCGTCTAGGCCGCGGGATTGGCGGCTGCTGGCTGTTACCTTTGGTAACAATTCTGATAGGCTTGGTTTATGGATGAGCCGCGGGATTTCGTCCGCCGCGCGGACAGCAGTGTGCTGTTGCTGCTGTTCGCGCTGCTGTCGCTCGCCTCACCGGTGCTGGCGCTGTGGGCGAGTGACACGAGCCCGTGGTACCTGCCCTATGTGCTGTGGGCCGTGCTGATCGCGCTGATCGCCCGGGCGAGCCGCCGCGGTGACGACCATGACGTTTGAGCTCGGCACGCTGTTTGTTGCGGGGGTAGCGTACCTGCTGCTCCTGTTCCTGATCGCCTACGCCGCCGAGCGCGGCTGGATTTCGCCGAAGATCGCGCGCCACCCCGCGACCTACGTGCTGTCGCTCGGAGTGTACGCGACCACCTGGAGCTTCTACGGCAGCGTCGGCTTCGCGCAGACCCAGGGTTACAACTTCCTCACCATCTATCTCGGCGTGACGCTCGCCTTCCTGCTCACGCCGGTGCTGCTCATGCCGATCTTGAGGCTCACCCGCGACTACCAGCTCACCTCGCTCGCCGACCTGTTCGCGTTCCGCTACCGCAGCCAGGCGACCGGCGTGCTCGTGACGCTGTTCATGCTGGTCGGCATCCTGCCGTACATCTCGCTGCAGATCCGCGCGGTCACCGAGTCGGTGCGCGTGCTCACCCAGGAGGCGACCCCGGCGGTGCTCGCGCTCGGCTTCTGCGTGACGCTCGTGCTGTTCGCGATCCTGTTCGGCGCGCGCCATATCTCGCCGCGTGAGAAGCACGAAGGGCTGGTGGTGGCGATCGCCTTCGAGTCGGCGGTGAAGTTCATCGCGCTCAGCTGTGTCGGGCTGTTCGCCGTGTTCGGACTGTTCGGCGGCATTGGCGGCATGAACGAGTGGCTCGCACGCCACCCCGAGGCGCTCACCGCGCTCTACACGCCGGTGCGCGAGGGCCCGTGGGTGACGCTGCTGCTCCTTGCCTTCGCCGCCGCCTTCCTGCTGCCGCGCCAGTTCCACATGGCCTTCACTGAGAACATCAACCCCGCCACGCTGCCGGTGGCGGCCTGGGGGTTCCCGCTGTTCCTGCTCGCGTTCAACCTCGCGCTGCCGCCGATCCTGTGGGCCGGGCAGGAGTTTCGCCCGGGCAGCAGCGCGGATTTCTACGTGCTCGGCATCACGCTCGAGGGCGGGGGCGTGTGGCTGCCCACCCTCGCGTTCCTGGGCGGGGTGTCGGCGGCGAGCGCCATGATGATCGTCGAGACGCTCGCCCTTGCGGCCATGAGCCTGAACCACCTGATCCTGCCGGCGCTGTTCCGGGGGCGCACCGAGCCCTACCACGACCTCTACAAGAAACTCCTGTGGTGGCGGCGGCTGCTGATCGCGGCGGTGATTCTGGGTGGCTACGGCTTTTACCTGCTGCTCGAGGCCAACCAGGGACTGGTGCAGCTCGGCCTCATCTCGTTCGTGGCGGTGGCGCAGTTCCTGCCGGGGGTGCTGGGACTGCTGTTCTGGGCGCGTGCCACGCGCGCCGGGTTCATCGCCGGGCTCACCGGCGGGGCGGCGGTGTGGACGGTGACGCTGCTCGTGCCGCTGCTCGAGCGCTCGGGGTTCCTGCACACCGGATTCGATGCGCGCACCTGGCTCGGCGCCGCCGGCGAGGACCCGATCGCGTTTGCGACCTTCTGGTCGCTCGCGGTGAACAGCCTGCTGTTCGTCGGCTTCTCGGTGGCCTCGCGCCCGACCGCGGAGGAGGCGGAGGCGGCCGCCGCCTGTGCGCGTGAGGCGATGCCGCCGCGCGGCGTGGTGGCGGCGGCCTCGCCGGCGCAGTTTCGCGAGCAGCTCGCGCGCGTGGTCGGATCGCACACCGCCGAGCGCGAGGTGAGCCAGGCGCTGGCCGACCTTGAGATGAACGAGAAGGAACAGCGCCCGCGCGAGCTGCGCCGGCTGCGCGAGCGCATCGAGCGCAACCTCTCGGGCCTGCTCGGGCCGCTGCTCGCGCGCATGATCGTGGATGACCGTCTGCAGATGGACGCCGGCTCGCGCACCGCGCTCGCCGACACCATGCGCTTCATCGAGGAAAGCCTCGAGCATTCCCGTTCGCGCCTGCAGGGACTGGCCGCCGAGCTCGATGCGCTGCGCCGTTACCATCGCCAGATCCTGCAGGAGCTGCCGCTCGGGGTGTGCTCGCTTGGGCCTGACCACGAGATCGTGATCTGGAACCATGCCATGGGCCAGCTCTCCGGGGTGGATGCCCAGGCGGCGATCGGGCTCGGGCTCGAGCGCCTGCCGGAGCCCTGGGGCGGGTTGCTGCGCGGTTTCGTGCGCGGGCGCGATCCGCACCTCTACAAGCTGCAGGTCTCGATCCGCGGCCGAACGCGCTGGTTTAACCTGCACAAGGCGGCGATCGAAGCCGCCGGACAGCCGGAAGCGCCCACGCCGCGCCCGTCCCGTGCGGGCGCGGAGGGCGCAGTGGCCGCCGCACCCGG
>CAYZVX010000057.1:0-18960 GCA_964482055.1 uncultured Acidiferrobacteraceae bacterium
GCCTCGCAGCGCGTTGCAAACGCGCCTCGCACTCTCAATGCAACGCGTCCGCTAAAGGCACCACGACTGACTTGATCAGCGCGAAGCACAGTCTCGCCCGCGGCGCGTAGGGTTGTCGATGCTTCAGGAAGTGAACAGCGCGACGCGCGATACGCGCAATGCGTCCTGTACGCGCGCTGTTACACGTGACGGTTTCTTGACAAACGACAATGGTGCGATGCGTTCAATCCGCATTGTCGCGCGCATCAGAGTTGCCGGGAGGCCAGCATTGCGAATCCGCGCAGCTTGCGGTTCCGTGATTTCGGTTATGATTCGCAATGCGCGGACGAAGGTGTCAGCCCGCAGATCGTCGAGAGCGTTTCTGGCGAGCGGGTGCACCGGAAGCGGCGTGGATGGGCTATTACGCCAACTGAGGTCTGACCGCATGTCCCAACCGACCGCATTCGTGCTCACGCACGAGTCCAACCCCAAGCGCACCAGCCGCTCCACCAGCCTGCAGGCGTTGACCATCACCCGCTCGCTCGGTCGGCGGGGCATCCGGGTGATCCGCGTGCACCCCAACCGGATGGAGCTGAGCCTGCTGTCGCGCTACTGCGCCGGCGTCGAGATCTGCCCCAACGTCTACGGCGCGGAGCAAGCGCTTCTTGAGTTCCTGCTCGATCTCGCCAGGAGGTACGACGAGCCGCGCGTGCTGTTTCCCGCGAGTGACGACACCGCCTTCTTCCTCGGGCTTCACCGCGAGGCGTTGCTGCCGGCATTCCGCATACCGGCGGCATCGAGATCGGCAATCGAGAACATCATCAACAAACGCATTCAATACGGCGAGGCACAGAAGCTCGGCATTCCCATTCCCGAGACTTATTTTCCAGCGAGCCTGGCAGAGGTTCGTGCTCTTGCGAACCGGTTGCAGGGCTTTCCCTATGTCATCAAACCCAACGTCGCTCACCGCTGGCGGCTCGCCTGGGTGCAGGATCAGCTTGCCTCCTCGAAGGGCACGCCCACCAAGGGCGTGCTGGTGCGCACGGCCGAGGAGCTGGTGAGCGAGTACGAGCGAATCGCCGCGGGTGATCCGGACGTGATGATCCAGGAGGTGATCGGCGGCGAGGACGAGCTGCTGTACACCTTCCTTGGCTACTTCGATGCGCAGTCACAGCCCCTCGGCTATTGCGTGCGCAGCAAGATCCGGCAATACCCGCTCAAGTTCGGATACTGCACGCTCACCGTGTCCTGCGAGAATCCGGCCGTCGTGGAGCAGTCGGTGCAGCTGTTGCAAGGGCTCAAGTACCACGGGCTGGTCGGCGTCGAGTACAAACACGACCCCAAAACCGGCCGCTATAAGCTCATCGAAATCAACGCCCGCGCCGTCAACACCAGCGCCATCGCGCCGGCCTGCGGCGTGGACCTGCCATATATCGCGTTTCGCGACGCCATCGGCCAGCCGCTCGCGCCGGTGAGGCGCTGGAAGAATGGTGTGAAGTGGATCTGGATGACCCAGGATATCTTCGCGGCGCGCGAGCTGAACCGCCAGCAGCAAATGACATTGCACCAGTGGCTACAATCCATCAAGGGCAAACGGGTTCATGCCGTCTTTGCTGGCGATGATCTGCGACCGGTCGTGTACTACCTTGTCGAGTTCTTCAGAACGCATCTTCCGAAATTGCTCTCCAAGCTGCTGCGCGGCGGCACCAAAGCGTTGGTAGCGCGCCGCGCCGGCAGCGCCTAGGCTTGGACGTTGCCTGCCGCCTCGAGGGGCCGCTTGGTGAGCACGAAGACGCACACATCTGCGAAGGCCTGCAACGACCGCAGCACTGGCAGGGAAAAAACGCGGGCCAGCCAGCGGCTCAGTCGAATCGAGCGCGCAGGGGAGAGAACCTCTCTTCCGTAGACTGTAAATGGGCCGTACCCGAGCAGCTTCTGCTCGCCAAGCCTGAACCCGTCGTCCTGCAAGGCCGCCGCCAGTCGTGACAAGTGAAAAAAGCGCGGCAATTCCTCGCTGTCTGCTGGGCCTGGCCGCAGTCCCAGCCGGCGCAAGATCGCGCCGGCCAGCCGGCGGGCGGCAAGTAACGGGTCGAGAAAACGCGGCAATGGCCGCTTGTTGCGTACCGCCAGCACCAGCGCGCCATCGTTGCGCAAAACGCGCCGGATCTCGGACAGGACGGGCTGGTTGCTTTTCAAGAAGCTGATGACACCGAGGCAAACAACGACGTCGAACTCGCCGTCGCCGAACGGCAAGCTCTCGCAGTCGCCGCGCAGCACCAGGACGTCGTCAGCGCCGGCATCGCGCAGGCGATCGCGGGCGCGTGCCACCATGTCTGCCGACAGATCCATGGCCGTCACCTTCATGCCCGCCCTGACCAGGTCCTCGGCAATGACCCCAGTCCCGCAACCCAGATCGAGGATGCGCGAGCCTTGGGCAAGATTGCGTCGCAGGTATTCAACGACGTACTCGCGGCGCTGGCTCATGCTGTCTTCGAATACGTTTGCAGGACTTTCGTACAGCCGGCTCCAGGTTTGCGACCCCCGGGCGGCGAACATTTCCTGCACCCGCCGTTTGCGGTCCACCTCTGTCTCCGCCCTATCCGCGTGCAGCGGGTGCGATGGGCGTACCGCCGTCGCACTGTCTTCCCTGCGCGATCGCGGGTCGGTTAACATGATTGATACTCACCCCTTGGTCGCACGTTTCGGGGCGGACGCCGCGGCGTGACTACCGGCAACATATCTAGGCAACTCGCGCGCCGCGCTCAGCGACGGCGACTGGCGCGCCTGGCAGATGAACGACGCCTTCCATGATGCAGCGCGCCGTGCGTGTAACGGTTGCGCCCTTGATCGTTGGAACGGCGCCATCGCTCGTGTATTCGATTTCGGCCTCGATGGTCCCTTGCGGATGGCCGATCCGTATGCGTCGTATCCCCGGCTCTTCCACCGGCAGCAGCAGCCGGCCAACCACGCTGTCGGGCAACGCCCCGGCACTGGCCAGGGCGATGGCACCGGTCACGGCGTAGGACTTGTGCACCTTGCCGGGATTGAGGATGCGCGACACCACATCGGCCTGACGCACGGACCCGTCGGTTGCCTTGACCTGTGCCGGGCCGGCGACAATTGCCACTTTCAACGCCGTACGCAGCGCCCGGCCACGCTCGACGCTCACCGCGCCCCAGGCGGTGAGGCGATCGGCGAGCTCGCGGCGCAGCGCATCGACCTGCTCCGCCACGGCCTTGCGCTGCTCGATCTCGGCTGGGGCCTCCTGGCCGGTCAACCCGAGGCCCGAGGCCGGAGTCAGGGCATAGAGATTGCCGCAGTCGACGATCGACACCTCAAGCGTCTCGCCGTCCACATCGATGCGATCAATCGCATTGCCGCTCGGCAGGAACTCGCCGGTTGCGCCACCCGCGGGGTCGCAGAACGTGAGCCGGATCGGCGCGCCGCTGCCCGGTACGCCATCGATGCGGCAGTCGCCTTCGGTCACAGGCGTGCCGCCTTCCACGCGAAACTGCGCGAGGATGCGCTTGCCCGTGTTGACGTTGAAGATCCTCACCGTGGTGAAGGGTTCGGTCGGCGTGACCAGCCCTGCTTGCACGGCATAGGGACCGACCGCCGAAGAGATGTTGCCGCAGTTGTTGGCGTAGCTCACCTCGGGCTTGTCGATTCCGACCTGGCCGAACAGGTAATCGATGTCTGCACCCGGCCGGGTCGAGCGCGAAATGATTGCGACCTTGCTGGTCAGGGGGTCGGCGCCGCCCAGGCCGTTGATCTGGCGCGAATCCGGGCTGCCGAAGATCGCGAGTATCGTCCGGTCACGCTCCGCCGGATCGCGTGGAAGATCATCGGCGTTCAGGATGACGCCCTTGCTGGTCCCGCCGCGCATCAACACACACGGAATCTTTCTGCTCATTTCCACCCCCGTGGGAATTCCGCTCGCCTTGTGCCGCTCGTAGCGAACAGGATCGTGCGCAACGCCGTTGAGATCAGCCCGGCTTGCGCGAAATCTCGGCGCTTGCAGCCGATTGCATTCTTGAGCACCGCAATGCCGTCAATCACGATAGCATGCCGGCGTTACGATCGACAGGCAACGCTGCGCGCAAGTGCGACGCGCTGCGGCGTTGGCAAAGCCCAAACGAATTTGCACGTTTCGGTTGGCGGTCATGGGGAAGAAAGTCAACCTCCCGGCGCCGGATGTTTCACGCCTGTTACGTTGTTCATGCGCGACGCTCACTGCGCGCTTGAGGATCCGGCGAGTTGCAGCCGTGTGCTTAAGGTAAGATCGATGAAAATCTGCGTCCGACGCTCACGTTTTCATTGGACCATGCTTGAAATACGGCACTTCACAGGTCGCTCCGGGGTCGATGCATTGCAGGGCGAGTGGCAATCGCTCATCGAACACCTGCCGCGGCGCCGGCATTTCCATTTTCCCGACTGGTACCGCGCCTACCTCGCGGGCTACGCCAGCCATGACGGCGAGCTGCATCTGTTCGCGGCCTACGATGGCGCGCGACTGGTGGCGATCCTGCCGCTGCGCTATGCGCGCGAGCGCCTGCTCGGGCTGCCGCTGCGTCACTACAGCTCGGTGGCCAACGACTACATCGAGCTCGCCGACATCGTGTGCGATCCGGCGGTTGCGATCGACCGGGTGTTGGCAGCGTTCTTCAATTTTCTCGGCCGCCACCCGGCGTTCGCCTGGGATATGGTGAGCTTTCGCCACGTCCTCGAGGAATCGCCGGTGCTGGCCGCCGACACTGCAGTATTCTGGCGTGCGCGCCTGCGCGCACACCGCGGTTGTCACTATCTTGCACTCGACAAGCCCTACGAAAGCTATTTCCAATCGCTCTCCAAGAACGCGCGCAGCACCCTGAAACGTGCCCGCAACAAGCTCGCCGAGGCGGGCGGTGGGACCTATCTGAGCACCCGCGATCCGGCGGAGCTCCCCGAATACTACGAAGAATTCCTCGAGGTCGAAGCCTCCGGCTGGAAGGGCGCGCGCGGCGAGGGCACCGCGATCAAGCTCAATCCGGCCATGGACCGTTTCTACCGCTCGCTGCTCGATGGCTTCGGCCGCGCCGGGCGCTGCGAGATCCAGTTGCTCAAGCTTGGCGCCATAACCATCGCGGCCCAGTTCTGCCTCGTCTGCGATGACACCATCTACGTCTTGAAGGTTGGATTTCGCGAGGACTATTCGCGACTCGCCCCCGGTTTGATGCTCAATGAGCTGCTGCTCAGGCACTACAGCCGCCCCGGCCAGGACGTGCGCTATGTAAACCTCATGACGGACCCGCCCGGCGATCGCCAATGGCGTCCGCAGCGCCTTCAGGTATCGAACCTATTTATCATGAATCGCACGCTCGGGGGCACGCTCGCTTACCTCTACGCACGCATCCGCGAAGCGGCGGGCCGCCTGGTGCGCCGGCTCAGACAGCCGGCACCAACCCCGGCCGCGTCGGCCACCTGAGTTGGCCGCGCGCGCAGCGCGGCGCTCCCCTCGTCTGCGGGGCACGTAGCCTCTCCCCGGCCGCGCCTTCGCCGGTACACTCAGATGGGATGGCTCACAGTCGGCCGGTAAACCAGTACCACAGGTAACCAATTGCCTCGTGGTAAGCCATCGTGGTCTTGCCCAGCGCGCTTATTTGCGGCACCAGCATCCCGGGCCATTTGGTCCGAACCCAGGTGTAATCGACCGGATAGGCGCATGCCTCCAGCCCCTGACGGCGAAACACGGCCAGGGCGCGCGGCATGTGAACCGCAGAAGTCACGAGGTAGATCGGGCCGTTCGCCGCCATCTTGCCGACGAGCCCGGCGACCTCCCGCGCATTCTCGAAAGTGCTGTCGGACTCGCGCGCCAGGATCACCCGCTCGCCGGGAAGGCCCAGAGCCTGTGCCAAGGCGCCCATCAGGTCGGCCTCGCGTATTCTTCGCCCCGCCCCGCCGACAAACAGCAGCCGGCTGTCCGGCATCTGCCGCGCCAAGTGCACCGCCTCCAGGGTGCGCCGCAGGCTCGGCTCCTTCAGGCGGCTGAGCTCCGTGACATCGGCCGGCCAGCCGCTCATGCCGCCGGCAAGCACCACGACCAGGCTGCCCCGACCTGCCTGCAACGGACATTGCGGCTCGTTCGCGGCCGAGCGTTCCAACGCGCCAATCGCCAGGTTGGCCCCGAGCGGCGTTGACACCGCGAAGTACAGAATCGTGGCGGCGGCCGCAAGCCACGAAGCGGCCTCCCGCCGCCGCCACAGGAGCCACAGCGACAGACCCAGCAGCATCCAGCCGACGAGCGCCGCCGGCTCGATCAGCGACTGCATCGCGCGCGCCGCTCAGCGTTGCCCGGCAGCGCTCGAGGGCAGCGCGGCGCGCGCTGCACCAAGGTCGACCAGGTAGCTGCTCACCCGCCGGCGCTGCCAGTTGCTGGCGAACACGATCTTGCTGCCATCGCGGTTGCTCACCGCGTGCTGCTCGGCAAAGTAGCCGCCGTCGTCGCGGCTGCTGTGGTGGTGCGCCACGCGCCGCACCTCGCGCGAGCCATCGAGCTTCAGCCAGAAGATTTCGAAGTCGTGATTCGGGTATTTCTTGTCCGGACCCTGGGTAGAGATGAGCGCCCAGCCGGGAAGATCGAGATTGCGGCACGAAACGTGCGGGGTGGACTCCCAGCCGATGCGCACGCCGATCGTCACGCGCCCGGTGGCAAGGTCGGCGATATTGATGTTGCGGTTGTGGTCGAGCTGGTGGTCGGCCCCGTCGTAGACCAGCACGTCGCGCCCGTCCTCGGTCAGGCACAGGTCGCCGTGACCGAACGACCCCTCCGGCAGCTCGCGCAGGGGATTCATCTCGATGTCATAGATACGCGAGCGGTCCTTGCCCATCATCACGACGTAGCGCCCGGAGGGGCTCACGCTGATCCAGTCGGTAACCATGCGCCGCGCCACCGGCACCCGCCGGCTCACCTTGTCGTTGATGACGTCGTACACGAACGCGGCGACCGGTTCCTTGTTGCGCCGGCCGACCAGCGCATAGTAGCGCCCGGCCTTGTCCATGTTGCCCTCGTTCTGCCCGCTCGCCACATCGTACTCGTCGAAATCGCGCAGCAAGGCGCGCGCATCGCTGTTGATGTCGTAACGGTACATGGCGCGCACGTCGCGCGAGCTTCCGGCCAGCCCCATGAAGTAGAACTGGTTGGGATCGGTCGGGTGCCACTGAATCTCCGGGTCCGAGGTTCCGACGCGCAACTGCTTGATCGGTTTCCAGCTGCGCGCGTCGTACAGCCAGGTGCTGCCGTTGCTGCCAAACATGATGGCGCGCGTGCCGTCGGCATTGAACGGGTCGGACTTGGAGTAATAGTGGCGAATGCGGCTCAAACCCGGAAGCTGCACGGGGTCGGTAATGCGCGTGATGAACGTGCCAAACACCGGATCCTTGATGGTCTGATGCAGCGCCGGTGCCGGAATGTCGGGCGCCGGACGCACCGCGTGGTCGGCCAGCAACCCGGCAAACGGGGGGCTAGCGGCCCACGCCGCGCCCGCGAGGACCGCTGCCGACAGCAATGCCAAACCGCCCAACCTTGCTCGCGCCTGCGTCATAACCGCCTTCTCCCCGTGTGTTATCCACCATTCTGCCATTGCAGGTAAATCTGCTCGTCACCCGTCACCCAGGCGCGCCGCGAGAACAGTCGTTCCACGCGTTCGCGCGCCGCAAGCCCAAGCGACCGGAACCGGCCGTCGCGCACGATCTCGCGCATGCATCCCGCAAGCTGCTCGACGTTGCGCGCCTCGAACAGATAGCCGGTCACCCCCTCGTCGACGACCTCCGGACAGCCGCCGATTCGCGGCGCGATCACCGGCTTGCCGGCCGCCATCGCCTCGCGCGCGGCGAGCGGAAACGACTCGCGCGTCGAGGACAGCACGAAGGCATCGAGCAGCGCCAGGTGACCGGGGATGTTGCGCTGCATGCCGGTAAACACGACCGCCTCGGCGATGCCGAGGTCGCGCACCTGCTGCTGGACCGCGCCCAACAGCGGACCATCGCCGATGATGAGCAGCCGCGCATCCGGGTCTTCGCGATGCACGCGCGCGAAAGCCTCAATCAAGTAGACGTGCCCCTTCTCTTCCGAGAGGCGTGCAACGATGCCGAAGACCCGGTGGCGCGACGGATCGAGGCCGTAGCGTGCCAGCAGCGCCGGGTCACGCGGGCGGATGACGAACCGGTCGGTATCGATGCCGCTGTGAATCACGACCGACTTGGCTTCGCTCAGTCCGCTGGCGAGCAGGCGGTTGCGCTCGTAGTGCGACTCGAAAATGACAAAGTCCGCGCAGCGTTGCAGGATGCGGCCTGCATAGCGGAAGTGCGCTGGGTTGTGGATGTTGTGGATCGTCGTGACCACTGGGACGCGCCGGCCATGGGCGGGTACGCGATAGCGGAACGGCAAAACGCGCAGAGCGAGGTAGGTCGCAATGGTGGAGCGCACCGACTGCGGCGCGACCAGCTCGATCGCCTGCTCGCGCACGGCACGCCGCAGCGCCCGCACGGCGCGCAGAAACCCGCCCGGTCCGCGGTAATGAAAGTCGATCGGCACGTGGCGCGCACCCTTGCCCTTGAGCTCCTCGAGCAACACACCCGGCATGGTAGCCACGTACACCTCGTGCCCGCGCGCGGTCAGGTCCTCCGAGAGCGTCAGGATATCAGACTGTACGCCACCGATCCCGAATGGTTCGGTCATCAGGTAGAGGATCCTCACGGCAGGGCACCCCTCACGCCGTCACCGTCGGCAGTCGCGCACGGGCCTGCGCGAAGCGGCGCTCGCGGCGGCGGTGCAGCAGCCAGTGGATCGGATCGTAGGCTCCAGCGAGCTTGAGCGCCAGCTCGCGCACGCCGTCGTGGTCGGTGACCTCGGTGCGCCGCAGCGCGTAGAGCGCCGTCCCCGCACGGTTTGCGCCCGGCGCCACACCCACCGCGGCACGGTAGCCGGCCGCCGCCACGAGCGCCATCTCGCGTTGCGTCACATCGCCCGACGGATAACAGAAAAAATCCACCGGCACGCCCAGCTCGCGCGCGATAGTGGCACGGCTGGCGGCGATCTCAGCCATCGCCGCCGCGCGCTCGAGACGCGACAGATAGGGATGGGTGACGGTGTGCGAACCAATCGCGATGCCCGGCTCGCGTGCGAGCGCGCGCAGCTCTTCCCAACTCAAGTGCAAACCGGCCACGTTCGTCCCGTAGCGCGGATGTGACAGCTCCTGATCGCAGAAACGCGTGGTGACGAAGATTGTTGCCGGCAGGCCATAGCGGCGCAGCACCGGCAGCGCGTGCAGCAGGTTGTCCCGATAGCCGTCGTCAAACGTCAGCACCACGCCCGGCCGGGTGACGGGACCGGCGGCGAGCTCGCGCACCGCCTCGGCCAGGCTGATGACGCGGCAGTGCTGCGCGACATACGCCATCTGCTCCTCGAACCGCTCGGGCCTCACCGTGAGCTGGTCGTAGGCGGCAAGCCGGTCGATGCGGTGGTACATCAGTATGCGCAGGCCCGGACGCAGCCGCTGATAAGGCCAGGCGCCGAGCGCGAGCCCGCAGGACACGGCGGTGCGCAACAGCCGCTTCACTTGGCCGTCCTCTCGATGAGTGAACAGCCGCCCGCCGGCAAGCCAAGACGCGCCGCGTAGAGCGACTCGTAGGCCTGGGCCGTGCGCGCCACGTCGTAGCGCGCGAGCACGGCCTCGCGCGCGCGCTCGCCAAGCGCACGGCGCAGCGCCGCATCCTGGATGAGCCGCTCGAGCGCGGCGGCCAGCGCCGCGGCATCAGCGGCCGGCACCAGCAGGCCTTCGCGCTCGTCGGTGATGACATTCGGGATTCCGCCAACGCGCGTGGCCACGATGGCCTTGCCCATCGCCATGGCCTCAAGCAGCGTCATGGGCAGCCCCTCCCAGCGCGACGGCATGACGAGCACATCGAGCGCCGCAAGCAGGCGCGGAATGTCGGCGCGCTGCCCCGCGAGCGTCACGCGACCTGTGAGCCCGCGCGTCAGCACCTCGGCCAGGATCGTGTCGCGCAACGGCCCGGAGCCGATCAGCAGGCAATGCGCCGAGACGCCTTGCGCCTGCAACTGCGCGAGGGCTGCGATCAGGTCGGTGTGGCCCTTGGCCGGGTGCAGGCGGCCAATCAGACCGAGCAGCGGCACCTGTGGGGCGACTCCAAACTCCGCGCGCACGCCCTCCCCGCTTGCGCCCGCAAGGCGCTTCAGATCGATGCCGTTTTCCACCAGCGCGATCCGCGACTGTGGTATCCAGCCGCGCTCGCGCAACACCTGCGCCACCTCCGCGCTCACGGCAATGACCTTGGTGGAAAACCAGGCGAGCAGCCAGTCGATGCACCGGTGCAGCACGCCCTTCCAGACGTTGGTCGAGTGCACCGTTGAGTACACCGCCGGCACTCTGGCCAAGAGGGCCGCCACCCGCCCGTAGGCATCGGCCGTGAACAGGTGGGTGTGCACTACGTCCGCGCGCATGCGCCGCAACCAGCGGGTGAGGCGCCACAGCAGCGCGGGCGAATAGGTGTGGCGCCGTCCGAGCACCGTAACCGGCACGCCCATGGCCTCGATCTCGCGCACGAGCTCGCCGCCGCGCACCAGGCACACGACGCTGAATCGATAGGCGCCCGAGCGATGGCGCAGGACATCGGCGAGCAGCCGCTCGGCACCGTCCGGCGGCAGCTCGTCGATGACGTGCACGACATGCGGCAGCGCTTTCATGCGCCCTCCTCAGGCACTGGCGCTGATTCTTCCAGCTCGAGCGCCATGCGCGACAGCACCGCGAGGTAGATCCAGAAGTAGGCCGTCACCGCGATGTCCACCATGCGCGAGCCGAACATGTTCACCGCGGCGACCGCGGCGACCATCGCCACAGCCCCCAGCCCGATGCCTCGCGCGAAGGGTTCGGTGCTGCGCCCGTATAACTCTGCCCCGAGGCGATACATGCGGTAGAACAGCCACAGCAGCACCAGCAGCGCGGGCAGACCCATCTGCGAGCTCAGGTACAAATACATGTTGTGGTTGTCGGACTCGGCGACCTCGTACTCTGTGTACTGGCCCTTCAGAAGCGGGAACGTCTTGAAACCTTTGCCGAACACCGGGCTTTCCAGCGTCATGTCGATCGCCGCGTTCCAAAGGATGAGACGCGTCTGCGAGCTCGCGTCGAGCTCCTCCTTTTGCCCGGTGTCGACGGTCAGGGACTCAATGCGCGCCGATAGCGACTCCGGCATCAGCTCCGGCATCGCGACCAGCATCGCCAACGCGAATGTTCCCATGAACAGCAGGAACAGCCGGCCGCGCACGTAGGCCGCCGCCACGCCCGCCAGCGCAAGCCCGATGTAGGCGCCGCGCGAGAACGTGGCCAGCACCATCTTGGCGAGTGTCAGGAAATAGGGCATCAGGGCCCAGGCACGAACGTTGCCCAGGTGCGCGAGGAATACACCAATGAAAGGGCTCGCTGACATCACCAGGAACGCGCCGAAGTCATTGGGCTGGTTCTGCGGACCGAGCAGGCGCGCCTTCTCGATGCTGTCGAGCCAGCGCTTGTCGAGCCATTCGAGCACCCCGAGCCCCAGCACCAGGAGGGACCCGAGCATCAGGTAGACCACGATGCGGCGCGCCATGGCGCCATCGCGGATGAGGTTGAGAAAGGCGAAGAACACGATGAAATGGTCGAGCCAGTGCTTGATGTCACCCGAGAACGTGCTCCATACGAAGCCGAAGCCGAGCCGGATGCTGGCGGTGACGATGGACACCAGAACGAGGATACCGAGCAGGGCGACCGGCCGTGCAACGGGGAACAGGCCCGGCTGCCTCTCCTCCTCCCGGCTGGCCTGTACCGCCCAGGCGAGCACCAGCAATGCCAGCAGCGCGTTCGTGCCGTTGATTCCCGGGGCGATCGGCACGACGTAGAGCTTGTTGAGCGGGATATAGAAAACGAACGCGGCCAGCAGCCACTCCGGGTCGTGCAGCGTGCGCGCCAGCAGCGCCAGGCCGAAGGCCAGGGCAAACGCGTAAAGCGCCCAGGACGGCAAGCGCAGATCAAAGGCCAGGATCGCCGCCGCCAGCATCGCCGGCGCGGCCAGGAATCCGAGCGTTGCGCGTAACGGTGCGCCGGCCCAGACGCGCGCCGCGCCCGGTTCATCGCCCGCTTCGGCCGTGTCAGTCAGATCAGCTTGAGAGCCGTTCATACATGGCGTGGTAAAGCCGGTTGCCGGCAAGCCGGCGGATAAGCCCCTTGGCGCCGGCGAGGGCCCGCGCGCGCCGCAGCCAGCGCGGGTCACCGCGGGCGATCGCAGCAAACTGCTCGAGCGAGGTGCCGTCACGGATCGCTACGCGGCTGACGATGCCGCCGGCGGTAAACGCCGTGCCTGAGTTCACTCCCACCCGCGAGGAGAAAAGGAGCCGGTAACCGGCCGCCAGCGCCGCACCGATGTGGGAGCGCCGGAAGCGCCCACCCGGGAACGACAGCAGCGTCACCGGCCGGCCAGTGTGCGTCTCAATTGCCGCGCGCGACTGCCATAACTCCGCCGCAACCTCCTGCGGCGCAAGGTCGTCCAAGAAACGGTGTGTCTTTCCGTGCGATCCGATGCACATGCCGGCTTCGGCCATCGCGCGCAGCTCGCTGGCTGAGCAGAAATCTGGCCGGCGGCCGATGAAATCGGAGGTGACGAAGAATATCGCCCCGATACCGCGCGCCCGCAGCACCGGGAAGGCATGGCGATAATTGCTGCCGTGCCCATCGTCGAAGGTGAGCAGCACGCCCCCGCCCGCCGGTATGGCGGCGCCCGTCGCCACGGCGTGCGGTGCAATCGCCGGGATGCCGAGCTCTTCGAGCCTGTCGAGCTGGCGCAGGAAGGCATCGACCGCGACGGCGTAGGGTCGGTCCGCCGGGTCAATCGTCTCGCGCTCGGCCGCATTCGCGTAGAGCGCGTGATACATCAGCACCACGACCGGATTCACGTCTTCTCCCAGCGCGCATCGATGCGGCCCGCCAGCACATTGCGCATGGCGAGCACCGCCGCCCAGTTGAGCTCGAAAAATACCACGGCGAAGCTGATCAGCCGATTGCGCCGCCAGCGCGCAAACGCCAGCCCGGCCAGCGAGGCCGCGTAGAACAGCAGCTGCGCGGCGGCCGCGAGCGCATAGCCGGTCCCGGTGGCGAGCAGCGAAGCGCCGAGCAGTATTACCAGCGCGTAAGGCACGAACAGCCGGAACACCTTGTGCGACAGGAACTGCACCCATACCGGGTTGTGCCAGGGCGAAAACAACCACGGGTGGCGGGCGAAGGCCTGAAAGTTGCCGGTGAGGGTGCGAATCTTGCGCTTACGCTCACCGACCGTGTCTGGCTGCAGCTCGTCGTAGATCAGCGCACCGTTCTCGAACACGACCCGATGGCCGCGGCGCACGATCTGCATCGGGATCTCGAAGTCATCGAGCAGCGCATCCTCGCTGAGCGGCACATAGTCCGCGCGGCGAATGGCGTACAGCGCCCCGGTCACGCCGACGGTCGAGGCGAAGCGACTCTCGGCCTTGCGTATCCACTTCTCGTAGCGCCAGTACAACCCGATGTGCGCGGCGGCGTGCGTCACCGGATCGCGGTGCACGAGCTCGCCGCTCACCGCACCGATCTGCGGCGCCTGCAGGCGCGCCACCAGGAATCGCACGGCCTGCGGGTCAAGCATTTGCCGCACGTCGGTAAACACCACGATCTCGGAGCTGACCTGCCCCAGCGCGCGGTTGAGCGCGTGCGGTTTGCCGCGCCGCTCGAGATAGGCGAGCAGCTCCACACCCGGTTGCGTCGCGATGCGCGCGTTGGTCGCATCGGTTGAACCGTCCGACACGAACAGGATGCGTAGCTGCTCGCTCGGATAGTCGAGGGCACGCAAATTTTCGATCTTGGCGCGCACCCGCTCCTGCTCGTTGTACACCGCCACCACTACCGTGACGCTCGGCCAGACGCGCACGCGCTGCGGATCGGCCGCCTCCTCGGCGCGCAAACGCGAAAGCAACCAGATGCCGAGCGGATAGAGCGCGTAGGTGTACGCGATGAATGCGAACGCAAGCCAGAAGACAACTCCTGCACTCTGCATGGCTCAGTGTCCTGCCACCAGCCAAGCGAAGTCCCCGAGCGTGCGTCCGCCGGTCGGCTGGCGGCGGATCGCATAGGGATCCATCCCGGGGCGGTGGATGCCCTCGATGGTCGAGAACGCGAGCTCGAATCCGTAACGCTGCAGGATCGCCTTCGTGTCTTCGGAAAAATCCTGCGCCCGCCCGTTGGGATAGGCGAAGTAACGCGGCGCCTGCCCGGTCTCGTCGCGGATCCGGTCGCGGCACAGGCGGATCTCCTGCTCCGCTTCGCGCGCGTCCACCCGTGCGAGGATCGGGTGGGTGTGGGTATGGCCGCCATAGCGGGCGTGCTCCCGTGTCGCGCGGACCTCGTCCCAGTTGAGCATCTGGCGGCCGGCCGATCCGTCCTGTGGGTCGACGTCGAGCGCCGTGAACAACTCCGCGAGCCAGCGGGTGCGTTGCGCATCGGGAACACCCTTGAGGAACGCCGTGCAGGCGCGCGCGCAGGCCTCGCGCTCGGGCGCCGACGCCAGCGCCTGGCTGTGGCCGCTCCAGGGCAGCCGAACGATCGGGCGACGGCTGCGGTGTACCGCCCAGGTCACCGCGTCGGTCCAGATCAGGCCCCCGCGGTCGATGAACGCAGTGGCAAGGAATACCACGCACGGGATGCGCAGCTCCTGCAGCACCGGGTAGGCGTAGTCATGAAAGTCCCGGTAGCCGTCATCAAACGTCACCAGGACCGCCGGCCGCGGCGTGCGCTGTCGTCCCTCGAGCACTGGCAGGAACTCCTCCGGCGCAATGGGCGTGCAGCGGCGGGCGAGCCAGCGCATCTGCGCGCGAAAACGCCCGACCCCGGGGCCCGCCAGAGGCCCTCCGCCGTCGTGGATGCGATGGTACATGAGCACCGAGACCCCGTCGGCGCGCGCGACCCGCGCGGCGACCGGCCAACCGAGCGGCGAGGCCGCAAGCGCTTTTCCGAGGCGACGCACCATCAGGACCCCGACAGGCGCGCGCGCACGGCGGCGAACATCGCCACCGAGGTCTTACGGTCAAACGCGAGCACCAGCAGCCCGTAGGCGAGCGCGCCGGCAAGCACCTTGGCGGCAAGCCCGAGCACACCAGCGCCGACCGGCAGCTGCACCACGACCGCGTACATCGCAGCCGACAGCAGTCCGTAGCGCACAATGCTCGCCCACGGCAGCGCAAGCGGCAGCCGCCCCCGGGTGAGCGCCACGGTCAGCGCCGCGAGCAGCACGGCGCTCAGTAGTGTGGCGATCGCCGCGCCCTGGATGCCATACAGCGGAATCAGCACGAGGTTGAGCGCAATGTTGAAAACGGCCGCCGCCACAAGCCGCAGCATGATGAGCACCGTGTGCTTGTGGATGTACAGCCCGGCGCCGAGGATCACCATGGCGCCCTGGATCACGATGCCACCCATCACCCAGGGAATGATGGCCGCCCCGGCGCGGTACTTGTCGGAGGCGAGCAGCACCAGCAGGTCTTCGCCCACGGCGCTGAGCCCGGCGACGATCGGCATGCCGAGCAGCAGGTAGTAGCGCAGCGAGTCCTCGAGGAAGCGGCGCGTCTCGACCTCGCCTTTTTCCTCCCACAGACGCACGTACATCGGCACGATCGCCTGGCCGACCGAGGCGATTGCGATCATCTGCACGTACTCGCTCATGTTGTAGGCGGCCGAGTACAGGCCCAACGCCTCGCCGCCGAGCATGGCCTGAATCATGTAGCGGTCGGCGATGTTGAGCACGATGCGCGCGATCTCGAAGCCGAGCATCGGCGCGCCGAACACGAGCATGGCCCGGAACAGGCCGGGCGAGAAGCCGCGTGGCGCCACGTCTTGCTGGCGCAATAGCCAGACGGCGAGCACGCCGAGCGCCAGCACCTCGGTCAGAATGGTCGCGGCGTAAAAACCATACAGGCTACGCGAGACGAAGAACAGCGCCACGAGAATCGCGCCGAGCCCCGCGTAGCGGACCGCTACCTGGTAGATTGCGAACGCGCCACTGCGCAGCTGGGCGCGCATCAGGTTGATGAGGCCGTTATCCACGATGCGCACGGCCACCAGCACCGCCGTGAACAAGAATAACCCGCGTACACGTTCATCGTTCCACCAGGCCGCCGGCGCCAACTGGCTGAACGCCGCCCACAGCAGCGTTGTCGCGAGACCGAGGCCGGCCGTGCCCCAGAACACCGTGGCATGGAACTGTGTGATGCTCCACGGCGCGCGCGCGGTGGCGACCTCGCCATGCAGCCGCACGATCGCGTGCGGCAGGCCGAGCTTGCCGATACCGACCACGAGCGTCAGCGCGGCCGACACCAGGTTCATGAGCCCGTACTCCTCCACGCTGAAGATGCGGGTGAACAGCGGGAACGACACGACGCTCGCCACGGTGACCAGCAGGCTGCCGGCTGAATAGTTCGAAGCGTGGCGCAGCAGGCGGCTAAGCATGGTCCACCGCTCGGGCCGGCTGGGTGGAAGGCGCCGCGGCGGCGCGCGCCTGCCAGCCCCGCAGCCGGCGCTTCAGGCCCGGCAGCCAGTCGCGGCGCAATCGAAAAGCGAACGCCGCGGGGCTTGCGCGATAGGCCTTGTGGAAATAGGTTTCGCGCCGCTCCTTCGCCCACTGCGTCTTGTAGTCGTACTCGCCGCGCAGCATGTCGAAGACGCGGTTGCCCTCCTCGATCGCGTGCTGGATGGCATAGCCCATGAGCACCAGTCCGGGACGCAGCCGGGCGAACGCCGGGTCGAAGCCACCCTGGAAGTAGTACACGCTAGCGCGAAAGCGGTAGAAGTAATACATCGCAACGATCGCACCGCCAATCTCGAGGCAATACAGCCGCAGCCAGCCGCGCGGCTGACAGGCGTGCATCACCTCGCGGTGGAAGGCGACATACTGAAGCGTTGAGAAGGCGTGTCCCTCGTCGCGCTCCTGCCAGCGCAGGCGGTGCAGCTGCGCCAGCCGCTCGATCGCCTCGTCGAGGCGCGCCGGGTCGTCCCACAGGAAAAGCCGCGCGCCGGGTTGCGCCTCGATGCGCCGGCGCGTCTGCCGCAACGTGTAGCGCCGGTCGCGGTGCTGCGCTTCGAGGTATGCCTCCCAGCTCGATGGAAGCATCAGGTAGGAGATGCGCGCGCTCACCCCCGCGCTGCCACGGCGCGTGCACCTTGCCAGGGCCAGACGAAACGCCGAGTCCTTCGCCATATCGGTGAGCAGCAGCACGTCCCAGCCGCCGAGCCTGCGCAGCGCGTGCTCGGCCAGCGCCCGCGCCGCCGTGGCCTCGTGCGCCGGGTCGAGCAGTGCGTCCAGATCATCGGGCGAGGTGTCACCGCCGGTGCCCACGAAACGCAGGGTCCGCACCGGCACGATCCGCAGCACGCGCGAACGCTCAAGGTACACCGGCAGGATCCCGACCACTTGCTCGCCCGCGCGCGCCACGAGCAGGCGCAGCGCGTGGCCCTCTCCGTAGTGGCGCCACCAGGCATGCAGCCATTCCCAGCTCAGGAACACGCTTGCGATGCGCGCACGCTCGAGCAGCCCCTGCCAGGCCGGGCGCAGTGCGGCGAAGCCCTCGAGGTCGCGCACCACGCTCACCTGCAGGGGTGCGGTCTCACGCATGGCCGGCACCGAAGGCCTCCGCCGCATCGGCGAGCCCGCTGAAGTCGATGCCCTCGCCACGGCACCAGTTGAGCACGGCCGACAGATCGTCGAGGAAACGCTGCACCTCGCCGTCGGTCTGCGGATAAGGGCTGGCCTTCGGCACCACCTCCATCGAATGGAACATCATGTTCAGCACCACGACCGGACGGTCACCGTAGCGCTGCAGGTGGTAGCGCAACGTCTCCTTCATAGACGCCACGCTCGCGAACCAGGGACGCAGCCAGTGCGGGCCGCGCAGCCAGCGCCGGCGCACCGTGACCGGCACCTCGAGCACGCCGTTGCCGCCCTCGGTCGCGGGCCGGGCCAAGGCATCGAGGCGCGGGAAGTACGGCTGCTCGGGCGCACCCCGGTAGTCGACGTCGCCGTCGGGATGCCGCCAGCGGATGTGCGGCGTGACGCTCGTATCGGCGAGGTAGCCAAGGCGGGCGAGTGACTGGATCGTGTTAGCACCGGCCCCGAAGCGCCCGGCGCGAAACGAGCGTGGCCGGCGACCGAAGCGCCGCTCGAAGAGGTCGGTCAGGTTCTTGAGCTTCTCGTACTCGAGCTCAGGGGCGCAGTGGCACTGGAAATCCGGGCTGTCCACGCCGGCATAGTCGTGGAACTTCTTCTGCGGCTCGATGAACGCCGAGTGCAGGTGCGTGCCGAGTTCATGGCGGCCGTTCAGCGCGCGCAGCGCGGCGACGCTCGCTTCGTCCTCCATCACCTCGACCGTGAGCAGGTAGGTCGGCACCGTCCCGGCCGCGTCAAACACGGGTTGCAGGCGCTGCGGGATACCAACCGTGACCGACTCGAAGCGCAACGGCCTCGACCGCGCCCAGTGCGGGTCGTGGTCGCACTCGGTATCGATCGTAATCAGGAACAGGACCTTTGCGGGGCTCTTGCGCATGACAGGCTAGGACGCGGTCGGCCGCGCCCAACGTGCAACGCACCTTCGGGTGGCGCGCCGCTCAACGCTGCGAGCCGATGCATTGGCTGGCGGCTGCCGGCATAGGACAGGCGGCGCGTGCACGTCAGAGCTCTCGCCGATACGCGCGTTCGAGCCGCGCCATAACGCTCGGCAGCGCAAACTCCCGCTCGACGCGCAGGCGCGACCGCTGGCCCATACGGCGCGCCGACGCCCGATCCTCGAGGAGCCGCGCGACCGCCGCTGCCAGCGCCGCCGGGTCGCCGGGAGGCACGAGCAGCCCGGTGTCCCCGTCGGTCACCAGCTCGACATTGCCGCTC
>CAYZVX010000058.1:0-18866 GCA_964482055.1 uncultured Acidiferrobacteraceae bacterium
GACCGGCACCTACATCGAGTCCGCCGCCGGGGTCTCGGCCGCCGGGGCGGGAGGCGCGGCGACTGGGGCATCGGCGCGCGGCGCGTTGCGCAGGCCGACCAGTTGCGCGTTGATGCGGGTCACGGTCTCGGCATCGGGGCTGCGCGCATAGGATTCGAGCAACATGTGCAGCAGCATGCTGTAGGCCTGGTCGAGACGAGTCTGCACCTGGCGGTGCTCCTCGATGAGCTGCGCGACCTGGTCGAAGATGACCGTTCCGACCGAGCTCTTCTTGAGCTCCTCGAGCAACTTCAGCACGTTGCCCAGGATCTTGACACCTTCCGACTCGGATCCGATCTGCATAACGACGCGCAGGCCCCCCGCCACGGCTCGCACGCGCAGGGCGAATGCCGTTGGATTATTTCGATGTGGTGTGGACCAGTTGCCGGCGTGACTGCGGGCTCCCTACCCAACGCCGCAAGAAACGAACTCTCCCTTGCTTGTCTTCTGAATCTATACCGCGATTCGCCAAACGACAACTCGCGTTTGTCCGCATCCGTCGCGCACGTGCCGCTTCAACAGGTTAGCGCGGAAACCGCAGCCTGAGGCTCAGCTTGTCGTCCCGAATCGCCTGCCCGGTAGGCGAGTGCCAATCATGCGAACCGGGCGCGGCGCCAGCAACGCGGTTATGGCCGCCCGCGGCGCTTGGGGCGGAATGCCGCGATAGCGCGGACAATCTCGTCGAAAGGCAAGGATTCGAGCGCGCCGAAACGCTCCTGGGCCGCGCAGACTAGCGCATGGATGTTGGCTGTGGGTCCCGCGGCCTGCGGATCGAGGACCCGGCGCAGTCCCGTGAGCCCGCCGACCATGACCCGCATTTGCTTTCCGAACGGCAGATCCTGCCAAGGGTCCATAACCTTGAGGGCAAACCGCGAGCGCTCCTTGAGCATCTCGACCAGCAGCTGGCAATTTCGATGCGCAATAGGCGAACGGCAGCCCACCGACATGCGCTCGGCCACGACATTGCGCGTGGCATTCTCGCAGCCGCACTGGGCGCTCAGAATCGGTTTCTCGAAAGGGCAAGGCGCGTCCGGCATGCGCGCGCCGACTCAGGCGGCGTGATAGCGCCGGCTCAGCTCGTGCACGGCCTCAACCAGTACGGCGACCCGCTCTGGATCGACCTGCGGATGAATGCCGTGGCCGAGATTGAACACGTGTCCGCAACCGGCGCCGAAGCTGTCCAGCACGGCGGCCACCTCGGCGCGGATGCGCTCGCCAGAGGCATACAGGACGGCCGGATCCATGTTGCCCTGCAACGCCACCCGGTCGCCAACCCGGGACCGCGCGTCGCGCAGATCGGTGGTCCAGTCAATTCCCAAGGCATCGCAACCGGTGGCGGCAATCGCCTCCAGCCATTGGCCGCCGTTCTTGGTGAAAAGGATGACCGGGACGCGGCGTCCCTCGGCCTCGCGGGTAAGGCCGTCGGCGATGCGCTGCATGTAGCGCAGTGAAAACTCGCGGTAGTCGCGCGGCGTCAGCACACCGCCCCAGGTATCGAACACCATCACGGCCTGCGCACCGGCGGCGATCTGGGCATTGAGATAGACGGTCACGGCGCGTGCCAGTACCTCGAGCAGCTGGTGCAGCCACGCGGGTTCATCGAACAGCATGCGCTTGATGAGGGCAAACTCCTTGCTGCCGCCGCCCTCGACCATATAGGTCGCCAGCGTCCACGGACTGCCGGCGAACCCAATAAGCGGTACGGCGCCATCGAGCTCGCGGCGGACCAGCCGCACCGTGTCGATGACGTAGCGCAGATCCTGCTCGGGGTCGGGCACACCGAGCGCGTCGATGTCCTGTTTGCTGCGTACCGGTCGCTCGAAGTGCGGCCCCTCACCCTCGGTGAAGTAAAGACCCAACCCCATGGCGTCCGGCACCGTGAGAATGTCGGAGAACAGGATCGCCGCATCCAGCGGGTAACGGCGCAGCGGCTGCAAGCTGACCTCGCAGGCCAGCTCCGGCGTGGCACAGAGAGTGCGAAAATCGCCGGCCTTCTCGCGCGTGGCACGGTATTCCGGAAGGTAGCGTCCGGCCTGACGCATGATCCATACCGGCGTGACATCGACCGGCTGGCGCGCGAGGGCGCGCAGCAGGCGATCGTTCTTCAGTTCAGGCATAGAGGGTCGACGCAAAGACGCAGAGGCGCACAGAACGCAGAGGATGGGGGTTTGCCTGCGTCTCGGCGTCCTGGCGTTGGGCCGTTCGAGTTACAGCGGCGCGGGCAGGTCGGAAGCGCCCATCAGATACTGGTCGACGCCGCGGGCACACGAACGACCCTCGGCGATTGCCCAGACGATCAGCGACTGGCCGCGCTGCATGTCGCCGGCAGCGAACACGCCCGGCACGCTGGTCATCCAGTTCTCATCGCGCCACACATTGCCGCGTTCGGTGAGCTTAACGCCGAGCGCCTCGAGCATGCCCGGCTTTTCGGGTCCGACGAAACCCATGGCGAGCAGCGCGAGATCGCAGGGCAAGGTGAAGGCGCTGCCGGCAATTTCACGAAAGGTGAGGCGGCCGGCGGCATGGACCGGCTCGACCTTGACCAGCTCGATGGCCTTGACCCGTCCGTGCTCATCGCCAAGGAAGCGCTTGGTGGATACGCTGTACAGTCGCTCCCCGCCCTCTTCATGGGCCGAGGCCACCCGGTAGATGAGCGGGTACTGCGGCCATGGATTGCTGGGAGGGCGCGTCGCGGGCGGACGCGGCATGATCTCCAGCTGGTGCACGGAGGCCGCGCCCTGCCGGTGGGCCGTGCCAAGGCAGTCGGCCCCGGTGTCGCCGCCCCCGATGATGATGACGTGCTTGCCCGCCGCACTGATCGCTTGGTCTTCGGGAATTTGCTCGCCGTGGCAGCGCCGGTTGGCCTGCGTCAGGTACTCCATCGCAAAATGCACGCCCTTGAGCTCACGTCCCGGCACGAGAAGGTTGCGCGGCTCGCAGGCGCCGCCGGCCAGCAGCAGTGCGTCATGTTGCTCGCGCAGCGCCGCCACCGGAAGGTTCACGCCAACGTGCACGCCGGTCTTGAAGTTGACGCCTTCGGCACGCAGCTGCTCGAGGCGCCGGTCGAGCACGCGCTTTTCCATCTTGAACTCCGGGATGCCGTAGCGCAGCAGTCCCCCGATCCGGTCAGCGCGCTCGAATACCGTCACGCTGTGACCGGCACGGCGCAACTGTTGTGCGGCGGCGAGCCCCGCCGGACCGGAGCCCACGATCGCCACGCGCTTGCCGGTCTCGACGCGCGGCGGTTCGGCTCTCACCCACCCCTGCGCGAAGGCGTGGTCGATGACGGCGAGCTCAATCGCCTTGATGGTGACTGGATCGTTGTTGATACCGAGCACACAGGCGCCTTCGCACGGGGCCGGGCACAGCGTGCCGGTGAACTCGGGAAAATTGTTGGTGGCGTGCAACCGCTCGATGGCCGGCTGCCAATGATTGCGGTAGACCAGATCGTTCCAGTCCGGAATGAAGTTGCCGAGCGGACAGCCCTGGTGGCAGAAGGGAATGCCGCAGTCCATGCAGCGTGCCCCTTGGCGCTTAAGCTCCTCGTCGGGCAGCGGAAGCATGACCTGTTTCCAGTCACGCAGGCGCTCCGCCACCGGTCGGTACGGTTGCTTGGCGCGCTTGAACTCGAGGAAGCCGGTCGCCTTACCCATGGACCGCCTCCATCACGGCCTGCTCCTCGGGGATGCCGCTCTGCCGAGCCTGGCGAATGACCGTTAACACGTGCTTGTAGTCCTTGGGCATCACCTTGACGAACTTGGCCTGGGTCGCCTTCCAGTCATCGAGGAGGCGGCTCGCCACGGTGCTGCCGGTGTAGCGGACGTGGCGCCGGAGCAGCTCCTTCACGAGGTCCACGTCCTCGGCGTCCGCCAGCGTCTCAAGATCCACCATCTCGAGATTGCAGCGCCGCTTGAAGTCGTTGCTCTCATCGAGGATGTAGGCCACACCGCCCGACATCCCGGCGGCAAAATTGCGCCCGGTGCGCCCGATGACCAGCACCCGCCCGCCCGTCATGTACTCGCAGCCGTGATCCCCGACGCCCTCGACCACCGCGGTGGCGCCGCTGTTGCGCACGCAGAAACGCTCGCCCGCGATGCCGCGGAAGTACGCCTCGCCGGCGGTCGCGCCATAAAGGGCCACGTTGCCGATGATGATGTTTTCCTCGGGCACGAAGGTCGCCTGGCGTGGCGGATGCACGATGATCTTGCCGCCCGACAGGCCCTTGCCGATGTAGTCGTTGGCATCGCCTTCCAGCGTGAAGGTCAGGCCTCTGGGGATGAAAGCCCCGAAGCTTTGCCCCGCCGAACCGGTGAAATGGATCCGCACCGTGTCATCCGGCAGACCCTCGGCGCCGTAACGCCTGGAGACCTCGTAGCCGAGGATCGTGCCGACCGTACGGTGAATATTGCGGATCGGCAGGATCACATCGAGCGGCTTCTTGTGCTCGAGCGCCTCGCGTGCCAGCGGCAGGATGGTGGTCATGTCGAGCGAGCGCTCGAGCCCGTGGTCCTGGTCGCGCACGCGGCGGATCGCCACGTCCGGACCGGCGGCTGGCATGGCCAGGATGCGCGAGAAGTCGAGGCCGCGCGCCTTCCAGTGATCCACCGCCTTTTTCATGTCGAGCAGATCGAGCCGTCCGACCATGTCGTCCATGCGGCGGAAACCAAGGCGCGCCATGTGCTCGCGCACCTCTTCGGCAATGAACCGGAAGAAATTGATCACGTGCTCGGGCTTGCCCGTGAAGCGCCGGCGCAGCTCCGGGTCTTGCGTGGCGATTCCGACCGGGCAGGTATTGAGGTGGCAAACGCGCATCATGATGCAGCCCATCACGACGAGCGGTGCGGTGGCGAAACCGAACTCCTCCGCGCCCATGAGCGCGGCGATGACAACATCGCGCCCGGTCTTCATCTGGCCGTCGACCTGCACGGTGATGCGGTCGCGCAGCCGGTTCATCACCAGCACCTGCTGGGTCTCGGCGAGCCCGAGCTCCCAGGGCGCGCCCCCGTGCTTGATCGAGGTGAGCGGGCTCGCGCCGGTGCCGCCGTCGTGACCGGAGATCAGCACCACGTCGGCGTGCGCCTTGGCCACCCCGGCCGCCACCGTGCCGACGCCGACCTCAGCGACGAGCTTCACGTGCACGCGCGCCCGCGGGTTGGAATTCTTGAGATCGTAGATGAGCTGCGCCAGGTCTTCGATCGAATAGATGTCGTGGTGCGGCGGCGGGGAGATAAGACCCACGCCCGGGGTGGAATGGCGCACGCGCGCGATCCACGGGTAGACCTTGGGACCCGGCAGCTGCCCGCCTTCGCCGGGCTTGGCGCCCTGCGCCATCTTGATCTGCAGGTCGTCGGCGTTGGCCAGATAGTGGCTGGTCACGCCGAAGCGTCCGGAGGCGACCTGTTTGACGCGCGAGTTGCGCTCGGTGCCGTACCGATCCGGGTCCTCGCCGCCCTCGCCACAGTTGGAGCGCCCGCCGATGCGGTTCATGGCAATCGCCAGCGTCTCGTGCGCTTCCTGGCTGATCGAGCCGTAGGACATGGCGCCGGTGGCGAAGCGCGTCATGATCGATTCCACCGGTTCCACCTCCTCGAGCGGCACCGGCGGGCCGGCTGGCTTGAGCTCAAAGAGCCCGCGCAGCGTGGCCAGATGCTGCGCCTGCTCATCGACCGCCTTGGAGTACTCCTTGAAAACGGCGTAGGAGTCGGAACGCGTGGCGTGCTGCAGCTTTGCCACGGTCTCGGGGTTGAACAGGTGGTACTCGCCGTCGCGCCGCCACTGGTATTCGCCGCCAGACTCGAGCTCGGCGTGGCCCAGCGGACGGTCCGGATAGGCGCGGTGGTGGCGCAATTGGGCTTCGCGGGCGACCACCTCGATGCCGACACCGCCAATGCGCGTGGACGTCCAGGTGAAGTAGCGGTCGACGAAATCTTGCTCCAAGCCGATGGCCTCGAAGATCTGCGCCCCGCGGTACGACTGGATCGTGGAGATGCCCATCTTGGAGAGCACCTTGAGCACGCCCTTGTTCACGGCCTTGATGTAGTTCTTCACCGCCTTTGCGTGCTCGATGCCGGGCAGCAGGCCCTGACGAATGAGGTCGTCGAGCGTCTCAAACGCAAGGTACGGGTTGATGGCGCCGGCACCATAGCCGATCAGCAGCGCCATGTGATGCACTTCGCGCGCCTCGCCGGTCTCGATCACCAGCCCCACGCGCGTGCGCGTACCCTCGCGCACCAGGTGATGGTGCACGCCGGCGGTCGCGAGCAGCGCCGGAATCGGCGCGCGCCGCTCGTCCAGCCCGCGGTCCGACAGGATGATGAAGGTGCACCCTTGAGCGATCGCCTCGGACGCCTGGCGGCACAGATCATCCAGTGCGCGCTCCAGACCTGCTCCGCCCTCTGCCACCGGGAACAGCATCGGCAGTGTCACCGTCTTGAACCCGGGGCGCGCAATCTGGGCGAGCTTGGCGAGCTCCTCGTTGTCGAGGATCGGTGAGGCGAGCTTGATCTGGCGGCAGCTCTCCGGCCCCGGCAACAGGAGATTGGCTTCCGGCCCGATGGTCGTCGCCATCTGGGTCACCAGCTCCTCGCGGATCGCATCGAGCGGCGGATTGGTGACTTGCGCAAACAACTGGCAGAAATAATCGTACAGCAGGCGCGGGCGGCTCGACAGCACTGCGAGCGCCGCGTCGTTGCCCATCGATCCGACCGCCTCCTCGCCCTTCAGCGCCATCGGCGTCATCAGGATGCGCAGGTCCTCGTGCGTGTAGCCGAAGGCCAGCTGGCGCTGCAACACCGTGGCATGATCCGGCTGGGGGACATGCGGCGGGGCCGGCAGGCGCTCCAGCGGGATGAGGTTTTGCCGCAGCCAATCCCTGTAGGGCTCGGCGGTCGCGTAGCGCTGCTTGAGCTCGGCGTCCTCGATGATGCGCCCCTGCGCGGTGTCGACCAGGAAGATCCGCCCAGGATGCAGGCGTTCCTTGATCAGCACGTTCTCGGGGGGAACGTCGAGCACGCCGACCTCGGAGGCCATGATCACGAGCCCGTCCTTGGTCACGTAGTAGCGCGACGGGCGCAGGCCATTGCGATCGAGCACCGCACCGATCACGGTGCCGTCGGTGAAGGCAATCGAGGCCGGACCGTCCCACGGCTCCATGAGGCAGCCATGAAACTCATAGAACGCCTTGCGGGTCTCGTCCATGGATTCGTGACCGCTCCACGCCTCCGGGATCATCATGAGCACGGCGTGCGGCAGCTCGCGTCCGGCCATGTGCAGGAACTCGAGCACGTTGTCGAAGGTTGCCGAATCGGAGCCGTCCTCCATGACGATCGGCAGGATCTTCATCAGGTCCTCGCCGAACAGCGGCGAGGCGCACAATGCCTCGCGCGCCCGCATCCAGTTGATGTTGCCGCGCAGCGTGTTGATCTCGCCATTGTGCGCGAGGTAGCGAAAGGGATGCGCCAACGGCCAGGACGGAAAGGTGTTGGTTGAAAAGCGCGAGTGCACGAGGGCAAGGGCGGAGTCGAACGCCGGATCGCGCAGGTCGAGAAACATCTGCTCGACTTGGTTCGGCGTGAGCATGCCCTTGTAGATGAGGGTGCGTGCCGACAGGCTCGGCACGTAGAAGACGCCGCGCTCCTTCAATCGCGATGCCGCCACCTGATGCTCGACGCGCTTGCGAATGACGTAGAGCCTGCGCTCGAACGCCGCGGCATCGCGAAGGTCCGCCGCACGCGCGATGAAGACCTGCTTGAAGGTCGGCTCACAGGCGCGTGCGGTCGGGCCGAGCGAGCTGTCATCGACTGGCACGTCGCGCCAGCCGAGCAGGCGCTGGCCCTCCTCGCGGATGATCGCCTCAAAGATGTCCTGACAGTGGCGTGACTCGGCCGCATCGCGCGGCAGAAACACCAGGCCACAGCCGTAATCGCCGGGTTCGGGCAGCGCAACCCCCAGCGCGTCGCACTCGCGACGCAGGAAGGCGTGCGGGATCTGCACCAGAATGCCGGCGCCGTCACCGGTGTTGACCTCGCAACCGCACGCCCCGCGGTGCTGCAGGTTCTTCAGGATGGTCAACGCCTGGTCGACGATCGCGTGCGATCGCCGACCTTTCATGTCGACGACGAAGCCGACGCCACAGGCGTCATGCTCGTGGGCTGGGTCGTAGAGGCCGAAAGGCCCTGGTTTGCCTAGTGCATCCAAATTTCGTCACCATCTGCTTGGCGGCCTGTCTTGCGGGCCGAACAACGGGCCTGCGCGAGGAATTCGCGCGGGGCGAGAAAACCCTTCTTGTTCTTGCGCTTGCGTTACGCCGCGGAGAAAGGGGCGAAAAAGTATACCGGCGCGCCTACCCCGGTTCAATGGAATGGCGAAAGGGCGCCCCGCCGCCGCACGGCACCCAGCGGCAGGCCCTTCAGGTGAGATGGTCGGGACTGAACAGCCGGGCGTGCTCGCGAATGGCGTAGCGGTCGGTCATGCCGGCGATATAGTCAGCGATGATCCGCGCCCGACTGGCGCGGTCGTCGCCGGAGCCGGCCCGACGTATCCGCTCCTGATCCTGGTCGGGCAGCAGCCGCGGGTCCTCGAAGAACGCGGAAAAGAGCTCGCGCACGGTGCGCACCGCCTTGGCGCTCATGCGCCGCACCCGGTAGTGGGCATAGAGGTGCTGGCGCAGAAAGCGCTTGAGCGCTTGGGTCTCCTCGCGCACCGTGGGGCTATAGTCGATGAGCGGCTCGGGATGGTTGCGCGCCGCCTCGATACTTCCGACCCCGGATTCCGCGAGCCGGCGCCGACTCGTCTCGATCAGGTCGGTGACCACGTAGTTGATCATGCGCCGTATGGTTTCGTGAATCTTGCGCCGCGCAGCGAGCTGCGGGTAGCGCCGCTCGACCTCCTCGTACTGCCGGGCAAAGAGCGTGACCTCACGCAAGGCCTCGATACTGAGCAGGCCGGAGCGCAATCCATCGTCCACGTCGTGGTTGTTGTAGGCGATCTCGTCGGCCAGATTGGCCAGCTGCGCCTCCAGGCTCGGCTGCTTGCGCTCAATGAATCGCCGGCCAAGCTCGCCAAGCTCCGCCGCGTTCTTCAGCGAGCAGTGCTTCAGGATGCCTTCGCGCGCCTCGTAGGTGAGATTCAGCCCGGGAAACTCCGCGTAGCGTTCCTCGAGCAGGTCAACGACGCGCAGCGACTGCAGATTATGCTCGAAGCCGCCGTAGTCGCGCATGCACTCGTTGAGCGCATCCTGCCCGGAATGACCGAACGGGGTGTGGCCGAGGTCGTGCGCGAGCGCAATCGCCTCGACCAGATCCTCGTTGAGCGCCAGGGCGCGGGCGATCGAGCGACCAATCTGCGCGACCTCGATGGAGTGGGTAAGCCGTGTGCGGAACAGGTCGCCTTCGTGATTCACGAAGACCTGCGTCTTGTACTCGAGCCGCCGGAACGCGGCGCAGTGAATGATGCGGTCGCGATCGCGCTGGTACTCGGAGCGATGCGCGGGCGCAGGCTCGGCGTATTGACGCCCGCGCGTGGTGCGATCGTCCGCCGCGTACGGCGCCAGCCTCATGCCGCCTGCCTGCCGAACTCGAGGGTGGCAGCCAGGTGCTCGCCCGGAAATTCATCCGTGACCACGGCTTCGCCGATCGATTTGAGCAGCACCAGTCGTAACCGCCCGTCCTGCACCTTTTTGTCCACCGCCATGAGCTCAAGGAAACGCTCATTGGTCAACGTCGCGGGGGCGCGCACGGGCAGGCGCGCGCGTCGCACCAGCTGCTCGATGCGCGCCACGTCCGCCGCTCCCAACCAGCCGAGCCGGCGCGAGAGGTCAGCCGCCAGCACCATGCCGGCGGCGATGGCCTCGCCGTGCAGCCAGGTGCCGTACCCCATGCCGGTCTCAATAGCGTGGCCGAACGTATGGCCGAGATTGAGGATGGCGCGCAACCCCGCCTCGCGCTCGTCTGCCGCCACCACCTCGGCCTTGTTCTGGCAGGACCGGTAGATGGCATCGGCGAGCGCCTGCGGGTCGCGGCCGAGCAGCGCATCGATGTTGGCCTCCAGCCAACCGAAGAAGCTGCGATCGCGAATGAGCCCGTACTTAATCACCTCCGCCAGCCCCGCCGACAGCTCGCGATCGGGCAGTGTTGCGAGCGTATCCGTGTCGATGATGACGCCGCGCGGCTGGTGGAATGCGCCGATCATGTTCTTGCCGAGCGGGTGATTGACTCCGGTTTTGCCGCCCACTGAGGAGTCGACCATGGCGAGCAGGGTCGTCGGGATCTGCACGTACGGAACGCCGCGTTGGTAAACGGCCGCGGTGAAACCGGCGATGTCGCCGATGACACCGCCGCCGAGCGCGATGACCGTGGTGCGTCGATCGCACCGCGCGCGCAACAGCGCGTCAATGATGCGGTTCACTGTCTCAAGCGTCTTGAACTCCTCGCCATCCGGCAAGACGACCTCCGTCGAATTGACGTCCGGCAGGGACCTGCGGAGGCGCTCGAGGTACAAGGGGCCAACCGTCTCGTTCGTAACGATGGCGACGCTCTTACCTGCAATCAATGGGGCGAGCAGCTCCGTGCGACCCAGCAGGCCGCGGCCGATATGGATAGGGTAACTGCGGTCAGCGAGATCAAGCGTGAGTGTCTTCATTGCCTTCGAATCGCTTCAGTTGCGCCACGATCTCGCGGGCGACGCGCAGCGGGGAACGCCTTGCCGTGTGCGCTACGATGTGCGCGGTTTCCCGGTACAGCGGGTCGCGCGCACGCAGGATCTCTTCGAGCTTGGCCCGGCGGTCGGTGTTCTGCAGAAGCGGCCGGTTCCGGTCTCTCTGGGTCCGCTCGACCAGCGTTTCCAGCGGAGCGCAAAGATAAACCACCGTGCCGCGCTCGCGCAAAATGCGGCGGTTCTCCTCGGACAGGACCGCGCCCCCGCCGGTCGCCAGCACGATGCCGTGCCGCCGGGTCAACTCCTCGATGGCGGCGCTTTCGCGCTTGCGAAACCCGGCTTCGCCTTCGATTTCGAAGATCAGCGGTATAGCGGCACCGGTGCGCGCCTCGATGACCTGGTCGGTGTCGATGAACTCCCGATGTAGAAGCGCTGCCAGGTGGCGTCCGACGGTCGACTTGCCGGCCCCCATCGGGCCGACCAGGAACAGGTTGTCTCGCCGGCTCATGCGCGGGTCAGATTATACCGCGACGCCCACCGCGGGGTGGGCGTCGCGCCCGCAAGGCCGGTCAGCGCACGGCGAGCTTGTCCGACAGGATGCGTGGCGTCAGGAACACCAGCAGCTCCGTCTTGTTGTCCCTGACGTCCTTGGTCTTGAACAGCCAGCCCAGCAGGGGAATGTCGCCAAAGAACGGCACCTGCGTGACCGAGTCGTTGCGATCCTGCTCGAAGATGCCGCCGATCACCACCGTCTCCCCGTTGTCGAGCAGCACTTGGGTCGTGATTTCCTTGACGTTCAACAACCCCGTCACCGCGTCGACGAAGTTGTCCTTGGAGATGACGACGTCGAGGTTGACGCGCTCATCGGGCGTGATCTGCGGCGTTACCTCGAGCTTGAGCGTCGCCTTCTTCGTCACTACCGATCCGGCGCCGAGCACGGTTGTTGTGAAGACGCGCTCCTGACCCTGTTCGATCTTTGCCTTCTTCTGCGTGGCGGTGATTACGCGCGGGCTTGATATGATCTTCCCCTTGCCCTCCTGCTCGAGCGCCGACAACTCCAGATCGAGAATATTCGCGCCGCGAAAAAGCGTAAGCGAGAACACACCCGGGGCCTTAGAGTTGAGCGTCTGCGCTGGCAGGTTCACGTTCAACCCGCCCGGTACGTACTGGAAGGTGCCGGTATTCACGTACGCCGGCACAGCGTCCAGACTGCCGGTGGTGACGCCACGCATGCCGCTGCCGGTCGAATCGCTCAGATGGCCAAAGCGCGCGCCTAGGCTGCGCGCGAAATTGTCGGTCGCCTCCACCAGACGCGTCTCGACCATGACCTGGCGGATCGGCTGATCGAGCTGTGCGACCAGCTTGCGAATCTCGCGAATCTTCCCCGGGGTATCCTGCACCAGGATGGAGTTGCTACGCGCGTCCACGGTCACCTGCCCGCGCGGCGACAGCAACGTGTTGGTCGTCCCGATCGTAGCACCGGCGGCGCCGATGCCCTGACCGGTCGCGGCCGCGCCGAACACCGGGTGCTGCATTTGGCTCACTTCGACTACCGGCTTGATGGACTTGAGCAGATTGGCGATGTCCTCGGCTTTGGCGTAGTTGATCTGGATGAGTTCCGACACGAGCGGCTCGAGCTCGAGGTTGGACTTCGACGCCTCGAGCGCAGCCTTCTCCTTGGCTGCGACTTCGGCCGCTGGCGCAACCGTTACGACATTGCCCTTGCGGCGCACGGCCAGCCCCTTGGAATCGACGATGAGATCGAGCGCCTGATCCCAGGGCACATCCTTGAGGCGCAGCGTCAGATTGCCCTTTACCGTGTCGCTCACCACGAAGTTGAGGCCGGTGAAATCGGCGAGCACCTGTAGCGCGGCACGCACGTCGATGTTCTGGAAGTTGAGCGAGAGCTTTTCGCCGGTATACCCGAACTCGTCCGCCTTCTTCTCGTCGGCCTTCTCGATGACCGGCCGAAAGTTCACCGTGAACAGGTTGCCGGCCTGGTAGGCGCTGTGCTCGAACTTGCCCTTCGGCACGACGATCATGCGCGTGTTCCGGCCCTGCGTGAAGGTGTCGATGGTCTGCACCGGGGTAGCAAAATCGACCACGTCGAGACGCCGCTGCAGATCTGGCGGAACGCTGGTGTCGAGGAAGTCGATGACGATCTCGCCCGCCTGCTCGCGAATGTCGATTCCGACCGCGGGATCCGACAGTCCAATGGTGATCTTGCCCTCGCCCTGAGGGCCGCGCCGGAAGTCGATATTGGTCAGGCCATACTTGCCGCCTTTACGGCTGCTGGCGAAATGCGTGACCTTCGGCTGCTGTGCGCCGGCAATGGTCGCGCGCGGCGCGTCGAGCGTGATGACGAAATTGTTGCCCTCGGCGCTGGCGCTGTGCGCCGCCGGACGCACGAGATTGAGCACGATGCGCGTACGGTTCTCATCCTCGCCAGCGTCGATGCTCGTGAGTGCGCCTTCGCGCACGGCGTAGCTCTTCTTTGGCAGCGCAACGCGCGTGCCCGGGAAATCGAAGACCACGCGCGCGGGCTTGTCCGGCGCCTCGCTCTTGAATATGGCGGGCTCCGCCGGCGGGCCGGACATGCGCAGCACGACTTGCACGCGGTCGCCGGGTAGCTTGCTATATTGGATCTCCTGCAATGCCGTCTTGGCGGGAGCTGGTGGCGCGGCGGCCGGAACCGGGGTAGCGGCCGGCGCGGCTTCAACCGCCGGGGGCGCCGCCGCAGCGGTGCCGGATACCGCGGCAACGCGATAACCGCCGGCCGTCTTCTGCACATCGAGGCGCCCGGGCGAGGTGAGCAGCAGATCGACGGCCACGGCTGTACCGTTGTCCGACAGGTATGGGAACACGCCTTTCACAAAGCCCGACCCGCCGAGCTCATCGAGGTTCGGTCCGACCGTGCTGCCGGGGAAGCTGATACGCGCGCGCAGACCGTCGTCGTGCGATGAGACCTCGTAGGGCGCCTCGCCACTGACGTTGATCTTGAGCACGGCGTCGGCTTCCCATGCGAGCGACTGGATCTCGCCAGCGGCAGCGTCCAGGCCGGTCAGCAGCAGCGCGGAAAGCACGAGGTGCCGGAAATTCGTTCGCATTCTTGTCATCATGGTAGCCACCTTCATTTCCTATTCGGCCAGGGCGAGATTTGCCTCACGCTCCGTCCAGTCCCCCATTGAGCTCTGCACCAGTTCGATCAGGTCGACCTTATCCTCGCCGATCTTGGTAATCATTCCGAAGTTCTGGCCAAGATGATCGCCGATCTTGGCGCGATGCACCGTGCCATCGGGGGCCTGGATTACCGCCCAGGCCTGCTTGCCACGCATCAACGTGCCCACCATCTTGAGCGAATCGAGCGGGTAGTCTTCGAGCGGCTCCTTGCGCCGGCCGCGGTCCGGCCGCAGGTCACGGCCGCCGCGGGCCTGGGGTTTGAGGTTTAGCGCCGCGAAGGGATCGGCCAGGTTCGTTGCCGCGTAAAGAAACGGTTCCTGGACCTTGATCTCGGGCAGCGGTTCGACGCGCGGTTTCTTGTCGGCATGCGCGGTCCTGACGAACTCTCGCACCTCGTCGAGCTCATCGCTACCGCAGCCGGCGAGCGCCAGGCACAGCAGGCCAACGACCGTTACGGTGCCCCGGCTCACGGAGCGGTCCTCGCGGCAGGGGCCGGGCGCGCGGGCGCGCGCGGGCCCTTGGCCTTGCGCTCAGCTTCCGCGCGCGCGGCGATCTCCGAGGCCTCGAGATAACGATAGGTCTTGGCCTGGGCGGAAATCGCGAGCTTGGTACCCTTCTGCGGCGCCTCGATCGCGATGTCGCCGAAGGTCACGATACGCGGTAGCGCGGCCACGTCGCTGACGAACTGAGCGAGCTCGTGGTAGGTACCATTGACCTTGATGCTGATCGGCTTCTCCGCATAAAACTCCTTCGGGATCTCGTTTTCGGGCTTGAACAGCACGAACTCGAGACCGCGCCCGAGACCCGCCTGGGTGATATCGACCAGCAGATCGGGAATCTCCGTGGTGTTGGGCAGTTGGCGCACCAGCGTGCCAAAGGTCTGCTGCATCTCCTCCATCTGCTGCTTGTAGGCCGGCAGGTTGAGGGCGAGCGCCTTCTTGCTGAGGTAAGTCTCGCGCAGCTTTTCCTCCTTCGCTTTGGCGTCGTTCCAGATGTCGAGCTCGCCTTGGATGAACACGAAGTAGCCCATCACCAGGATCAACACGCAGACCACGGCAATCGCGCCGAGCTTGACCGGCAGCGGCCACGACCCGATGTCGTTGACGTTGATGTTTCTTAGATCGTCCAGCTTCATGGTCCGGCGTCCGCCAATTGCTTTTGCTTCGTCACCTGCTTGACCTTGAGCGAAAACTCACTCACCCGATCCCCGCCCTTGTCCTTGACGTTGATCACGTCGAGCTCCGGATTGGCAAACCACTCCGAGGACGAGAGGTTGCGCATAAGCGCCGAGACGCGCGCATTCGATTGCGCGACGCCCTTGAGCTCCGAGGCCTGGCTGCCGTGCTTGAGCGAGGTGAGATAGACCCCGTCGGGCATCTTGCGGACCAGCTCGTCGAACATGCGCACGACGCGCGAGCGGTCGCCCTGCAGCTGGTAGATCACGTTCATGCGTGCGATCAGATCCTGGCGCTGCTTCTTGAGCTCGGCGATCTCCTTGATCTCCTCTTCCACCTTCTTGATCTCGCCTTCCAGATACTGGTTGCGGCGATTCTGCGCCTCGATCCAGCCGGTCACATGCAGGTGGGCGTAGAAGACAATCACGCCCATCAGGATCCACGCGCCGATCGCGATGGTGAGGAGCTGGCGATCCTGCTCCTTGCGGCGCATTTCGCGCCACGGCAGCAGATTCAGTCTGGTGGTCATTCGTCGAAGCTCCGCAGGGCGAGCCCGCAGCTGATCATGAGCGAGGGGGCATCATTGCTCAGCAGTTGTGGCTTGACGCGCGAGGACAGCGCCATGCTGGCGAACGGGTTGGCGACGATGGTGGGAACACCGATGCGCGCGGCAACGAGCTCGTCGATGCCTGGGATCTGCGCGCAGCCGCCGGCCAGCAGGATCTGGTCCACGTTATTGAACGGGGTCGACGAATAGAAGAACTGCAGGGCGCGCATGATTTCCTGGCACATCGCCTCCATGAACGGTCGCAACACGTCGGTCTGGTAGTTGTCCGGCAAGCCACCCTGTTTCTTGGCGAGACCCGCTTCCTCGTACGACAACCCGTAGCGGCGCTGGATCTCTTCCGTCAGCTGCCGGCCGCCGAACGTGTGGTCGCGCGTGTAGACCGAGCGGTTGTTGTGAATGGCATTGATGTTGGTGGTCGTGGCGCCGACGTCCAGCACCGCCACTGTCTTTTCCATGCCACCCCCGGGCATGTGCGCGGCGATCAGCGAGTACGCGTTCTCCATGGCGTAGGTCTCGACGTCGACCACCACCGGGTTGAGGCCGGGACCCTGCACGACCGCCAGGTAATCGTCCACGATTTCCTTGCGGCAGGCCGCAAGCAGCACGTCGACCTCCTCGGGGTTGCTCTCGCTTGGCCCAAGGACGTTGTAGTCGAGATTCACTTCATCGAGCGGGTAGGGAATGTAGTGGTCCGCCTCCATCTCGATCTGCGTATGCCGGTCCTGGTCGGACAGGGCGGCGGGCATCTTGATGGTCTTGGTGATCACGTGCGCCGCCGGTACGGCAACCGCCACGTGTTTGCACTTGGTGCCGGATCGCTTGATCGCGCGTTCGACGGCGTCCGCGACCTGCTCAACCTCGGTGATCTGGTGCTCGACGACCGCGTTCTGCGGCAGTGGCTCGACGGCATAGCGTTCGACCCGGAATTGCTCGCCGGCCCTGCTGAGCTCCAGCACCTTGACGGCGGAAGAACTAATGTCGATGCCCACCAGTGGCGGACGCTTCTTCTGGAACAGGCCCTCGAGGCGCAGCACAGGGTTTTTATCCTATAAAAACAGCCGATTAGAATGCACAAGTAAAATGTAGATGAAGTCGTATAGGCAACTATAGACCATCGCGAACGTAACTGACAAATGACGCCAGTGGCGCACAGATTTTAGTTTATACTGCGGCGTTTTCCCGGTTTCGCATTCCCAACCGACCGCTGCTGCCGTGCCCCCCATCGATGTGTGAGCAGTCCCGCGGTGTTTCGCGTCGCACGCTACGCGACCATCTGCCGAAGAAACCATGGCAGTTGGCGCTGGTGGGCTTGTTTAGCGCAGCGGCCGTCGGGGTGGTGGTCTTGGCCCTCGTGGTGCTCGCGCTTACCCCCACGCTCCCGGCCGTCGAGGATCTGGGCGAGAAGCGGCTCAAGGTCCCAATGCGCGTCTACACCGCCGAGGGCGAGCTGATGGCCGAATTCGGCGAGGAGAAGCGCGTTCCGGTCAGGATCGACGAGGTGCCGGAGACGCTGATCAAGGCGATCCTGGCGGCCGAGGACCATTCCTTCTTCTATCACCACGGCGTCGACTACCTGGGCATCGTGCGCGCCGCCTTGCACAACCTGCGCACCCGCGGGACCAGTCAGGGCGCCAGCACCATCACGATGCAGGTGGCGCGCAACTACTTCCTGAGTCCGGAAAAGACCTACATCCGCAAGATCAAGGAGGTGTTGCTCGCCTTCAAGCTTGAGCGCGAATTGACCAAGAAGCAGATCCTCGAGCTTTACATCAACAAGATATTTCTTGGGCATCGCGCCTACGGTTTCGCCGCCGCGGCGCAGATCTACTACGGCAAGAGCCTTGCGGAGCTGACCCTGCCGGAAGTCGCGATGCTCGCCGGGCTGCCCAAGGCCCCGTCGCGCGACAACCCCTTGAGCAATCCGGACAGCGCACGGGAACGGCGCAACTACGTGCTGCGCCAGATGTTGGGCGAACGCTACATCGACGAGGCGACCTATCAGGAGGCGGCGAGCGCCCCCGAGACCGCCACCAAGCACGCCTTCAAGTTCTCGAACGACGCGCCCTACATCGCGGAGATGGTCCGCCAGCACATGTTCCAGAAGTATGACGAAAAGACCTACGGCGAGGGCTTCAGCGTCTACACCACCATCGACAGCCGGTTGCAGAAGGCGGCCAACCAGGCGCTGCGCCGAGGGCTGCTCGAGTACGAGCGCCGGCATGGCTACCGCGGCCCGGCTGGACACGCCTCGATCCGCGGCGACAAGGATCGCGGCCGGCTGGATGATGCCCTCAAGGACTTTCGCGTTGTCGGCGACCTGATGCCCGGGATCGTCGTCAAGGTCGAGGACCGGTCGGTTGCGGTTTATACCCTCGATGGCACGGTCGTGACCGTTGGCTGGTCTGGTCTGGCGTGGGCCCGGCAGTACATCGACGAAAACACCTTGGGTCCACCACTGACCAAGGCGGCGGACGTGCTCAAGGCCGGCGACATCATTTATCTCGAGGACACCGCCGTTTCCGAGGCCAACGGCGACCCGGCAAGCCGCTGGCGGCTCGCGCAGGTGCCGCAGGTTGCCGGTGCAATCGTGGCCCTGCGTCCGAGCGACGGCGCCATTCTCGCCTTGGCCGGCGGCTTTGACTTCTACGAGAGCAAGTTCAACCGCGTCGTGCAGGCCGAGCGCCAACCTGGCTCCAGCATCAAGCCGTTCATCTACGCCGCCGCGCTGGAAAAGGGATTCACGGCCGCCAGCACCGTGAGTGGCGCACCGATCGTCGTGGAGGATGCCACACTCGAAGACGAGTGGCGCCCCGAGGACTACAGCCGCCAGTTCTTCGGGCCCACGCGCCTGCGCAAGGCGCTCACGCTGTCGCTCAATCTGGTATCGGTACGCCTGCTGCGCGCCATCGGGCCGGCCTACGCGGCGGATTATCTGGAGCGGTTTGGCTTCGATCCCGCCAAGCTGCCGCGCAATCTGTCGCTCGCGCTCGGAACCGCCTCGGCGACACCACTGCAGATGGCGCGTGCCTATACCGTCTTTGCGAACGGCGGCTACCGCATCGAACCGTACGTCATACGGCAGGTCGAGGATGCACAGAAACGCGTGCTGGAACGAGCCAACCCCGCCGTGGTCTGCCCCGAATGCCTGGAGGCCGCCAGCGCAACTCCCTCCCCGCCTGTACCGCGCGCGGACCCTGTGCGCGTGGCGTCCGCGGACGCCGCAGGCGCGCCGGCCCTCGCGCGCGGCCCTC
>CAYZVX010000059.1:0-18673 GCA_964482055.1 uncultured Acidiferrobacteraceae bacterium
GGCGCGGCGAGCCGGGCGCTCGATCGGGCGAACCACGGCGGTGGCCGCAACCGGCAGGCCGGAGGCCTCGCGCATGATCCGCCCCAGCAGCAGGGCCGTGATCATGCCAAGGCCCAACCAGCCCAGAACGATGTAACCGACCAACTCGAGACTCATGACCGCCCTCCTTGGACGATGTGAGCGACCTCTACAGTGTCGGAAACTTGACAGCGGTATGCAACATCTCGGTAACGATTTCCCTACGTCTGGCATGGTCGGCCCGACGGTCGGCGCGCGAAATACGGCGGGTTTTCGCGATATGAAAAATCGAAGCCGAAGGATGCCTAAAGCAAGATCAAGGTGGCCAGACCCAGGAAGACAAGGCCCCATGCTGTCGGTGGCGGCGGTAAGCAGAGTGCTCGACCCGAGGGTCGGGTCGCGGCCCAGGCGTCGAGGGTGACCGGCACGGCCAGACGCACGAACGCCGCGAGCAGCAGGTTGAGCAGCATCGCGATGGCAATAACCGCCCCGAGCGTGACGTTCTGGTAGAAGACGAGCGCGAGCAGGGCGACCACGATCCCGAGCAGTACGCCGTTGACGAGGCCGATGCCGAGCTCCTCGCGCACCATGCGCAGCACGCTCTGCGCGGTCGCCTGCCCCATGGCAATGGCGCGGATCGCGAGCGCGGTGGTCTGGTTGCCGGTATTGCCGCCGACGCTTGCCACGATCGGCATGAGCGCGGCAGGTGCTACGAGCTGGGCGATGCTCGATTCGAAGGCGCCGATGATGCGCGAGGCGACGAAGGCGGTGACGAGCGACCGGTGTTCAGTGGTCGCAGGGTGCGCGCCGCGCCCGTTGTATCGTTTGGTCGCGGCGCGGTCCGCAAGTAATCGGATCTCGCGGGCGTGCGTCCCTCATTCCAACGCCATCGGGCTCGCTGCGAGCGTCCGCAGCACGCGCTCGACCGCCCCGGCCCGGCCGAAGACCGCCCCCAGCACGCGCCCGACCCCGGCGACCTCGAGGTCCTGCACCGGCACGTAGCGCCCGCCGGCTTCCTCAACGAGCAGACGCGCTGCCGCCAGGTCCCAAATGCGGTTGCCGACCTCGACCATCACGTCGGCCTGGCCGCCGGCCACGCAGGCATGGGCGTAGCAGCTTCGATAGATGCGGTGGTTGGGGAAGCGCCGGGTCAGCGCATCGAACCAGGAGCCACGGTCCTCGTGGCGCGTGAAATTGGCGCGCGCGCTCAGCATCATGCGGATCGCCTGGTCGGGGACCGCGTTCTCGATGTCGCCGAGACGCACCGGGTCGCGGTTGCGCGAGCTGCCGAGACCGTAGGCCGCCGTGAGCCTGAGATCGAGCAGCGGGTGATCGACCGCCCCCACGAGCGGCGCGCCGCGATAGTGCAGGCCCAGGATCGTGCCGAACGTCGGCAGGCGGTGCACGAAATCCTCGGTGCCGTCGATCGGATCCATGATCCACTGCAACGCCGCCGCGGGTCGAATCGCGGAACCCTCCTCGCCGATGATGCCGTGATCGGGAAAGCGCGCGGCGATGAGCACGCGCAGACGCGCTTCCACCGCCACGTCGGCGCTCGTGAGGTAGCTGCCGTCCGGTTTGTGCTCAACCGAGAAGCCGTACGCGAGCGCTTGGGCGATCACCCGGCGCGATTCGGCGAGCAGCTCGTGCGCGAACGCGACCAGTCGTTGGCGTTGTGCCAGCGGGATCTCCTCGCGTATGTCCATGGCCATGGTCGGGCGCCGCTGCAATTCCGGTCAGAGCACCACCGGCCGATCGGGAATCTCGTTGGCGCCAGCGCCGGGGAAGTGCTGCGCCAGCAGCACGCCTACCGCACGGATGCCGGCGAGCGCGCCTTCCTCGAACCGGCCGGCGCGAAACGCAGCCTCCATCTCGCGGCAGACGCGCTCCCAGGCCTCGGCGCCGACCCGCGCGTGGATGCCGCGGTCGGCGACGATTTCGACATCGTGGTCCGCGAGCAGCAGGTAGATGAGGACGCCGTTGTTGTGCTCGGTGTCCCACACGCGCAGCTGCGAAAACACCTCGATCGCGCGTTCCCGCGCGGTCTGACCGCGCAGCAGGGGCAGCGTGTCGAGCGCGGCCTCGACCGCGAAGCAGATCTGGCCACGATGCAAGCGTTCCGATTCGCGGATCGCACGCTCGATCGCCTGCATCGTGGAGCGGCGAAACACCTGGCGCACGCGCCACGGCGGCGTCGCCAGGTGCCTGATGAGGCGTCGCCACGCCATTACCAGCTCCCCGAGGCGCCGCCGCCTCCGAAACTGCCCCCGGCCCCGCTGAAGCCGCCGCCTCCGCTGCTCGACCAGCCGCCGCCCGAATAGCCGCCGCTCGACCAGCGACCGGCACCACCACGACCGCCGCCGCCTAGGCCGATGATGAGCGTCACGAGGAATGCAATCAGGCCGGCCAGCGCCGCGCCGATCAGCGACCCGACAATGAACCAGAACACGAACCCGACCACGCCGCCGGTGATACCGGCGCCGGCGAGGCGCCCGAACCAGCGGCGCGCCATGCCGCCGAAGGCGAGCACCAGGAACAGGCTGAGCCACAGGAAGTCCTCGTAATCCGACCAGCGCGCATCCTTCTTGCGCGGCGGCGGCAGCGGCTCGCCGTCGATGATGCGGATCAGCTGATTGATGCCGGCCTCGATCCCGCCGTAGAAATCGCCGCGTTTGAAAAACGGCGTGATCACCTCGGCGATGATGCGCTTGGCGACCGCATCCGGCACCACGCCCTCGAGGCCGCGCCCGACCTCGATGCGCAGCCGGCGATCGTCCTTGGCGATGAGCAGCAGCAGCCCGTCATCGACGCCCTTGCGCCCGAGCTGCCAGGCGTCGACGACGCGGATCGCGTACTGCTCGATGGCCTCGGGCTCGGTCGTCGGCACGATCAGCACGGCGAGCTGTGCCCCCTTGCGCTCCTCAAAGGCCTTGAGCGCCTGCTCGAGCGCCTGGCGCTGGCTGGCGTCGAGCGTGGCGGTGAGATCCGTAACGCGCGCCTGCAGCGGCGGTACGGCGACCTCTTGTCCCTGGGCAGCGGCTGCCGCCAGCAGCGCGAGCAGGGCGCACGAGGCGAGCAGGCGCATGGCGGCGCGAGGCGCGGCGGTCGCCCGGCTTACTTGGCGCCCTTGCCGAAGTCCACTGTCGGCGGCTTGGCCAGCTCCTTCTCGTTTTCGACGGTGAAGCTCGGCTTTACCTTGAAGCCGAACAGCATGGCGGTGAGGTTCGACGGGAACGCGCGCACCGTGACGTTGTACTCCTGCACCGCCTTGATGTAGCGGTTGCGCGCCACGGCGATGCGGTTCTCGGTGCCCTCGAGCTGCGCCTGCAGGTCGCGGAACACCGCGTCGGCCTTGAGGTTGGGGTAATTCTCGGCCACCGCCAGCAAGCGCGCGAGCGCGCTCGTCATCTGCGCCTGCGCGGCTTGAAACTGCTGGAAGGCCTGCGGGTTGTTGAGCAGCTCGGGCGTGACCTGGATGCTGCCCACCTTGGCGCGCGCCTCGGTGACCTGCGTCAAGATTTCCTTCTCGTGCGCGGCGTAGCCCTCGACCACCTTGACCAGATTGGGCACGAGGTCGGCGCGCCGCTGGTACTGGTTGAGCACCTCGGCCCAGCTCGCCGTGATCTGCTCGTCGGTCGCCTGCAGCGTGTTGTAGCCGCAGCCGCTCAGGGTCGTGAGCCCCACCAGTAACGAAACGGCATAAATCAGCCTGCGCATGGCGTTCTCCGTAGCGGAATTCGTCGCGCGATTATAGGGAGCAAGCGGCGGCGCGCCAATGATGGCGGTGGTCGGCCGGCCGCAATTCGCGTAGGCTTGCGTCGCCTTCATCGGCCCCACCATGCTGCTGCGCATCCTCGGCATCGTCTTTCCGGTCTTCGCGATCGTCGCGGTCGGTTACGCCTACGGCCGATTCCGCCGCCCCGACATGACCGCCGCCAACCAGCTCAACATGAGCGTGCTGCTGCCGGCGCTCATCTTCAGCGTGCTGTCCAGCAAGGACTTCAACCTTAACGCGTACGGTGCGCTCGCAGCGGGCGCCGCGGCCGTGGTGCTCGGTTCCGGGCTGCTCGCCTGGCCGGTGGCGCGCCTGGCGCGCGTCCCGGCCAAGACCTTCGTGCCGCCGATGATGTTCACCAACTCCGGCAACATGGGCCTGCCGCTTGCGGTGTTCGCGTTTGGCGAATCCGCGCTGCCCGCGGCCGTGGTGCTGTTCATCGTGGAGAACGGCCTGCACTTCACGCTCGGCACCTGGCTCATGGACCACCGCGCCCACTGGCTCGATGTCCTCCAGCAACCGGTTGTGCTCGCCACGCTCGCCGGCATCGCATTTGCGCTGTTCGGCTGGGGCGTACCGCCGCCACTCGCCGCCGCCATCGACCTGCTCGGCCAGGCCTCGATCCCGCTGCTGCTGTTCGCGCTCGGTGCGCGCCTCACCACCGTCGACTGGCGCGAGTGGCGCCTCGGCGTGCTCGCGGCCGTGGTCTGCCCGCTCACCGGTATCGCGATGGTGCTCGCGCTGCGGCCGTTCCTCGATCTCACGCCGTTGCAGGCGAGCCTGCTGCTCGTGTTCGGCGCGCTGCCGCCCGCGGTGCTGAACTACCTGGTCGCCGAGCGTTACCAGCAGGAACCCAGCCGCGTGGCGGCGCTCGTCATGATCGGCAACCTCGGCGCCTTCATCGCCATTCCGATCGCGCTTGTCTTCGCACTGCGCTGAAGCGGGCTCAATCGATCCGGTGCGACACGCCGCGCCATTGCCCCCTATTTCAACCGGCGCGGCAGGGCAAAAAACAACGCCCGGCGGGCGCCGGGCGTGCCTCGCGGCAAAGACGTCGCGTTCCGCGGTTACTCGATCTTGACGGTGTGCTTGCGAGCCGTTTCGACCTTGGGCAGCACCAGCTCGAGGATGCCGTCCTTGTAGCTCGCCTTGGCCTTGGAGTCGTCGACGAGTGAGGGCAGGTGGACCGTGCGCAGGAAGTCCTCGCGACGGATCTCCTTGCGGTAGTACTCGCCTTTCTCCTCGGTCTCGGCGCGGCGGCTGCCGCGGATGGTCACGGCGTCATTGGTGGTGGTGACCTCGATGTCGTCCTTCGTGAAGCCCGGCACCGCGCAGCGCACGAGCACCTCCGCCTCCCGGTCCACGATGTCGATCTGCGGCATCGCGCCCGTCAAGGCGAACGACTCCGGCAGCAGCGGACGCCACGGCAGCATGCGCTCCATCCACTGTTCCATCTGCTCGAACAGCTCGAACGGACGCAGCAGTTCACCGCGTGCTTCAGGCGGACGTTTTACGGGGACTTGGGTCGTCATGGGACACCTCCTTTGTCCGGATGACCCGCCGGGCCCTCTACCTCCTGCCCGGCGGGGGTTGCCGGACAACAGATAGACTATCCGCGCGCCGCCGGCGCGCTTTGATGTTCGTCAATGACATGTCCCTGCGCGCCGCCGGTCCATAGAAGCAATCTATGGACCGGGGTGCTCATCTAACCGGCGAGAAGCACGGTAAGATTTTTCGGGCCCTGTGACGGTCGCCCAGTGCACGCCGGATCGTGGTCAGTCACGCCGGCGGCTGAAAACATAGTCCGCCGCTTTCTGCTGGGCGTGGCACTCGAAGCAGGCCTTGGTGGCGTCGCCGCCCACGGCGCGCGCGTTCTTGTCGCCGCCCTTGAAGCCTTCGAAGCCCCAGCCGCCGGTCGTCTTGTACTTCTTGCTGTCCTTGTGCATCACGCCGACGATCTTGCGCGCGCCCTCGGTCACGGCATTGTCTGCGCTCTTGGCCTCCAGCAGATCGAACACGATCACCGCCCCGTCCGGGAACTGGCCGGCCTTGTAACCGGCCACGGCCTTGGCGTTGGCGTAGAGGTGGTGAATGCCGCCGAAGGCCTCGTACAGCGGGTGTCCGGGGTTGATGACCATGGACTTCACGTGGTGCCAGTCGCGGTAGCCTTGAGGGTAGGGGACTTTCGTTGCATCATCGGCCGCGAGGGGGCTTGCGGCCGCCAGCCCGACAACCATGGTGAGCGTGCGTGTGTTCATGATGTGCTCCTTGCGCGAATTGATGACACACGTGAATCTAGCGAAGACGCCACGTCCCGGATAAGCGGGCACCAAACGGTGCGATGGGCACTTTTCGGTAGAGAATGGCGAAAATGCAGGAAAAAATTTCTTTGCGCGCGCAGCCGAGCGTGGCGCGCATGGTCGAGGACATCGTGGGCTGCAAGTGGTCGCTCACGGTGCTCGATCTGGTGCGGCGCGGGGTCAACCGCCCCGGTGCGATGGAGCACTCCATCGAAGGGCTCACCGCCAAGGTCCTGAATGAGCGCCTGCGCAAGCTTGTGCGCTTCGGCATCCTGGAGAAGACTTCCTATCCCGAGATTCCACCGCGCGTGGAATACCGGCTCACCGACTTTGGCCGGCGCTTTTCCGGTGTCCTCGACCAGATCGCGGCGCTCGAGGACGAGCGCGCGGGGTAGACCGGTCCGCGACCCGCAGGTTACCGCCGTCGGGCGAAGCCCACGGCATCGGCAAGGGATTGCGCACCGCCCCTGGCCACGTCCGGCTCGCTCGACCCTCGCCAATAGAAAAGTCTGATTTGTCGCGGCATCGATCCTGGCCGTAGCCTGACGGGCGCGGCGTCACAGCAGTCTGCCACGAGCCGTAAGGAGGTCTGCGATGTGTCACGAGTTCTGGCGTTATGAGCAGGAACGAGCCGAGGGGGAAGAGGCGAGGAAACGGGCGCAGGAAATGATCGAGAATGCCCGCAGCGCACCGCCGGTCACGCAGGAGCCCGCCACGGCGCCAGAAGAGGAAGAAGCCGTTCCCGCTTAGGGCCGCTTTTCTTGGCCGCACTCGCGCCCCGCATTTGCGGGGCTTTTCTTCTTGCCTGCCCCCGCATTCGTTCGGGTCGCGAAAATTACGAGCCCGGGGGCCGGCGTGCTTGCGCGGCGTTCCTAGACGAGCAACCGCCGGCGGATCAGCACGGCGGCGATCGCAAAACCGGCAAGCGCATAGGCGGCGAGCACGGAAACATGCAGCGCGACGTGCGTGACCGGCTGGCCGGCGACGAGCGGGCGCACCAGGTCCACCGCGTGGGTGAGCGGAAGGATCTGTACGGCGGTTTGCAACGGCGCCGGCAGCGAGCTGACCGGGTAGAAAACGCCGGACAGGATGAACATCGGCGTCAGCACGAGCGTCATGTAGTAGTTGAAGAAGTCGTAGCCCTTCGCGAACGCCGTCATGATGAGCCCGAGCCCGGCGAAGGTGAGGCCGGTGAGAAACAGCACCGGCAGCGCCCACAGCGCCTGCCAGCTGTGCACGGCACCGAGCACGGCCGCGACCACGAGGATCGCGGTGCTCGAAATGAGGCTTTTGGTCGCCGACCACAGCCACTCGCCGGCGAGGATGTCCTGCACCTCGAGCGGCGTGGCCAGGATCGCATCATAGGTGTGTTGCGGCACCATGCGCGTGTAGACGGAATACATGGCCTCGAAGCTCGCCGTGTTCATGGCCGAGGAGGCGAGAATGCCGGAGGCCAGAAAGGTGAGGTACGGCATGTTCATCATCTCGCCGATGAAAAGCCCAAGCCCGTAGCCGAGACCGAGGAGATAGAGAAACGGCTCGCCGAAATTGATCAGCAGGCTCGGCGTGAAGAACTTCCGCCACACCAGCACGTTGCGCCGCCATACGGCGCCGGCGGCGTAGCGAAAACGCGGCAGCAGCGGCGCGCCCGGCATCAGTCGCGCAGGTCCCGGCCGGTGAGCTTGAGGAAAACGTCCTCGAGGTTGGCCGGCCGGTGCAGGAACGTGAATTCCGGCGAACTCTCGAGGCGCGCCACGACCGCGCGCGCATCGTTGGTGTAGTAGTAACAGGTATCGCCCACCACCTCGAGCCGACCGCCATTGGCGCCGCCGAGCAGGGCGCGGGCGCGCGCGTCGTCGCCGCGCACCTCGAGCACCTCGGCCTCGACATGCTGGCGGATGAGCGCGGCGGGCGAGCCCCGCGCGAGGATCGTGCCGCGGTCCATGATCACGAGCTCATCGCACAGGCGCTCGGCCTCCTCCATGTAGTGGGTGGTGAGCAGCAGGGTCTTGCCAGCCGCGCGCAACTCGCGCAGCTTGCCCCAGATCATGTGGCGCGCCTGCGGATCGAGCCCGGTGGTGGGCTCATCGAGCACCACCAGCTCCGGATCGTTGACGAGCGCCCGCGCGATGGTGAGGCGGCGCTTCATGCCGCCGGACAGCGTGCCAATGTGGGCGTCGGCGCGATCGGCGAGGTTGACGAAGGCGAGCAGCTCGCGCATGCGTGTCTCGAGGATGGCTGGGGCAATGCCGAAGTAGTGCCCGTAGATGCGCAGGTTCTCGGCGACCGTGAAGTCCGGGTCGAGGTTGTCGAGCTGCGGCACCACGCCCATGCGCGCGCGGATGCGCCGGCCGTGGCTCGTGATCGGCAGCCCGAAAACCCTGAGCTCGCCGCTCGTCGGGGGCGATACGCCGAGCAGCATGCGCAGGGTGGTGGTCTTACCCGCGCCGTTCGGGCCGAGCACGCCGAAGCAGCGACCGGCCGGGACGTCGAAATCGATGCCCCGGACCGCCTCATACCCGTTGAAACGCTTGGCCAGGCCGCGCGCCTCGATGACCGCGTCCATGTTCAGTCGAATGCGAGCGATTGCGCGAGCCACTTTGCCGCCGCGTTGTCGCCCGCGCGCCAGCGCTTGACGGCCTCGGCACCTTCCTGCATCAGGTTCTTGGCTTGCAGCGCCGCGGCGAACTCCTGGCGCAGGTCGGTAACGCTGCCAAGCTCGGCGGTGGACGCCGGGAAGTAGCGCGCGAGGAACATGACACTCGCCGCCAGCGCCTGGGTCTCGTCGAGGTCCTCGGCACGCGCCAGCTCGTCAATCGCCCCGAAAAAGAAAGCAATCATGAGCTTTTGCTTGCGCACCTCGCGGTCCACCGGCACATGATCGACGTGGGCCAGCGCGTCGCGCGCGAAGCGCTCAAGCTCCCTGTCGATCTGCGCGGCGCCGGAGGCCGCAGCGGGCGGCGGGCTGGAGCGGCGGTTGAACAATCCCATGGGCGGTGGACGAGGCTGTTTGATTGGAAGCGCCGCTAGTATGATGACGGCTTCGCCGTCCGTCGAGTGGGAGACCCATCATGCCAGCAGACTTGTTGCAGCAGAAACCTGCGCTCACGCTCGCGGCGGCGCGCGTGATCATCGATGCCGCGAAGACCGAAGCGACCCAGCAGGCCTGGCCGGTGGTGATTGCCGTCGTCGACGACGGCGGGCACCTGATCGCGCTCGAACGGCTCGATGGTGCACAGTTCGGCAGTGTCGAAATCGCGATCGCGAAAGCACGCGCCGCCGTTGCGTTCAAACGCCCCACCAAGGCCTGGGATGAGGTGCTCGCGGCGGGACGCCAGGCGGTGCTGGGGCTGCCGGGTGTGGTGCCGACGGAAGGCGGCGTCCCGATCGTCGTGCAGGACCAGATCGTGGGAGCAGTGGGCGTGAGCGGTGTCACCTCACCGCAGGACGGCGTGGTCGCGCAGGCCGGCGCGGCGGCGTTGGCTTAGCGGGTTCGTTGAAGGTCCGGTTCGCACCGGGGCGAGCATCAGCGAGCAGTCCACGATCAGCGCGATGAGCAGGACTCCGTTCGTGCTTAGACCTGCGCAGCACGAACGGAAAACGGCATCCACGCGTTCGAGAACTTGCCGCAAGACGCGCGCCGCGTCGCCGGTGACTAGACGCACCCCGTCGGCTTGGGCAGCCCGCCCCACTTGCAGATGAGCTTCATCGGCCCCTTCTTGAAGACGTCGTAGAGCTCTTTCGTCGTCACGCCCTGGGCCTTGGCGAAAATGCGGATCGGCGGCACGACGCCGTCGTTGTCGTACATGGCGCGCGCCTCGCGGATGTAATGCATGATCTTGTCGTCGATCACCATGCCGTCGCGCTGCGCCAGCTCGCGCGCGATGTCCTCGTTCCAATCGTCGCGGTTGACGAGAAAGCCCTCGCCGTCAACGTTGATTTCCGCCAGGTTCATTGCTTGTCCTCCGTACAGGTGTCGTGACGCCCCAATGGGCGAATCCGGCCAGGACTATAACACAGTAAATTGGTCAACTATCGATTTCCCGGGCGCTCGCTGCGGGAATCGAGCGTGTTCGGCAAGCGGGGATTTGGCGGCAATCGGGCGCGGCCCCGGGGAGACGGCCATCATGTCGCCGCCGCGGACGCTAGCGCGGGCTGGCCGGCCGGGCAGTCGCAGGTGCGAGCCGATCCACCACGAGCTGAAACCACAGCTCGAACAAGGCGAGGTGCCGCAAGGTGCTGCCGCCGATCGGGGTCAGCGGCTCGCGCTCCGGGTCCGCCAGCAGGCGGTCGATGTAGGCGGGATCGAACACACCGCGCCGGCGGCAGGCGTCACTCGTCAGTACCGCGCGCATGAAGTCAAGAAACGGTCCGCGGATGTATTTGAGAACTGGAATCGGGAAGTAACCCTTGGGCCGGTCGATGACGGCGTCCGGGATGAGGCCGCGCGCCACGGCCTTCAGGGGAAACTTGCCGTCGCTCTTGAGCTTGAGCGCGGGCGGCATCTGCATGGCGAGCTCGATCAGCTCATGGTCGAGGAACGGCACGCGCGCCTCGAGCCCGAAGGCCATGGTCATGTTGTCGACGCGCTTGACCGGATCATCGACGATGAGGGTCGTGACATCGAGCCGCAGCACGCGATCGAGAAACGTCTCGGCGCCGGGCTGCGCCAGCAGATTTGCGATCAGCTCGGCGGTGTGGTCGGCGCCGCGGTAGCCCGGTGTCACGATGTCGAGAAAATCCGCGTGCGGCCGGTCGAAGTAGTGTCGGCGCAGCCGCTCCAGATCCGAGCCGGTGTCGGTGTCCATGCGCGGGTACCAGTAGTAACCGCCGAACACCTCGTCGGCGCCCTGACCGCACAGCACGACCTTCACGTCCTTCTTCACCCGTTCGGCGAGCAGGTAGAACGCCACCACGTCCTGGCTGACCATCGGCTCGGACATGACGCCGACGGCCGCCGGCAGGTGCGCGAGGATCTCGCGGTTGGGCAGGAGGTAGCGATGGTGCCGGGTGTGAAAGCGCTGCGCCACTAGGTCGGAATATTCGAATTCATCGGCGCGCTCCTCATCGGTCGGCTCGAAGCCGATCGAGAACGTCGGAATCTCGTGCACGCCGAGCTGGTCGAGGAGCCCCACCAGCAGGCTGGAATCCAATCCCCCCGACAGCAGCACCCCGACCGGCGTGTCGGCGGTCTCGAACTGCCGCTCCACGGCGCGCGTCAGCGCCCCGCGTGTCGCCTCTATCCAGTTCGACTCCGACCGTGGCGTGGCCGGCCGCATCGCGCGCAGCTCCCAGTAGCGGCGCTCGCGCCGCTCACCCTTGGTGTCGATCCACAGGGTGCTCGCGGGGGCGAGCTTGCGCACGCCGTTGAGAATCGTGCGCGGCGCCGGCACCACCCCATGCAGCGTGAGCTGGTGGTGGAGCGCCACCGGGTCGATTGAGGTGTCGACGCCGCCGCCGGCGAGCAGCGCCGGCAGCGTCGAGGCGAAGCGCAGGCGCTCGCGGTCGAACGTGTAATAGAGCGGCTTGATGCCGGCACGGTCGCGTGCGAGGAACAGCTCGTGCCGGTGCGCGTCCCAGACCGCAAAGGCGAACATGCCGTTGAAGCGCGCGACACAATCCGCGCCCCAGGCGTGGTAGGCCTTGAGGATGACCTCGGTGTCGCCGTGCGAGAAGAAGTGATAGCCGAGCCGGCCAAGCTCGGCACGCAGCGCGCGGTAGTTGTAAATGGTGCCGTTGAAGACCACGGCGAGTTTGAGCTCGCTGTCGACCATCGGCTGATCGGACGCCTCGGAAAGATCGATGACGGCGAGGCGCCGGTGGCCGAAGGCGAGCGGTCCGTCGGCATGCGCGCCTTCGTGGTCCGGGCCGCGGCGCGCGAGCGCCGCGGTCATGCGCCCGATCGCCGCGAGGTCGGGCGGCGCCCGGTCGAATCGCAATTCGCCGCAGATCCCGCACATGTCAGTCGTTCGCTCTTGTCGCCGTGCCCTTCACGCGGCGGACAGCACCGCGGCGTAGCGGGCGGCCTTGCCGGCGGCAATGAACGTCCCGGACAGGGCAAGCGGCAGGCGCAGCCAGCCGGCGGCAAAGCACAACGGGTCGCCCACCACCGGCAACCACGACAGGAGCAACAGCGGGCTGCCCCAGCGCCGCAGCCACGTGGCCGCGCGCTGCTGGGCCGGCCTGCGCCGGCTGATCGAGCGGATAGCGCCGCGCCAGCAACCAGCCGAGCAGCCAGGTGCTGAGCGCACCGAGGGTGTTGCCGAAAGTGGCGATGGCGAGAAGCAGCCACGGATCGTAGCGCGGCGCGCGCGCCGCCAGGAACAGCGCGGCCTCCGAGCCGCCTGGAAAAAGCGTGGCCGAGACGAACGCGGCGGCGAACAGGTCCCAGAGCGCATGCTTAAGTCGCGAGCCTGACGTACGGCCGTGTGGTCATCTTAGGGGAGTCCAAAGCGCAGCAGCTTTTCGGCATTATAATGGAGTGTGGAGCGGATCTTCGCGTGCGACGCGATCCGTCCGCCGGCAGTGAGGAGTCCATCCATGGCAGCAAAGCACAAGGGGCCGCGGCGTCCTGGCGATCCCATCGATGCGGCGAAACTCGACAGTCTCGTGGCGCGCGCCGTCAAGGAACGTGACGCACGCCTGCAAGGCTACCGCGAACAGTCGCTCAGGATACACCCCTGGGTGTGCGCGCGCTGCGGGCGCACGTTCACGCGCGAAAACCTGCACGAGCTCACGGTCCACCACAAGGATCACAATCACGACAACAACCCGCCGGACGGCAGCAACTGGGAGAACCTGTGCCTTTACTGTCACGACAACGAGCACCAGCGCTACGCGCACCTGGTGCGCGGCTACGACGTGACGCTCGGGCAGCAGAAAAAGGCGCCGGCCACGCACAACCCGTTTGCCAATCTCAAGGACCTGCTCAAGGACAAGCCGCGTTGAGCGCTTGATCGAGATCAAGGAACCGACCGACACGACACTCTACGCTGCGTGTCCGGGTCGAGCGCCTGACCCTCAAGCCGCGAAGCGGCGCCATCCGTACCGCAATGGCCGTACTGTTGAGCCAAACGCTCGACCATGTGTGCCCGCCATACATGGGTTGAACGGTTCGAGACCTGCGATCAGGGTCAAGTCATGACCAATGTTGATGGAGATCAAAGCGGCGGCGTGGCGATGCGCGTAAGGTCCCGCTCCGTCATGGCGGAGCGGGTTCCGGTGTTCGGTTACACCTTGCGCGGCAATCGGTACCTCAACGTCACCAACCGCTGCACGCTGCGTTGCGCGTTCTGTCCGAAGTTCAACGACTCCTGGACGGTGCAGGACTACGCGCTGCGGTTGACGCGCGAGCCGACCATCGATGAGATGGTCGAGGCGGTCGATGATCCCGCGCGCTATCGTGAGGTCGTGTTTTGCGGCCTGGGCGAGCCGACGCTGCGCCTGTACGACGTGCTCGAGGCCGCCACGCGGCTGCGCAAGCTCGGGGCCCGCTGGATACGCATCAACACCGACGGTCTGGCCAATCTCGTGCACCGGCGCGATGTCACCCCCGATTTTGAAAAGATCATCGACAGCGTTTCGGTGTCGCTCAACGCCCAGGACGCCGCGACCTACGAGCGCCACTGCCGCCCGAAGGAACCCGGGTGCTACGAGGCGATGCTCGACTTCGTGCGGCGCGTGCGCGAGTTCGTGCCGGCCGTGAGCGTGAGCGCGATCGAGGGCCTCGAGGGTGTCGACATCGCGGCGTGCAGCGCAATCGCTGCGCGCCTCGGAGTGCGGTTCCGCCGCCGCGTGCTCGGCAAAGTAGGTTAGAAAGGCGGTGATTCGTGACTCGTGGATCGGTGACTCGCCTGAGGGCTTTGGCTACCCGCTGCAACACCATTTTCGCCTTGTGCGATTCGCCAAGTACGATTCACTAGTCACGTATCACTGATCGTCATGGAGCTCATCTGCCCCGCCGGCAGCCTGCCGGCCTTGAAGGCCGCGATCGATCACGGAGCGGATGCCGTCTACATCGGCTTTCGCGACGGCACCAACGCACGCAATTTCCCGGGTCTTAACTTCGACGCCGACGAGGCGCGCGAAGCGCTCGCCTACGCGCAGGCGGCCGGGCGGCGCGTGTTCGTCGCGCTCAACACCTTCCCGCGCCCCGATCAGTGGGCGCGCGGGTGCGCGGCCGTGGACCTGGCGGCGTCCCTCGGGGTCGATGCGCTGATCATGGCGGATGTCGGGTTGCTCAGTTACGCATTCAGCCGCCATCCGCAGCTGCGCCTGCACCTTTCGGTGCAGGGCTCGGCCACGAACCCGCAGGCCATCGGTTTCTACGCTGAGCGCTTTCGCATCCAGCGCGTGGTGCTGCCGCGCGTGCTATCGCTCGCGCAGGTCGAAGCGATCGTGCGGCGCGTAAACGTGGAGGTCGAGGTGTTCGGCTTCGGCAGCCTGTGCATCATGGTGGAGGGGCGCTGCCAGCTGTCGTCCTATGTCACTGGCGAGTCGCCCAATACGGGCGGGGTGTGCTCGCCCGCCAAGAGCGTGCGCTGGGAGGAGATGCGGGGCGGCGGGCGGCGTTCGCGCCTGAACGGCGTACTGATCGACGTCTATGCGCCCGACCAGTCGGCCGGCTACCCCACGCTGTGCAAGGGCCGGTTCGCCGTGCAGGGATGCGCGGCGGACGTGGATGCGGACCGTGTCTCCGACAGGCCGTACTACGCCTTGGAGGAGCCGACGGCGCTCAATGTCCTGGAGATCCTGCCGCAATTGCGCGCGGCCGGGGTGGCGGCAATCAAGGTCGAGGGTCGCCAGCGCAGCCCGGCCTATGTTGCGCAGGTCACGCAGGTGCTGCGCGCGGCGCTCGATGCCTGCGAGCGCGACCCAGCGCACTTCGCGCCCCGCCCCGAATGGCAGCGCGCGCTCGACAAGGTCGCGGAGGGCCGCTGCCACACGCTCGGGGCGTATCACCGGCCATGGCAATAATTCAGCTGCAAGCCGAATGCCTCAAAGCGCAAGCTTGCCGCCTGGAGCTTGAAGCTTGAGGCTTTCACTAGGCCCGATCCCCTACTTCTGGTCGCGCGAGACGGCGCTCGAGTTCTACGCGCGCGCGGCGGCGAGCCCGGTCGACATCGTCTATCTGGGCGAGGTGGTGTGCGCCAAGCGCCGTGCGCTGCGCCTGCGCGACTGGATCAGTGTGGGCGAGCAGCTCGCCGCCGCCGGCAAGGAAGTGGTGCTCTCGACGCTCACGCTGCTTGAGGCCGAATCCGAGCTCGGGCAGCTTCGGCGCATCGCCGAGAACGGGCGCTTCCAGGTGGAGGCCAACGACTGGGGCGCGGTCAACCTGCTGGCCGGCCGCGCACGTTTTGTCGCAGGCCCCCATCTCAATGTCTACAACGCGGCGAGCCTCGCCGTGCTGGCCGAGGCCGGCGCGTGCCGCTGGGTACCGCCGCTCGAGCTGTCGCGCGAATCACTCACGGCCCTGCAGGCCGCGCGCCCGGCAGGCATCGAGACCGAGGTGTTTGCCTTCGGGCGCCTGCCGCTCGCCTTCTCCGCGCGCTGCTTCACGGCGCGCGCCCACAACCGCCCCAAGGACGACTGCGGGTTTCGCTGTGGCGACTATCCCGACGGCATGCTCCTCGAGACTCAGGAGGGCATACCGTTCCTGGTGCTGAATGGCATCCAGGTGCAATCGGCCGGCACGCACAGCCTGATCGGGCACCTGCCGGAGCTGGCCGCGCTGGGCATTGAGGTCTTGCGTATATCGCCACAATCGCAAGGAACGTTCGCGGTGGTTGATTTGTTTCGCGCGGCCGCCGCCGGCTCAATCTCCGTTGCCGATGCCGATGCGCAGCTCGCGCCACACATGCCGACCGGCCGCTGCGACGGCTACTGGCTTGGCCAACCGGGGATGAATTGGAGCATTTCCGGCTAACGGCCGGCGCGCCGCGCGGCGAGCAGTGGCATGATGAGCGGCGCGAGCAAGCGCGCCGGCGTCTCCTCGAGCACCGCCCGCACGTGGGCCTCGAGGTCGTAGTCGAGCGCATCGAGCAGGTTCTTGACGTGCAGCCCAGTCTCGGTGTCGCCCTCGATGTCGAGCCGCCGGTTGAAGAACAGCGTATCGGGGTCCTCGGCGCGCGTGGCGAGCTGCCAGAATTCCTCGAGCCTGCCGCGGATCACCACATCGCAGCGCACCGCGCCGCTCGCGGTGAGGCGTCCGTCCTCGATGCCGAAGCGCAGGTGTGCGCCGGCATCGGTGATATGGATCTCGATCGACTTGCCATCGAGCGCTGGCAGGCGCCGTGCGAGCCGCTGGCCACGCAGGAGATGGTTGGCGAGGCGCGCGAACAGCATCGCCTGCAAGGCATCCGGCAGGAGCGCGAGCGGCAGGCGCAAGGGCGTTACGAAGGCGAACGGGATCATGGGCAGCATTAATTTACTTTGGCGGCGCGCGCGGTAATTGATTTTGATCAAGCGGCGGGCGGAGCCGATCACCTACCGTGTACGATCCATGAGCTACGCGACATTGCGTGATTTCCTGGAGGCGCTCGAGGCCGGCGGCGACCTCAAGCGCATACGCGTGCCGGTCGACCCGGTGCTCGAGATCACCGAGATCTGCCTGCGCACGCTCAAGGCCGGCGGCCCGGCGTTGCTGTTCGAGAACCCCAAGGGCTCGCGCATCCCGCTGCTAGGCAACCTGTTCGGCACCACGGCGCGCGTTGCGCGCGCCGTCGGCCGGAAATCCGTCGAGGAGCTCCGCGAGGTCGGGCGCATGCTCGCGTTTCTGAAGGAGCCACAACTGCCGCGCGGCTTGAGCGAGCTCTTTGAGAAGCTGCCGGAGTGGAAGCAGGTGCTGCACGCGCCGCCGAAACAGGTTCGCCACGCCGCCTGCCGCGAGCACGTCGTCGACGGGCCGGCGGTGGACCTGTCCATGCTCCCGATCCAGCGCTGCTGGCCCGACGATGCGGGACGGCTGATTACCTTCGGGCTTGTCATCACCAAGGGGCCGTACAAGGAGCGCCAGAACATCGGCATCTACCGCCAGCAGGTGCTCGCGCGCAACAAGGTCATCATGCGCTGGCTGCACCATCGCGGCGGGGCGATCGATTTCCGCGAGCACCAGGAGGCGAATCCCGGCAAGCCGTTCCCCGTGGCGGTCGTAATCGGGGCCGACCCGGCAACGCTGCTCGCGGCCGTGACCCCGATTCCCGACACGCTTTCAGAGTTCGCGTTCGCGGGGCTGCTGCGCGGTGCCCGCAGCGAGGTGGTGCCAGACCGCAGCCGCACGCTGTCGGTGCCGGCGAGCGCCGAGATCGTCCTCGAAGGCCACATCCAACCGGGCGAAACCGCGCTCGAAGGACCGTTCGGCGACCACACCGGCTACTACAATGCGCAGGACACCTTCCCCGTTTTCACCGTCGAGCGCATCAGCCATCGCAGGAACCCGATCTACCATTCGAGCTTCATGGGGCGCTCGCCGTGGGACGAGCCCTCGGTGCTGGCGCAAGCGCTGAACGAGGTATTCATTCCGATCTTGCAGAAGCAGTTTCCCGAGATCGTGGACTTTTATCTCCCGCCCGAGGGCTGCTCGTACCGAATTGCCTGTGTGTCGATCAAGAAGCGCTACCCCGGCCACGCGCGGCGCGTCATGTTCGGCGTGTGGTCCTACCTGCGCCAGTTCACGTATACGAAATTCGTCATCGTCACCGACGACGACATCAACGTGCGCGACTGGAAGGAGGTGGTTTGGGCCATGACCACGCGCATGGACCCCGCGCGCGACACGCTCGTCGTCGAGAACACGCCGATCGATTACCTCGACTTCGCCAGCCCCGAGCCGTCGCTCGGCGGCAAGCTTGGGCTCGACGCCACCAACAAATGGCCTGGCGAGACAGCGCGCCCCTGGGGCCGGCCGATCGCGATGAGCGAGGCGGTGAAGCGGCGCGTGGACTCGCTGTGGGGCGACTTGGGGCTTTAGCGGCGCGCCGCGCTCGGTCACCTCAGCGCTGCCATTTCGTTCGTCCCGGCCCCCGAGCCGGCAGTCGGTTGGCGTCTTCCCAAGCGTCGCCTGTCTGTGTAGGTAGGGTGTGTTGACAACGCGGCGGACACCCTATGCCCGGACCACGATCCCGACCCCGAGCGCCGCTCGGCGCATTAATTCTGCTGCTTTGGCTGGCCGGTTGCGGCAGCGGCCAGACGACGAGCAACAGCGGGTCATTACCGTCATTAGATTCCCAGCCGCCGTCGGCGCCGGCCAATGTGAGCGCTACGGCACAGAGCGCAAGCCGCATCGAACTCGCCTGGCAGGCTTCGACCGACAACGTGGGGGTTGCGGGTTACCGAGTGTTCCGCAACGGCGTGCAGGTGGCGAGCGTCTCGGCCACCGCCTACAGCGACACCGGGCTTGCGGCGTCGACCACCTACAGCTATCGCGTGGCCGCCTACGACGCCGCCGGCAACGTTTCGGACCAGAGCGTCGCCGTGAGCGCCACCACGCCTCCCGCCGGCGGCGACACGACCGCGCCGAGCACGCCCGCGGGCCTGCGCGCCGCGAGCGTCAGCTCGCGCCAGGTCGCCCTGGCGTGGAACG
>CAYZVX010000060.1:0-17810 GCA_964482055.1 uncultured Acidiferrobacteraceae bacterium
AGGCGCGCCGGCCCTCGCGCGCGGCCCTCGGCTCGATGCCGCTGGCGAGGACACGCGCCTGGTGGCGCCGCGCGTGATCGAGCCGCCGCTCGCTTTCATCATGACCAGCATCATGCGCGACGTGATCCGCGCCGGCACCGGCCGGGCCGCACTCGCGCTCGGACGCAAGGATCTGGCCGGCAAGACCGGCACCACCAACGAATACCGCGACGCCTGGTTCTCCGGGTTCAATTCTGATCTCGTCGTCACGGCCTGGGTTGGGTTCGATCAGCCCGCCTCGCTCGGCCGCGCGGAGACCGGGGGGCGCGCGGCGCTGCCGATCTGGATCGACTTCATGCGCGTGGCGCTGGACGGCATGCCAGAGAAGCCGCTCGACCCGCCACCAGGAATCATCAAGCTCACGGTCAACAGCGAAACCGGCAAGCCGGCCGCACCCGGTGACCCGGCGGCGGTCGAGGAGTACTTTATCGAAGGTACCGAGGACCAACAGCCGATCGAAACCGAGCTGGGCGGCGTGACGCCGCCAGCGCCGCCGGCCAATCTGCCGGAAAAGATCCGCGAGCTTTTCTAGATGAAGAAGACCTCGATATCGGCGCGCGCCGCGCGGCGCGCCCGCCACGTCGCGAGCCACGCCGAGCAGCAGCGCCAGCACATCGCGCTCGAGGCGGCGCGCATCATGGCGGACGAGGGGATCAATGATTTTCAGCTCGCCAAGCGCCGGGCGGCTGCGCGCCTCGGCATCGACGAGCTCAAGAACCTGCCCAACAACCAGCAGATCGAGCAGGCCCTGCGCGAGCGCCTGCAGATGTTTCATGGCGCGCGCCTCGCCGATCAGCTGAGGCGGCTACGCACCCTGGCGGTCGAGGCCATGGAGTTTCTGCAGCCCTTTGAGCCACGCCTGGTCGGCGCGGTGCTGACCGGCGCCGCCACGCCGACCTGCGGCATCCAGCTGCACATCACCGCCGAGCTGCCCGAGGACATCGCCCTGCGGCTGCAGGAGCACGGCATTCCGTTTCAGCAGGACATGCGCCGCGTGCGCTTCGGCGGCGAGCGCTATGAAAACGTTCCGACCTTCCAGTTCACCGCCGATGGCACCAGCATCGAGCTGTTCGTCTTCAATCAGCGCCATGCGCGCGAGACCCCGCTGAGCCCGGTGGACGGCAAGCCCATGCGGCGCGCGCACCTCAAGGAGGTGCGCGCCTTGTTGGCGCAATCGCCAGCATGACGGGCGCGGCGGGCCAGGTCGTAACTTGGCGCCGCAGTGGTCTCGCCGGTGTCGCGGCCACCACCCTCGTCGCATTGCTCTACGTGCTCGACCCGGCCCTGCTCGAGGTCGTTGAGCTCAAGAGCTACGATCTGCGCCAGGTGACCCTCGGCACGCGCGCCGCGCCGGGCAACGTCGTGATCATCGCCATCGACGAGCAGAGCCTGAGCGAGCTCGGCCGTTGGCCGTGGACGCGCGCCACCTTGGCGCGGCTGATCGATTGTCTCGAGGGCGCCGGGGTGCGCGTGATCGCCTTCGACGTGTTCTTCCCCGAGGCCGAGAACGCGGCGCTGCTCGAGCAGCTCGAGGCCGACGGCGCTCCGCGCGCCGGCCTGTATGACGCCCTGCGCGCGCTGCTCGCCACCGACAGTGTGCTGGCGCGCAGCATTGCCGCCAGCGGCAAGGTCGTTCTCGGCATGTCCTTTCTGATGTCGCCGCAGGAGACGCGGCACGCGTCTCCCGCGCACGCCGATCGGGTGCTGGCATCGGTCGAGAAGGATGTCGTGGCGGCGCCGGCGCCCGCCACCGCGCTGGGGCTGCCCGCGCCGTTCGGGCTGCTCGCCAATGTCGAAGCGTTGCAGCGCGCCGCACGCCACACCGGCCACATCAACATCTTTCCCGACCGCGACGGCACGCTGCGCGCCACACCGCTCCTTATGGCCTACCGCGGCCGGCTGTTTGCATCGGCCGATGTGCAAAGCGCGCGGCTGTCCCTCGGCGATGTCGCGCTGCGCGCCGAAGCCGATGATTTCGGCCTCGTGGCACTGCACCTCGGCGCGCAGCGCATCGAGACCGGCGTCTATGGCCGGGCGCTGCTGCGTTACTACGGTCCGGAACGAACCATCCCGCAGATCACCGCCGCCGATCTGCTCGCCGGGCGCTTCGCGCCGCAGGCCCTGCGGGACCGCGTGGCGCTGATCGGCGCGACCGCCAAGGGAATCGGGGACATCCGCGTCACGCCGCACGGCGCCGCATTCCCCGGCGTCGAGATACGCGCCACCGCCATTGAGAATCTGCTGAACGGCGATTTCGTGCGCCGACCCGCGTGGTTGCCGGCCGTCGAGCTCGCCGGGCTGGTGGTACTCGGTGCGCTGCTCGCCGGCGTGCTGCCGCGGCTCACGCTGCGGGCAAGCGCCGTTGCGATCACGGTGCTGGCGAGCGTTTACCTGGGCGCGGCGTTATGGCTGTACGCGACGCAACTCCTGTGGGTCACGCTCGTCTACCCGCTGTTGCTGATGCTGCTGCTGTTCATGTCATCGAACATCGTGCAGTACTTCATGGCCGAGGCGCAGCGCCGCCACATCAAGTCGGCGTTCCAGTACTACGTGCCGTCCGCGGTGGTCGATGAGATCGCGCGCGACGTGCAGAAACTGCGTCTCGGCGGGGACAAGCGCGAGCTGACCGTATTGTTTTCAGACATCCGCGGCTTCACTTCCGTGTCCGAGGCGCTCGTCCCGGAGGAGCTGGTCCGGCTGCTCAACGTCTACCTCACGGAAATGACCGACGCCGTTTTTCGCCATCACGGCTCGCTCGACAAGTACATCGGCGATGCCATCATGGCGGTGTACGGCGCACCCATCGCCCACGCCGAGCACGCGCGGCTCGCCTGCCGCACCGCGCTCGACATGATGGCGCGGCTCAAGGAGCTGCGGGCGCGCTGGCAGGGCGAGGGCTTGCCGTCCTTCGACATCGGCATCGGCATCAACACCGGTTCGATGATCGTCGGCAACATGGGCTCGGCCAGTCGCTTCAACTATACGGTGATCGGCGATGCCGTGAACCTCGGCGCGCGCATCGAAGGCCTCAACAAGGCCTACGGCACGCACATCCTGCTGAGCGAGTTCACCCAGGCGCAGGTGCGCGAGGAGTTTGCCGGCCAGCTGCGCGAGGTCGACCGGGTGCGGGTGCGCGGGCGCGAAAGCCGCGTGCGCGTCTACGAGCTCATCGCCCCGGGTCAGTACGCCAGCCTCGACTGGCTGGCGGACTTCGAACAGGCTTACCGCCGGCTCGAACAGGGCGATGTCGAAGGCGCGGCCACGCGCTTCGAGCGGCTACAGGAGGCGGTGCGCGATCCAGTGAGCGCCTACCACGCGCGGCGCTGCCGCACGCCGCGCCGGCGCGCCGACGACCAGTAAGGCCTCGCCCGCAGCGGGCATGGAGTCGCGCGCCACGCGCCGGTAGAATCAACGCTTCTTACCCGGTTGCCTTGTCGGATTCCACCTTGAAGAAGCACATCGAAGAGCTGCTCGCGCATGCACTTGCCGGGCTGCGGGCAACCGGCGCCTTACCGGCCCAAGCCGAAGCGGCGATCACGGTCGAGCACACACGCCAGAAGGAGCACGGCGACTTCGCGACCAATCTCGCACTGACCCTCGCCAAGAGTGCGCACGCCAAGCCGCGCGAGGTGGCCGAACGCCTGGTCAAGGCGCTGCCGGTCTCGCCCAAGATCGCCCGGGTCGAGATCGCGGGTCCCGGGTTCATCAACTTCTTCCTGAGCCCCGACGCGCACGTCGGGCTCGTGGCCGACATCCTGGCCGCAGGCGAGCGCTATGGCCGCAGCCAGCTCGGCGCCGGGCAGCGCGTGCAGGTCGAGTTCGTTTCCGCCAACCCGACCGGGCCGCTGCACGTGGGGCACGGGCGCGGCGCGGCCTATGGGGCGACGGTTGCCAACCTGCTCGCCGCCGTCGGTTTCAACGTCCACCGTGAGTACTACGTCAATGACGCCGGCCGGCAAATGGACATCCTCGCCGTGAGTGTGTGGCTGCGCTACCTCGAGCTATGCGGAGAGAAGCTTGACTTTCCGGCCAACGGCTACAAGGGCGACTACGTCTATGACATCGGCGCGACGCTGCATCGGGAGCACGGTGAGCGCTACCGCCAGCCGGCGGCGCGCGTGCTCGAGGGGTTGCCGCTCGACGAGCCAAAGGGCGGCGACAAGGAGCGTTACATCGATGCGCTGATCGAGCGCGCCAAGGCGCTGCTCGGCCCGGCCGCCTACCGCACGGTGTTCGATCTCGGTCTCAAGGTCATTCTGGACGATATCCGCAAGGACCTCGAGGAATTCGGCGTTATCTATGATGAGTGGTACTCGGAGCGCGCGCTGGTTGAGACCGGCGCGGCGGATCGAGTGATCGAAAGACTTCGCGCCAGCGGCCATGCCTACGAAAAGGACGGGGCACTGTGGTTTCGCTCCACCGACTACGGCGACGAGAAGGATCGCGTGCTGGTGCGCGAGAACGGCCAGAAGACCTATTTTGCGCACGACATCGCCTACCACGCCAATAAGCTCGAGCGCGGCTTCGCGCGCGTGATCGACATCTGGGGCGCGGACCACCACGGTTATGTCCCGCGCGTCAAGGCCGCGCTCGCCGCCATCGGCGACGACCCCGATAAGCTCGACGTCCTGCTGGTGCAGTTCGCGGTGCTTTACCGCGGCGGCGAAAAGGTCCAGATGTCGACGCGCTCCGGGGAGTTCGTGACCCTGCGCGAGCTGCGGCGCGAGGTGGGCAACGATGCGGCGCGTTTTTTCTACGTGCTGCGCAAGTGCGAGCAGCACATGGACTTCGACCTCGATCTCGCCAAATCGCAATCCGCCGACAACCCGGTGTACTACGTCCAGTACGCGCACGCGCGCATCTGCAGCGTATTTCGCCAGGCGCGTGAAAAGGGCTATGCGCATGACGTCGCGCTCGGCAATCGCGAGCTCACCCGGCTCACCGAAGCGCACGAGCAGGCGCTGCTCGCGCGGCTCGCCCGCTACGCGGAGGTGCTGGAGGCGGCGGCGCTCGCCCACGAGCCGCACCAGCTTGCGCACTACCTGCGCGAGCTGGCGGCCGACTTCCATCTCTACTACAACACCCACGTTTTTCTGGTCGAGGACCCATCCGTGCGCAATGCGCGCCTCAACCTGATCGCCGCCACCCGCCAGGTCCTGGCCAACGGCCTTGCGCTGCTTGGCGTATCCGCCCCCCAGACGATGTAGCCGCGCATGGCGCAGGCGCGCAAGAAGACCCGGACCCCGCTCGCCAAGCGCCTGGCGCGGCGCGGCTGGATGCTGGTGGCGCTCGGCATTGGCATCGGGGTGGCGAGCGTTCTGCTGTGGCAGCTCGCCAGCCGCCAGGCCGATGCCAAGGGCGGACTCGCCAACCTCTGGGCGCGCCTCACGCACCCGGCCGAGAACCGCAGCGAACCGGCCAGCAAACCGGCGGCGGAGACAACCAAGAGCGGCAAACCGAAATATGACTTCTACATCATCCTGCAGGAAGGCGAGACGCTCGTCTCGGAGCGCGACCTGGCGAAGAGCAGGCCCGCGACCAAGACCGCCAAGGCAGAGGAGGGCGTCAGCTACTTCCTGCAGGCCGGGTCGTTTGCGCGCTTCGAGGATGCCGATCAGCTGAAGGCGCGCCTGGCGCTCACCGGCTTGGTCGCGCAGATCCAGAAGGTCACGCTCGAGGGTCGCGGCACCTACCACCGCGTGCGCCTCGGCCCCTATGCAAAGCTCGAGGACATGGAGCAGGCCAACCGCCAGCTGCGCGAGCTCGGCATCAAGGCGCTCGCCTCCAAGGTGCGCAAGGACGCGACCTAGGGCTAGTCCTCGAGGTAGGTGTAGCCCTCGAGCCCCGCGCTCAGCTCGGCGAGGCAGGCCTCGCGCTGCGCAGGCTCGAGCCAGGTGGCCTGCTCGACCTTGGCGCGGTACGCGGCCAGCAGGTCCTGCGGATCGAAATGCACGAAGCGCAGCACCGACTCCACGGTGTCCCCGCGCTTTGCCTGGGTCAGGCGAAAGCCCCCGTCGGGCGCAAGCTCCACGTGCACCGAGTCGGTGTCGCCGAACAGGTTGTGCATGTCGCCCAGGATTTCCTGATAGGCGCCGACCATGAAGATGCCGAGCAGATAAGGTTCCGTGGCGCTCGCGGCGGAGCGGCTGCGCAGCGCGTGCAGCGGCAGGCTCGTCTCCACGCCCTCGCCGTCCACATACAGATCGACGCGTCCGTCGGAATCGCAGGTAATGTCCTGCAGCACGCCGCGGCGCTGCGGCTCCTCGTTGAGGCGCGTGAGCGGCAGCACTGGAAAGATCTGGTCGATCGCCCAGTGGTCGGGCATCGACTGGAAGAGCGAAAAATTGCAAAAGTACTTGTCGGCGAGGCGCTCGTTGAGCTCATCGAGCGCCTCGCGGTGCGCGCGCGCCCCCGGCGTGAGGCGCGCGCGCACCTGCTGACAGGTGGCAAAGTAGATCTGCTCGGCGCGCGCGCGCTCCTTCAGGTTGAGCACGCCGTGATGGAACAGGGTCTGCGCCTCGTTGAGCCAGTTCACGGCGTCGTGATAGACCTCGAGCGCCGGGCGGCTCGCCAGGTCCTTGAGGCCGCGCCACAGGTCCTGGATCACCTGCGGTTCGTCTGCCGCGAGCGGCGCGATCGGCTCACTGCCGGGGGCGGGTTCCACGTCCAGAACGTTAGTGATGAGCACCGCGTGGTGCGCGGTGAGCGCGCGCCCCGATTCGCTCACGATGTCCGGGTGCGGCAGGCGCTGCTGCGCGCAGATCTCGGCCAGGGCGTGCACGATGTTGGCGGCGTACTCTTGCACCGAGTAGTTCATGGAGCAGAAGCTGCGCGAGCGCGTGCCCTCGTAGTCCACCCCGAGCCCGCCGCCGACGTTGACCACGCGCACCGGGGCGCCAAGCCGGCGCAGCTCCGCGTAGTAGCGCGCCGCCTCGCGCATGCCGGACTGGATGTGCTGGATGTTGGCGATCTGCGAGCCCATGTGAAAGTGCATCATCTGCAGGCTGTCGAGCAGGTTCTCGGCGCGCAGCCGCTCGATCACGCGCAGCACCTCGGCTGCCGACAGCCCGAACTTGGATTTCTCGCCGCCGGTGTTCTGCCACGTGCCGGCGCCGAGCGAGGCGAGGCGCACGCGCACACCGAGCAGTGGCGCAATGTTGAGCGCGCGCGCCTCCTCGATGACGAGCCCGAGCTCGGTAAGCTTCTCCACCACGATATGCACGCGGTGCCCGAGCGCCTTGCCGATCAGCCCGAGGCGGATGAACTCGCGATCCTTGTAACCGTTACACACGACGATGCCGTCAGGGCGCGAGCGCGCCAGCACGGCGAGCAGCTCGGGCTTGCTGCCCGCCTCGAGCCCGAGGCGCTCGGCGCCGTGCGCGAGCAGGGCGTCGACCACGCTGCGCTGCTGGTTCACCTTGATCGGGTAGACGGCGGTATAGCGGCCGCGGTAGTCGTTGGCAGCCATCGCGGCGTCGAAGGCGCGGCACAGCTCCTCGACGCGGTGCTGCAGGATGCCCGAGAAGCGCACCAGCACCGGCAACGACAGATTGTGGCTGGGGAAGGCGCGGGCGATCTCCGCGAGGCTCACGCCCGGCTCACCGGCGCGTGCGCTGGGGCGGCACACGAGCTCGCCACGCGCATCGATGTCGAAGTAGCCGTTGCTCCAGTGCGCGATGTTGTAGGTGCGGCGCGCCTGATCGATGGTCCAGGTCATGGATTCAGTGAAAACAAAAAGAGAAGATATTGTTCGTCGCCAGTTCAACTTGCCGCGCGAGTCCCGCATAATAGTAGAGCTTTTCTTTCCGCTCTGGTATCGCAATCTCCCGCTTTCGAGGTCGGACATGGCGCTGGATGACACGTGGTTTACCGAGCAGTGGTCGGGGCAGGGTGCGGCCATATCGCTCAAGATCAAGGCCCGGCTGCACGCGGAGCAAAGCGCCTTCCAGCGCATCGAGATCTTCGAGACCGAGAGCTTCGGGCGACTCATGACGCTCGACGGTCTGGTGATGGTGACCGATCGCGACAACTTCGTGTACCACGAGATGATGTCGCACCCGGCGCTCTACACCCATCCGAATCCGAAGCGCGTGCTCATCATCGGCGGCGGCGACTGCGGCACGCTGCGCGAGGTGCTGAAGCACTCGGACGTGCAGCTCGCCGAGCAGGTCGAGCTGGACGAGCGCGTCACGCGCGTCGCCGAACGGTTCTTCCCCGAGCTGACGGCCGCAAACCGCGATCCACGCGCGCGTTTGCATTTCGCCGACGGCATCGAGTGGCTGGCACAGGCCGCGCCAGGAAGCTACGACGTGATCATTGTCGACTCCACCGACCCGGTGGGGCCGGCGGCCGGGCTGTTCTCGGCGGACTTTTACCGCAACTGCCAGCGCGCCCTGCGCACGCCGGGTGTCGTGGTCGGCCAAAGCGAGTCGCCACTCTTTCACGCCGACCTGATACGTCACATGCGCGAGGCGCTGAGGGGCGCGGGCTTTACGGACGTCGGCACGCTGTACTTTCCGCAGTGCACGTATCCATCGGGCTGGTGGAGTGCCACCATGGGCTGTAAGGGCGTGACGCTGGGTGGCTACCGCGCCGGCGATGCGAGCGCGAAGGGATTCGCTACCCGCTACTACAACGCCACCATTCACGCCGCGGCCTTGGCGTCGCCTGAGTTCTTACGCTGATGCCGGGCTGGTCCGGCCCCGGTCCGCGATTGAAGCGGCCGCGTCGGGGAGGTATAAACTGCGCGCACGTTGATGCATCGCCTACCCGGAGATTTCAATCGCCATGAACAAACCCACCGTCGCACAGAAAGGTCCGTACGTCATGGACCTCAAGCCCGGCACCTACTGGTGGTGCGCGTGCGGCCGCTCGAAGAACCAGCCGTTCTGCGACGGCTCCCACAAGGGCAGCGAGTTCGCCCCCGTCAAGTTCGAGCTCGAAGCCGCCGGTCAGGTCGCGCTGTGCGGCTGCAAACAGACTGGTACCCAGCCGTTCTGCGACGGGACGCATAACAAGCTCTGAGCGCTGCCGGACTCACGTAGCGCACGGCAGGCCGGTGAGCCGAAGTCCTGCGTGGTCGAAGGGCCGGCGGCAAGAAAAAAGGCGGGCGCCCTGGGCGCCCGCGAACACTTCCGGGAAGGAAACAACGAGGTCGGTCAGGGGTTGTAGGCGGTCTCGCCGTGCGAGGCCACATCGAGACCTTCGCGCTCGGACTCTTCCGGCACGCGCAGCCCCATGACCACATCGATGAGCTTGAATAGCACAAGGCTCACCACCCCCGACCATACGACGGCAGTGCCCACGCCCCACAGCTGGCTTACCACCTGTGCCGCCATGTCGAAATCGCCCACCTTGTTGGCGGCGTAGTCGAATACCCCCGTGCCGCCCAGCGCGGGCGAAACGAAGATCCCGGTGCCGATGGCACCGATGATGCCGCCCACCGCGTGCACGCCGAAGACATCCAATGCATCATCGTAGCCGGCCTTGACCTTGAGCCAGGCAACGGCCCAGAAGCACACCACACCGGCAATGGCGCCGAGCACAAGCGAACCGAGCGGACCGACGAAGCCGGCGGCGGGCGTGATCGCAACGAGGCCCGCAACAGCACCGGACACGCCGCCCAACAGGCTTGGCTTGCCCTTGGCGATCCACTCGGCGAACGTCCAGGCGAGGGCTGCCACCGCCGTGGCAAACAAGGTGTTGGCAAGCGCCAGCACGGCGGTGCCGGTGGCCTCGAGGTTAGAACCGGCATTGAAGCCGAACCAGCCGACCCACAGCAGGCAGGCGCCGATCATCGTCATCGGCAGGCTGTGCGGGGGCATGGCGGTCTTCCCGTAGCCGATGCGCTTGCCGAGCACCAGCGCCCCCATCAGGCCCGCGATGCCCGCGTTGATGTGCACCACCGTGCCGCCGGCGAAGTCGAGCGCGCCCTTGCTGAACAGGAAACCGGCCGGATCCTGGAAGGCGCTCGGGCCACCCCAGAACCACACCATGTGCGCCATCGGCAGGTAGGAGAACGTGAACCACAGCGCCGAGAACACCAGCACCGCCGAGAACTTGATGCGCTCGGCATAGGCGCCGGCGATGAGCGCCGTGGTGATGGCCGCGAAGGTGAGCTGGAACATGGCGAACACGAGCTCCGGAATCACCACGCCCTTGCTGAAGGTTTCGGCCACCGCCTCGGGTCCAACGCCCTTGAGAAACGCCTTGTCGAGGCCGCCGATGACGGAGTTGAGCGCGCCGCCTGCGGTGAAGGCAAGCGAGTAGCCATACACCACCCACAGCACCGCAACGAGGCAGAAGATGCTGAACACCTGCATCAGCACCGACAGCATGTTTTTGGCTCGTACCATGCCGCCGTAGAACAGGGCCAAACCCGGGATGGACATCATGATCACGAGCACGGTCGACACCATCATCCAGGTGGTGTCGCCCTTGTCGGGCGTGGGTGTCGGCGCCGCCGGCGCGGCGGCCGCTGCCGCCTCGGCGGCCTTGGCCGGTTCCTCCGCAAGGCCCATGGCCGGGGCTGCTGCGATCAGCAGCGCGGCGGCCAGGCCCAACAACGTCTTGGTCGAGAATCGTTTGAACATGTTGGCTCTCCAGTTCACAGTGCGTCCTTCCCGGTTTCGCCGGTACGGATGCGGACGACCTGCGCGAGGTCGGTAACGAAGATCTTGCCGTCGCCAATCTTGTCGGTGCGTGCGGCCTTGGTGATGGCCTCGATGACGCGATCGAGCATGGCGTCCTCGATGGCGACCTCGATCTTTACCTTCGGCAGAAAATCGACTACGTACTCCGCACCTCGATACAGCTCGGTGTGGCCCTTCTGCCGGCCGAAGCCCTTGACCTCGGTCACGGTCACACCCTTCACACCCACTTCGGCGAGCGCGTCGCGCACGTCGTCGAGCTTGAAGGGCTTGATGATGGCGGTTACGAATTTCATTGTGCCTCCTGATCGGGCGCCGGGGCGGCGCGGCCGCCCCGCTCCCCATGCGGTTAGAACTTGTAGATGGCCTCTAGGCCGAGCGAGTTTTGGCTCTCCTTGATCGTGCCATCCGGCTGGTTGAAACTGTTTTGGTCGGACTTGTCGTAGCGCAGCTCGCCACGCAGTTCCACGTTATTGCTCGGCATGTATGCCACCGTGGCGGTGACCTCCTTCCACTTCTGGGTGACACCGGTGCGGAAGCCGTTCTTGTCATCGAAGTACTCGCCGCGCACCGACAGCCGCCACTGGTCGCTGAACTTGTAGTTCACGTAGCCGGCAAGTCCGCTCCACTTGGCGTCGCTGCCGGCACCGAGCGCGTCTTCCTGCTTGGCGGTGTCGAAGTTAAGGACAAAGCTCAGGCTGTCGGTGGCATTGATGGTCGCCACAAGGTCGAGCAGGTCGCGCCGGCCGGTGGTGGCGGCGCCAAGAGACTCGTCGCCGCCGTAGTACACGGCCGCCAGCAACACGCTCTTGCCGATCGCGCCGTTCACTCCGAGCTCGATGGTCTTGCCGAGCCCTTGCGTGCCATCGGCGGCCGTGCCCTGCTGTGACTCGCTCTGCACGTCCCAGCCGTTGTTGATGCCGGCAATGAAGGTCCACTTGCCGTCCGGCGCGACGGCGCTGCCGCCCGGAGTGAAGTAGGCGCGCACGCCGGTATGCGTGAACGGGATCGCGTAACCGAACAGGATCGAGCGCGAGAAGTTGGTGTTGGCCGGGCTCTTGATCACCTCGGCGCCAGACAGCGTGACGTACTTGCCGCCGATCAGCATCAGGCCGCCCTTGGCGTAGTGTACATAGGCCTGAGTCACGTCGAACTCGTCACCCTGGGTGCCGGCCGCGGTTATGACCTTGGCGTCCGAGCCTGCGGTCAGGTTCGCTAAGCCACCGAAGCCCTCGGGCGGCAGCGCCGCGACCGTGAGGTCAAGCGCATTCACGTTGAAGCTGCGCCGCTCCGTGTCGAACACGCGGTTGGCGGCGCCGCTCGTGAAGGTGCCGCTGCCGGACAGGTAGGTATACGAGGCATCGACATAACCGTTGACGCTGATGCCCGTTGCGTCCATTACCTGGCCGAGCGTCGGCACAGCGGGCTTTTCCGCCATCTTCTTTTCTTCCGCAAGCGTGACGGCGCTGACGGCGGCGGTGATCGTCGCGACCAACAGCTTCCTGGCGAGACTTATAGGGGTGGATTGCTTCATCGTGAGTTTCTCCTTTGCGTCTTCGAGCATTCGCCGGTGTCACCGAGGTCCTGTCGGGTCGCCGAACGCGGTTGCGGTCTTAAACGGTCCTGTCGCTGAGCCAATTGGTGTTACGCTGCGGCGCACAGCAGCTTGTGTGCCATTAACAATTGTGGTGACAGAACAATGAGTTATGATCGATCGGGGTCTGGGCGCAGGTGCGGTCGCACCAGCATGGACGCCGCGCTTGCGGGCCGTGCACAATACTTGTGCAACTGCAAGCGTTGCGTGGCGACGTTGCGAGCTGCTAGAAAGGCGAACCGACCGGATCGGGCCGGACGACCCCGGAGGAGCTTAGGTGCTTGCCGACATCATCGATCAAATCGCCAAGGCAACCGCCCGGACCATGCCCTCCGGCATGACGCAAGAGCTGGAGCGCAATCTGCGCGGCGCCCTGCAGGCCGCCTTTGATCGCCTCGACCTCGTGACGCGCGAGGAGCTGGAGGTCCAGGAGGCGGTTCTTGCGCGCACCCGTGCGCGGCTCGAGGAGATGGAAAGGCGCGTCACCGAGCTGGAAGCGCGATTAGCCAAGAAATAACCAAGCCACACCAAGGAAGGTATGTCGCTCGCTGTCGTACACAGTCGCGCTCTGGCCGGCATCGATGCACCCGCGGTCACCGTCGAGGTGCACATCGCCAATGGCCTGCCGAACCTTTCCATCGTCGGTCTGCCGGAAGCCGAGGTGAAGGAAAGCAAGGAGCGCGTGCGTGCGGCCCTGCTCAATGCGCGTTTCGAGTTTCCCGCGCGACGCATCACCATCAATCTTGCGCCGGCCGATCTCCCCAAGGAGGGCGGGCGCTTCGATCTTCCGATCGCGATCGGTATTCTGGCCGCCTCGGGCCAGATTCCAGCAGCCGCGCTGAACGAGCTGGAGTTCGTGGGCGAACTCGCCCTGACTGGGGAGCTGCGCGTAGTTCGCGGGGCACTCACCGCGGCGCTGCATGCGCACCGCGCGCAGCGTGCGCTCGTCGTGCCGCGCGCCAATGCCGACGAGGCGGCGCTGGCACGCGGGGCGACAATCCTGGCGGCAACGCACCTGCTGGAGGTGACGGCTCACCTGGGCGGTGAACGGCGGCTCGCGGCGCATGTGCACCAGGAATCGCCGGTCGAGGCCGTCGACGTACCGGATCTGAGCGATGTGCGCGGCCAGGCACATGCCAAGCGCGCGCTGGAGATCGCAGCCGCGGGCGGCCACAGCCTGCTGTTGATCGGGCCGCCCGGGACTGGCAAGAGCATGTTGGCGAGCCGCCTGCCCGGGATTCTGCCCCCCATGCAGGACGACGAAGCGCTTGAGAGTTGCGCCATTCACTCGCTCAACGGCGGTTTCTCGATCAGTCAATGGAAGCGGCGCCCCTACCGTGCGCCGCACCACACCGCCTCGGCCGTGTCGCTGGTGGGCGGCGGCAGTAACCCGCGCCCGGGCGAGATCTCGCTCGCCCACCACGGCGTGCTGTTCTTGGATGAGCTGCCGGAGTTCGACCGGCACGTGCTGGAGGTGCTGCGCGAACCGCTCGAGACCGGCGCCGTGGTGATCTCGCGCGCCGCGCGCCAGGCCGAATTCCCGGCGCGCTTTCAGCTCGTCGCGGCGATGAACCCCTGCCCGTGCGGATACCTGGGAGACGCATCGGGCCGCTGTCATTGCTCCGAAGAGCGGGTGCGCGCCTATCGTGCCCGCCTGTCCGGCCCGCTGCTCGATCGCATCGACATGCATGTCGAGGTGCCGCCCGTGCCGCGCGCGCTGCTCCTTGCGCCCACGCCAGCCAAGGGCGAAACCTCCGCGCAGGTGCAGACGCGCGTACGGGCGGCGCGCGAACGGGCGCTCGCGCGCAGCGGGCGACCGAATCACGCGCTCGCCGCCAAACAGGTCGAGGCGGTTTGCGCGCTCGGTGCGGACAGCCGGCGCCTGCTAGAACAGGCGATCGACCGGCTGGGGCTGAGCACCCGTGCCTACCACCGTGTGCTAAAGGTCGCGCGCACCATCGCCGATCTCGCCGGTGAGGAGCGGGTCGCACCGCCGCATGTCTCGGAGGCGATTCAGTACCGCCGCCTCGACCGAAGACCGCTGTCGGCGCCGGCGACGTGACAGGGCACGGCGAGCGGGCGCACCAACCATGTTGGCCTGCCCGCCAAAGAAAAAGGCGGCCCGCTGGCCGCCTTTCTCCGAGCGCCCGCAGATTGGACGTTACTTGGCCTTGCTCACCATGTAGTCGACCGCCGCCTTCACATCGGCGTCGGATAGGTTGGCGAAGCCACCCTTCGGCGGCATCACGCCCTTCTTGCCCTGGAAGCCCTTGAGCGAGTGCTGGTACAGCGTCTCGTTGCCCTGCCCGATGCGCGGACCCCAATCGGCCTTGTCGCCCAGCTTCGGCGCACCGGCCACACCGGCAGCGTGGCAGGCCTGGCAGGCGGAGTCATAAACTTTCTTGCCCTTGTCATCGGCGGCCTGAGCGGTCGGGATCAGTGCGTCCATCACCGCCGTGCTCGCCACGGTCACTTCGCCGACCGGCTTGATGCGCTCGGCAACGGCCTTCGCGTCGGCCTGTGCGGCGGCGGATGACTTCGCCTTGCCGCCGACGACCTGCGCAATCACAAACAGAACGATCGCCAGCGCCACGAGCGCGGCAATCATGCTCGAGAAGTATTTCAGGAACTCACGGTCAGACACGGTTAATCCCCATTACTGGTGTTGAAAGGTTTGCTTGCGCCCCGCAAGGGGCCCCGGGAAAGTTAAACCACGTTAGTATAGCCTAATTTAACGTACGGCCGGCAAGCGGCCGCGTGGACGCTCCTGCCCGATGCGGCTATCCTTGCGCACCTTGCGCCCTTAGCTCATCTTGGTGAGGTGGAGTTTTCGTGCAGGTCCCGTGGACCCGCACGGCGCCGAGCGCCCGGCCAAGGATGGACGGGCCACCATTTCGCACCATGGACGGTTGTAGCGGAAAGAGTTGCAGACCGCGCCCTTAGCTCAGCTGGATAGAGCGTCAGCCTCCGGAGCTGAAGGTCAGAGGTTCGAATCCTCTAGGGCGCGCCAAGCCCTTTTTGTGCCTGTGATTTCTTGACGGCGCCGCTGGGCCTTTCGGGGCCGGCTCGGGTGCAGCGCCCGGGTGACCGCCCCGGTCCGTCTATACCGAAATCAGCTGGCCTTTCCTGCCTGCCTGACGTGAATGGCGCGTCCGTGTACCGAGAGCGCCGCCTCGTGCATCGCCTCCGACAGCGTGGGATGCGCGAACATGGTGAGCGCCAGGTCCTCGGCGGTGGCGCCGAACTCCATGGCGAGGACACCCTCGGCGATGAGCTCCGAGGCGTGTGGGCCGATCACGTGCACACCAAGCAAGCGATCGCTGTCAGCCTGCGCCAGCAGCTTGACGAATCCGCTCGCCTCGCCCATCGCCTTGGCGCGGCCGTTGGCCACGAACGGGAACGTGCCAACCTTGTAGGGCGTACCCAGTTTCTTGAGCGCCTGCTCGGTCTTGCCGGCCCAGGCGATCTCCGGAAGCGTGTAGATGACCGACGGAATGGTGTCGTAGTTGACGCGAGCATGACCGCCCGCGATCGTCTCCGCCACCATGATGCCTTCCTCCGATCCCTTGTGCGCGAGCATCGGCCCGCGCACGACATCGCCCACCGCGTAGACGCCGGGCAGATTCGTGCGGCATTGCTCATCGACGTGGATGAGACCCCACTCGTCGAGCAGCAGGCCGGTCTCCGGCGCAAACAGTCCGTGGGTGCTGGGACGACGGCCGACGGCGACGATCAGCTTGCTGAAGGTCTCCCGGTGGTCACCGGCCTTATCCTGATAATCGACCACGACCCGGCGGTCTTCGACCATGCTGGCCATCACCCGGGCGCCGAGCCGGATGTCCAGACCCTGAGCGCTGAACTGCTTGAGCGCCTCCTTGGCGACCTGCTCGTCGGCGACCGTTAGAAAGCTCTCTTGCGCCTCGAGCAGCACGACCTCGGCGCCGAGGCGCCGCCACACGCTGCCAAGCTCGAGCCCGATCACTCCGGCGCCGATGATGCCGAGGCGGCTCGGAACCTCGGAGAAGGCAAGCGCCCCGCTCGAATCCACGATCAGCTCCTCGCGCAGCGGCGCCGCGCCGATCGCCACCGGCTGCGATCCGGTTGCCAGGATCACGTGCTGGGCGCTGAGCGTGCGCGTCTTGCCGTCGGCGACGGTCACCTCGACCTGCTTGTTGGGAAAAAGCTTGCCAGTGCCGGTAATCGCAGTCACGCCATTGGCCTTGAACAGGGTCGCCACGCCGCGCGTCAGATCCGTCACGACCTTGTCTTTGTGCGCCATCATGCCGGCCAGGTCGAGCGTGAGCTCTTTGGCACGGATACCGAACCGGGCGCCGTGGTCGCGCACCCGCGCAAAGATCTCGGAGGCCTCGAGCAGGGCCTTGGACGGGATGCAGCCGACGTTGATGCAGGTGCCGCCGAGCGCGGCCTCGCCCTTGGCGTTGCGCCAGTTGTCCACGCACGCCGTGCGGAGCCCGAGCTGGGCACAGCGTATGGCGGCGACGTAGCCCGCCGGGCCGGCGCCGATAACCACCACGTCGTACTGGTCTGCCATCGCCGTGCTCTCGGGTGCGTGTTCTTGGTCTAGATGCCCATCAGCATGCGCGCGGGGTCTTCCAACGCTTCCTTGATGGTCACGAGAAACTGTACCGCCTCGCGCCCATCGACGATGCGATGGTCGTAGGACAGCGCCAGATACATCATCGGCCGCACCACGATCTGGCCGTTCTCGACGACCGGCCGCTCCTCGATCTTGTGCATGCCGAGGATGGCACTCTGCGGCGGGTTCAAGATGGGCGTCGACAGGAGCGAGCCGAACACCCCGCCGTTGGTGATGCTGAAGGTGCCGCCCGTGATCTCCTCAAGCGTGAGCTTGCCGTCTTTCGCCTTCTCGCCGAGTTCCCGGATGCGCGCCTCGATGCTCGCCATGTCCATCTGGTCGGCATCACGCAGGATCGGGACGACCAGCCCGCGCGGGCTGCTCACGGCGATGCCGATGTCGTAAAAACCGTGGTACACAATGTCCTGCCCGTCGATCGAGGCGTTGATCTCAGGAAAGCGCCGCAGGGCCTCGACACAGGCCTTGACGAAAAACGACATCAAGCCAAGACGCACCCCGTACTGCTTTTCGAAGCGCTCGCGGTAGCGCTCGCGCAGCTCACTCACCGCGGCCATGTTGACCTCGTTGAATGTCGTGAGCATGGCCGCGGTGCGCTGCGCCTCGACCAGGCGCTCGGCGATGCGCGCGCGCAGCCGCGTCATCGGTACGCGCTTCTCCGGCCGTCCTTCAGGCGGCAGGCTCGGCGCCGTCACTGGTGTGGAGGGTGCGGGCCGGGGCGCGGCGGCAGCCGGCCGTTCCGCCGCGGCCGGTTTTCGTTCGGCAGCGGCGACGGGCTTGCCTTCGATAACTTTCAGCACATCCTCTTTCAGCACGCGTCCGCCCCTGCCGGTGCCGCTCACCTGCGCGGGCTCCACGCCGCGCTCGGCCATGAGCTTGCGCGCCGAGGGCATCACGGCGGCGGCCGTGACCG
>CAYZVX010000061.1:0-17758 GCA_964482055.1 uncultured Acidiferrobacteraceae bacterium
AGCAGACCGACCGGTTCGCAACGCGATCCATCACCACCGCGCTAATATCAACCCGTCGCGCTGCACGCATCGCGGCATCCCGCAGTTCGAGCCGGCGAACTCCGAGCCCGATACAGGGGTCCAGCGGTGCGTTGAGAAACGCCATCCTTGGCACTTCGCAGTTCGCTTGGCCGCGGCGCATCTCTGCGGCGCCTGGCAGTTCGTTTTTCAAGGAACTGCTAGCGGTCGGCGGCGCGGCTCGGTAGTCCGGGGCCGGGTGACGGGATGGCGATTTGTCGCCACCTCGTGCTATGTCTTGGCCATGAGCGCCGTGTTGAATCCACCCCTCCAACCCCATCGCTTCACCCGCGAGGAATACGAGCGCATGGTAGCGGCTGGCGTATTCGCACCCGACGCCCGCCTCGAGCTCCTGGAAGGAGAGATCATCGACATGACCCCCCAGAAAAGCCGCCAGGCGACGGCGGTCAGGCTCATCGAAGATGCGCTCCGTAGCGCGTTCGGGGCGGGCTTCGACGTAAGAACGCAGCTTCCGCTTTCCGTCGGTGAGTTTTCCGAGCCGGAACCCGATGTCGCGGTTGTGAAAGGAAGTCCGCGCGACTACCGCGATGCCCATCCTGCCTCGGCGGTGCTGGTGGTGGAAGTCTCGGAGACAACCCTTGAGTATGACCGCCAGCGCAAGCTGCCGGTCTATGCGCGTGCCGGTATCCCGCAGTATTGGATCCTGGATGTCGAAGGCGAAAGTCTCGAGGTTTACCGGGAGCCAGCGGGCGATAGCTACGGGCGGCGGCAGGTCTTGCGTGCGGGAGAAGTCGTGGACCTGCCGGGCGGGATTGCCGGCGCGATACCGGTATCCGACCTTCTTCCCTGACTCCGCTGACGGCCCCGCGTGCCACAACAGCGGGGTCAGCGGTCTCGGGGTGACCCAGATTCGCGCAGACGCGCGCGTGCCCGCGCCAACTGCTCCGGCACCCCGATGTCGAGAAACGGCTGCCCGGAGACCGTAATTGCCTCGACCCGCAGCCCGGCCTCGATCGCGGCCTGGATGAGGTGCCCCACGTGCAGCTCCGCGCCTTCGCCCGAGGCAGGCCCCTGCAGCCGATCGTGCAGGAACTCGGTGAACGCGGGCGTCCACAGCGCAAGGCCCCAGGTCTGTGTCAGTGTCGTGTGCGCGGGCTTGACCACGATCCTGCGCACGCCCCCCTCGGCGTCTACCTCCACCACATCCATGATCTCGGGCCGGTCGGCCGGGAACAGACCAAGTACCACATCGGCGTGTGTCAGCGCGTGATGGCCGGGTTTACCGTGGGCTGCGGGGAATTTCTTGGCGAAAGCCGCGCCGATCCAATCTTTGTCTCATTGCTCAGAAAAAGCGCACGACCTCCAATCCAAGGGCTTTCCCGGCGTCGGCCATCGTGCGATCGGCGGTGGCGAGCCGGCGAGCGGGAATCGCCTGGATTATGGCTAGGTGCAGGGCATCGAGCGTGCGCAGCGGCAGCCTTCCGAGACGAGTGATCAGGCCCAACGCGGCAATCAGGTGGTCGTCCGCGACCGGATGCAGCTGCAAGAAACCGGCGCGCACGTCGTCTTCGAAGGCAGCGAACACACGGGACTCGACGGTCTTTTTGATTTCGCCCGCGCGACGGCGTCGGGCCAGCAGACAGCGGAATTCGACCACGGAGAGGCTGCTGATGGCCGCCGAGGATTGCTCCTGAATGAATGCCTCGAACTTATTCGCGAACGGCTCGTTGAGATACCACTTGGCCAGCGCGCTGGTGTCGAGGTATGGCCCCATCAGCGCTCATTCCGATCGGCACGGACGTGCTTCTCGCTACCCTTTTTCAGTCGCGGCATGCTGGCGCGCAGTTCCGCATGCGACGGCATCCGTCGCTTGGCGCGCAACGGCAGCAGGCGCGCAATCGGTTGGCCGCGGCGCGTCACCACAACCTCACCTTCGCGCGACACCAGCTCGTCGAGCTGCGCAAGTTCTTTGCGAACTTCCCGGATGCTGAGCTTTTTCATAGCAGAAACCCGTGTGCCACAAGCGCGCGAATTGTGGCACAGCGCTTTGCCCCGCGCAATCCGCGCCAATCGGAGATCGACAGGGCTTCCACTCGCATCCCGTCGGTGATGCGGCCTAGATGACGTTCCCGACGTGGAGTTCCATTCCTTCGCTCGACGCGGTCTTCTGTTTCAATTGATCGTGTAAGAACTCCGTGAACGCTGTCGTCCACACGGCGATGCCCCAGGTATGGGTCAGGTCGGCGCAGGCGGGTTTGACGAGTATGCGGCGGGCCACACCCTCGTTGCCGACATCGACCACATCCATGGTGCTTGGGCGATCGGCGGGAAAAAGGCCGAGCACCACGTCGGCGCCGCTGCGCGTCTGGTACGCCAGCAGACTCACGTAGGCGTCGTCGGGGGGAACAGGATGTCGGGGAAACCCAGCGCGACGATGGCCTCGCGCACGAAAGGATAGGTGTAGCCGAGCGTGTTGGGCGGTCCGGCGGTCGGCGGGACGGTCCGGTATGCGCGGTGCTAGCTTACGATGAGCTAGTGATAGGCGGTCCCCTCGTGCTATGTCTTGGCCATGAGCGCCGTGTTGAATCCACCCCTCCAACCCCATCGCTTCACCCGCGAGGAATACGAGCGCATGGTAGCGGCTGGCGTATTCGCACCCGACGCCCGCCTCGAGCTCCTGGAAGGAGAGATCATCGACATGACCCCCCAGAAAAGCCGCCAGGCGACGGCGGTCAGGCTCATCGAAGATGCGCTCCGTAGCGCGTTCGGGGCGGGCTTCGACGTAAGAACGCAGCTTCCGCTTTCCGTCGGTGAGTTTTCCGAGCCGGAACCCGATGTCGCGGTTGTGAAAGGAAGTCCGCGCGACTACCGCGATGCCCATCCTGCCTCGGCGGTGCTGGTGGTGGAAGTCTCGGAGACAACCCTTGAGTATGACCGCCAGCGCAAGCTGCCGGTCTATGCGCGTGCCGGTATCCCGCAGTATTGGATCCTGGATGTCGAAGGCGAAAGTCTCGAGGTTTACCGGGAGCCAGCGGGCGATAGCTACGGGCGGCGGCAGGTCTTGCGTGCGGGAGAAGTCGTGGACCTGCCGGGCGGGATTGCCGGCGCGATACCGGTATCCGACCTTCTTCCCTGACTCCGCTGACGGCCCCGCGTGCCACAACAGCGGGGTCAGCGGTCTCGGGGTGACCCAGATTCGCGCAGACGCGCGCGTGCCCGCGCCAACTGCTCCGGCACCCCGATGTCGAGAAACGGCTGCCCGGAGACCGTAATTGCCTCGACCCGCAGCCCGGCCTCGATCGCGGCCTGGATGAGGTGCCCCACGTGCAGCTCCGCGCCTTCGCCCGAGGCAGGCCCCTGCAGCCGATCGTGCAGGAACTCGGTGAACGCGGGCGTCCACAGCGCAAGGCCCCAGGTCTGTGTCAGTGTCGTGTGCGCGGGCTTGACCACGATCCTGCGCACGCCCCCCTCGGCGTCTACCTCCACCACATCCATGATCTCGGGCCGGTCGGCCGGGAACAGACCAAGTACCACATCGGCGTGCGTGCGGGCCTGGTGTGCGAGCAGCTTCACAAAGGCATCCTCGGGCTCGAACAGGATGTCCGGGAAGCCGAGCGCCACGATCGCCTCGCGCACAAAGGGGTAGGCGTAATCGAGCGTGTAGGGCGGGCCGGCGGTGGGCGGCACGGCCAGGTAGGCGAGGCGCATGTCGACGATGGCGCCGTCCATGTAGTAGGCGGGGATGTCCCACTTGCCCGCGCGCAGGACGATAAGCGCCTCGGTGATGCCGGCGCGGCGCATCTTCTCAAGCAAATAGTGGCTCACGGCCTTGGGCTGCGGGCCGTCGGGTGTGTCGCGCGTGCCGATTGGCAGAATTTCCTTGCTGCAGGGCAGGGGGCCGAGGCGCGTGGCGTAGCCCGCCGCGGGGATCAGCCCGATCACCTTGTGACCTGACACGTCGTTCCTTGCGTCCTGCGCGATGACTGGGTGAGCTGCGGCCTTTTCGATGTGGCCGTGGCTCGGGATCTGCGGGTGAAGCCAGGCCTTAGCGCTTCGAGCGCATCTCGCTCACCGGGCGTTCTCACCGCCCCATTGCCTTCAGTTTGCGCTCCCAGTCGAGCGAGCTTTTCACGATCAGGTCGAGATTGTCGTACTTCGGCTTCCAGCCGAACAGCCTGCGAATGCGCTCGACGCCGGCCACCAGACTCGGCGGATCGCCGGCGCGGCGCGGCTCCTCGCGAATCGCGATGGGCAGGCCGTTTACGCGCTGCACCGAATCGAGCACCTCGCGCACGCTGTAGCCGTGGCCATAGCCGCAATTGAGCGTCACCGACACGCCGCCCTGGCGCAGATAATCGAGCGCCTTGAGGTGCGCGTCGGCCAGGTCCTCGACGTGGATGTAATCGCGCACGCCGGTGCCATCGGGTGTCGGGTAGTCGGTGCCGAAGATCGAGACGTGCGGGCGCTTGCCGACTGCGGCCTCGGCCGCGACCTTGATGAGCAGCGTCGCCTTTGGCGTCGACTGGCCGATGCGGCTCTGCGGGTCGGAGCCGGCCACGTTGAAGTAGCGCAGCACCGCGTAGCGCAGCGGGCTTGCCGTGCCCAGATCGCGCAGCATCCACTCGCTCATGAGCTTGGAGGTGCCGTAAGGGTTGATGGGTTCGGTCGGCGAGTCCTCCGTAGCCAGCCCGCCGGCGGGAATGCCGTACACCGCGGCGGTCGAGGAGAACACGAAGTGCTTCACACCCGCTTCCTGGCAGCATTCGAGGAGATTGCGCGTGCTGCAGGTGTTGTTGCGGTAGTACTTGAGCGGATCGGCGACCGACTCCGGCACGATGGTGTGCGCGGCGAAATGCATCACGGTGTCGACGTCGTGCTCGCGCAGCAGGCGCGCGACCAGATCGCGATCGCCCGTGTCGCCCACCACCAGCTTGCCGTACAGCACCATGTCCGCGAAGCCGGTGGAGAGATTGTCGAGCACGACGATTTGTTCACCGGCTTCGCCGAGCTGGCGCACCACGTGGCTGCCGATGTAACCGGCGCCGCCGGTCACGAGAATCGATTTGCGGGTCATTGTTTTCTCGCGTGTGATTGGGGTCGGTTGGCCGTCATTGGACCTTGCACAATTGATGGCTTGGCGACTTCGGGTAGTTCCCTAGTGTGTCCCGGACTGCGCTTCGCTCGGCAACCGCTCTGATGCACATCAATGTGCAAATGCCGCGCGAGGGCAGGAGCCCGAAGCGGCCATGCATTGCTCTACCGTCTGCATCCGTGCAGTCGTCCCGCCGGGCTACTGGCGTCGAGACGAGCGTGACGAAAACGAGGGCCAATCGAATCGTTACGCGCTTTTTCGTGCCGAGAGGCTAGCATTCGATTCGCATCGGTCACAAGCGCGGATCATCGATTCGCACGCCGCAGCGCGTCGGGAATCCGTCGCGATTTGACGATCCGTCCCGGAAGGCCGTAAACTCCCAGCCCGAATCGGATCACAGCCGGGCGATTAGCTCAGTGGTAGAGCACCGCCTTCACACGGCGGGGGTCGCAAGTTCGAGCCTTGCATCGCCCACCATTTCTTTTCTTCTTCTTCGGCATTCTCGCCTGTAAGTTCTCCGCAAACGCCTCCTCGGCTGCCGTCATCCCGCCAAGCCTGCCCGAGCGGCGAGCCATGGCCTGCGAGCCACCGAGGTACCCCGCACCCGGTCGGAAACTTTCCGCGGCGAGATGCAGGTAGTTCTCGGGCGCTGTTGCGGTCTCGCAGGCCCCCTCGCTCGATAGGGCACGCTGGCGTGTGCGCTGCGTCCACTGCCGTCTTGCTGGCCGCTCGCGCGCAGCTGATGCCCCTTTAACTGTTGCTCCTCTGGTCTCGACGGCGCTGTGCGCGGAGATGCGCTCTGCTGGGTCGGGTGGCGCGGACACTCGCTGTTGCCGGAAGGACACCCTTGGCTTGCTTTCCTATTAGGTTCCAGCCCGCCAGGGCGCGCGGCTGCGTTCGCCCGACATTGGCAAGCGCGGCAACCTGGGAGATCTTCAGCATAGCCGTTCGTCGGAAACCCCTTTACCAGCGCCTTTGATATCCAGTAAATATGGGAATATCGTCCCAATGGGACGATATTCCCAAAGTTATGGATGCCGCCACAAGACACCTTCAGGTCCTTTCCGCCGCCATTCTCGGGATCATGCGGCCGCTCGCGCGCGTGCTCCTTCGCAACGGCATGACCTTCCAGACTTTCTCGGAAATTGCCAAACGGGTCTTCGTCGAGGTCGGGATGGCGAAGTTTTCGATCGAGGGGAAGAAACAGACAATCTCGCGCGTGGCGATCTTGACCGGGCTGTCGCGCAAGGAGGTGCAGCGGGTACTGAACCAGAAGGCGCCGGGAGACGCTGAGCCACACGAGCGATACAACCGGGCGTCTCGCGTCGTGGCGGGCTGGGTGCGCGATCCCGAGTTTGCGAACGAAGACGGGAAGCCGGCGGCTTTGCCGCTCGAAGGTGAGCCCGGCTTTGTGCAGCTCGTGAAGCGTTACAGCGGCGACATGCCCGCCCGCGCGGTGCTGGACGAGCTACTGCGGGTCGGCGTCGTCCGGACGATCGAGGGTGGCCGCATCAAGCTCGTGTCGCGCGCCTACGTGCCACGGACCAGCGATCTCGACAAGATCGCCATCATGGGCACGGACGTCGCTGACCTGATCGAGACCATCGATCACAACCTGGAGTACGGCAAACGCGATCCGTTCTTCCAGCGCAAGGTGATGTACGACAACGTGCCGGACGATGCGGCCCGGGAATTCCGCGAGCTCAGTGCCGAGCAGTCCCAGGCGCTGATGGAAAAACTGGACAAGTGGCTGTCCCAGCACGACCGCGACTTGAATCCGGCTGTTAGCGGCACGGGCCGCAAGCGCGTCGGTGTCGGCATTTACTTCTTCGAGGAGAATCTGGCGTCACAGCCAGGGGAGGAATCAAAGTGAGCCCGGCAATTGTCAATCGGATCCTGCTCAGCGCCGTCCTCTCCACCACCCTCGCCGGGTGCGGAGGTGCGGATACGACGGCGAGCGGCGGAACCGGCGGCACTGGGATTAGTACCGGTGTCATCACCGGTTTCGGCAGCGTCGTCGTCAACGGCGTGCACTTCGACGAGTCGAACGCTAGTGTATCGATCAACGACCGCCCCGGTTCGGGGACCCACAAGGGGCTCAAGGTCGGCATGACCGTGAAGGTCAAGGGCAGCTTCGCGCCTGACGGGGCGAGCGGCACAGCCACCGACATCGAGGCGGAGCACGAAGTGGAAGGCAAGATCGCCAGCGTCGACAGTGCCAACCAGAGCTTTATCGTGCTCGGCCAGACGATCATACCGATGCGCGGACGCTCTATGATGGCATTCCCGCCGGATTCAGCGGCCTCGCGCCGGGCATGAAAGTGGAGGTTTATGGCCTGCGTGATGCGAGCGGCATACACGCGACGCTCATCGAGGCCGCAGACACGGACTTCGACGAAGAGGTGCGGGGGGTGGTGAGCAACCTGAACCTGACGGCGGCCACCTTCATGATTGGCGGTCTCACCGTCCACTACGACAGCACGACACAGGTCGAGCATGGGACTCTGGCCGTCGACCTGAAGAATGGTGCGGCCGTCGAAGTGCACTTCGACAGCGCCCATGCCATGGCGAACCATGCGACCAAAATCGTGTTCGAGGACATCGAGGACCACAAGTTCGAGGCTCGCGATGGCGATGAGACGGAGGTCGAAGGTTACGTATCGAGCTACGAAAGCGTCGCGGGTACGTTCCGGATCGGCAGCGTAACGGTAAAGGTGACCGGCACGACCAAGTACGAGGGTAACGGAACGCTGGGCAACGACATCAAGGTTGAAGTCAAGGGAACAATGACGGATGGCGTGCTCGTCGCCAGGGAAATCGCATTCGAGGGTAGTTCCCACGGGTCCTAATCCGCTTTGACCCGTGTATGCCTGGAGCCCGCCTCTTCCCCGTTGGGGGAGGCGGGTTTCAGCCGGGACAGCAGAAGAGCTGTTCGCCCGCCGAGCCCACGGGCGTTACGGCACGAGGACGTTGGCCAGGGGCAGCGTCAACGTCGCGTTGAGCGCCCGCCGCCCGCCGCCCTGATCGGGTCCGAGCAAGTTGAGCAGCAGGTCGAGCTGCGGATCCGGTTGCGCGGCCGCCGCGCTGCCCTGGAAGCGCAGCACGCCGGTCGTGGTCTGCCACTGTCCCTGGCCGTTCAATTGCAGCCGCCCGTTCACGGTGGCGAGCGTGAGTTGCGCGTTCTCGCCCTGACCGTTGACGTCGAGGCGATAATCGCCGAGCGGGTTGGCGCCGCCGGCGCGGGCGCCAGCGCCTTGCCAGGTGAGCTCCGCGCTGCCGCGCAGCCCGCTGTCGCTTACCTCCAGGCTCGCCGTGCGCAGGCGAATCTGTCCCTTCGGGTCGATCAGCGCGGCCGGCGCGTACAGCAGCGGTGCCAGTTCGGCGGGAAGCGCTGCCTCGAAGTCCGTGAGCGTGAGACTGCGGTAGCCCGCGCGTACCGCCCCTTTCCCCTGAGTCTGGCCGCCGCTGAGCTGCACGTTGAGGTGCAGGCGGCCGGCGATGAGCCACAGCGGATTGACCGACCACTTCATCTGCCCGATCTCGCGCGCGCCCTTGACCATCACCAACCGGCCGCCGCCCCGCCACACGCTACCTTCGGGATCCTCCAGTTGCACGGCCTTACGGCTCGCGCGGGTGATGCCGTCGGCGAGCCACGCCGCCGGCAGTGTCGCGACGAGAAAGACGAGATAAAGGAGTAACGCGCCTGTGCCCATTGCGAGGGCGCGACGCCAGCCGCCGGCGCCGGTCATGATCCCGCGGTGCGCAGCGTCAGTTGCGCGTTGACCATGCCCGGCGTCGCCTGGGCATCGAAGGCGGCACTCTCAACCGAGATGGCGGCCTGCTTTTGCAGGTCGCCGAGGAACGTGAGCAGCCCGTTGAAGCTCACGTTTTCGACCGCCACCTGCACGCCATTCTTGCCGGCTGGCTCGAGCCTCTTGACGTTGCCCTTGAGCCCGTGTGTGGCGGCGAGCTGCTCGACGAAGGCGGGCAGGTTGCTGATCGGCGTCGTGCTGGCCGGTGCGGTCGCGCGCAGCTGTGTCACCTGTAGCGCCTGCACGCGCATGAGCGCGAGCTGCTCGCGCGCCTGCGGGATCTTGACGCGCAGGCTCGTGACCTGGCGCTGCATCGGCAACCACAGCGCCAGGTACGCGACGAGCGCAACGAGCACGAGAGCGCCGAGCTTGATGTACTGGCGCGCGGTCGGCGGTAACGCTACCCAGCGAGCGCGCAGCGGCGCGGTCCAGGCCGCCGGCAATCGGATGCGCAGGCTGGGCAATTTCAGCTTCATGACGGCTTGCCCGGGCGCGGCGCCTGCACGCGCAGGCGTCCCTCGAACTGCGCGCCGCGGCTGTTGCTGGACAGGAGCTCGGCATCCATGTTAGCGCTGCGCAGGTCCTGTTGCAGCGCCTCGAGCGCCTGCGCGCTGGGGGCGAGCACATCGAGGGTGAGGCTGCGCTCGGCGTAGCGCAGCGAGGCGATGCGCACCTGCGGTTGTTTGCGCAGCGCCGGTGTGGCGCGCGCCAGCAGCGGCACCAGGTCGCCTTCGGCGTTGCCACCGCCGCGTTTTTGCAGCTGTTCGAGACCGCGCGTCATCTGCTGAGCGGGATCGAGCACGACCTTGGTCTCCGGAAAACTCTTGAGCAGGATGTTGTTCATCTCCGTACGGTAACCCTCGTACTGGTTGCGCAGCTGCCACCAGTCGATGCTGTTGACGACGAGCGCACCCACGAGCCACAGGCCTAACATGATCGCCGCGGGACGCAGCGGGCGCAGCACGTCGGCGGCCGGGCTGTGCAGGGCAAACTCGCCTTGCAGCAGGTTGAGCGCCGGCAGTGCCGCGTACTCCCAGTGCCCGGGCGGCTGGGTGGAGGCGTGCACCGCGATACCGAGCGCCTCGCTCCAGGCGCTGGCGTCGAACTCCGGCGGGGCGCCGAAGACGAGCAGGCTGTCGGGCGCCTGTTGCGCGGCGCGCGCCTCGGTGAGGGCAAGGCGTAGGATCGCCGGCGGTTCGTTGCCGGCGCGCGGGCAGGCGCTGCCGCTCGCCGCACCGGTGCGCAGCCAGGCATGGGCGTCGGCGAAGGCAATGGCCCAGGCCTGCGGCGACCACGGCACCGACAGGGAAGCGGGCGCCATGCTGGCCGGTGTGATGCCGGCCTGCGCCAGCACCTTGTTCCAGTCCTGCAGACGCTGGCGCGAGGTCACGGCAACGGCGAGTCGCCCGCCAGGCTCTTCGACGTAGGCGAAATGCAGGTTCTCCGGGTCCTCGAGGAGCTGATCCTCGAGCGCGTAGGGCAGGGCCTGCAGGACCTTGGCGCGCGAGCGTGTCGGCAGCGTGGCGTGGGTGAGCAGGGTGTCGGCCGCCGGGGTCCAGACGTGCACGCGGCCGCCGCCGGTCACGCTCTTGCACGCGAGAATGTCAGCACAGCGCCCGTGCCGCACCTCGGCGCCGCCGGTGCGCCGCCACTCGATCGGGCCGCCCACTTCCGGCCAGCCGGTGGGCAGCCACAGCTCGACGGTCCCGGCCGCGGGGCGCGCAGCGCTCGCGCCGAGCGCCGCGAGCCGACTAAGCGCCTTCGCCTTCATCGGTCGTGATCCGTACCGGCCGGGCGCGCTGCCACAGCACCTTCGTCTGATTGTCGCCGGCGCGATGAATGACCGCCTCGGTGCGCGACCACAACCGCCCGATGCGCACGTCGATGTCGGCGACAAAATAGCTGGTCTGCACGACCGGTGCTGGCTGCGGCAGCGCCGTGCCCGGCGGCAGGGCGCGCTGCAATTCGCCCGTGTCTTCGAATGGCTTGGCCTCGCGCGCCTGCACGATCTGCTTGGCGATCGTATCGCCACCGGCCGGGAACAGCGCGGCCAGGACCGGTTCGGGGGCGGTGTTCACGTTGATCTCGGTGGGGTTGGGAATCGCGATCACGAACGGCCGCAAGGCCTCGACAGTCTCCCGGGTGAAGCCCTTCACCAGCCGCAGCTCATCGACGCTCACCAGCAGCTGGTTGCCCGCCCGGTACGGGGGCGAAGCCGTCGCGTATTCTATGTCTTCAGCGCCGTTCGGGCGACTCTGCGCGTCGGCGTCGATCCAGTCGACCAGGGCCTCGACGAGGCCGGGGTCGAGCTTCAGGCGGTTGAGCAGCCGCTGCAGCACGGCAATGTCGTTGGTGCTCGGCGCATTGTTGCGCAGCACGTTGTTCAGGTTGAAGCGCGCCTGGGCATCGGCGGCCTGGATCGCCACCTGGCCGCCCTCGACCGGCAGCACGATGGGCTGCGCCCATTTCTCGCGCAGGTGGTCGGCCTTCGTGTTGCGCAGGTCCTCATCGAGGTAGAGGGCCGCATAGGCGAGCGCCCCCTGGCGCACGGATTCGACCGATGCGCGGTCGGCGGCGTTCTCCACCTGGCGAAGCCAGACCTGCTGGCGAAAGCTGAGGTAGGTGGCCACGGTCGCGACGATCGCCACCACCAGCATGGCGGTAAGAAGCGCAAGCCCGCGTTGCTTGTGCCTAGCCATTGACGAGAAACACGCGCTTGAGCTCGCCGCGCCCCCGTAGCTTGACTGTGAGCTCGACTGCCTGCGGCAACGCGGTGAGCGACGCGCCCGTGGGCGGCCAGCTGGCCTGGGCGCTCGGTGGGGCGGTGGTAGGCGCCGCTGGCGTGCCGGTGGTCGTGACCGAGGCGCCGCCAATGAAGCGCACCTGGAAATCCTCGATGTCCTCGAGCAGCACGGTCTCGTTCGCCGTGGTGGTGGGGGCGCGGTCCAAGACCGGCCAGGTGAGACGCCAGAGTTTGCCGTCTTGGAACTTGTAGGCCACGCGTTGCAGGTCGGAGCGCGCGCCCGCGCTCAGGGTCAGCACGCCGCCGCGGGTGAACTCGAGCGGCGGATCGGCCAGCGCGCGCGTATCGGTCGGCTGGCCGATCAGCGCCGGCAGCGGCGTGCCGGCGACGCTGCGCACCGCACGCTCGCGCGCGTGCAACAGGTCGTCCTCGATGCGCAGGAACGCGCGCTGGAGCCCGGTCCAGTAGGCGCGTTCGGCGTCGACGCGGTCGCGGCTCTCCAGGATCTGCATCAGCCCGCCGTAGGCCATGGTGGAAAAGAGCGCAAATACGCCGATTGCGACGAGCAGCTCGAGCAATGTGAAGCCGCAGTCGCGCCTATTCATATGACAGGACGAACGAGCGCAGCGAGTAGGGCTTCCATTTCGGCGCGCGGCCCTCGACTTCATCCCGAAGTCGAAACCGCGCATGAACCGCGGCGGGCAGCGGCACGGACGATGGAGCGGCGCTGGGGCTGTTCTCGTCATGGCTGGCGCAGAAACCCCCTCACCCGCGCCAGCACGTGATCGCCACCCGCTGCGCGCACCTCGATGTCAATGCGCCGCATCTGGGGAACCTCGGTGGTCGAGACCTGCTCACGCACGCGCCACTCGAGGCCGAGCATGCTGGCCTTGTCCTCCCGGGTCTCGAGCGGCGGCCAGTTGCGGGTCAGTCGATGGTTGGTGAGGCGGTCTTGCGCGACCCACAGCGCTACCGTGCGGCTGCGCATCTCCGCGGCGATGTCGATGCTCTGCGAGATCACGCGCATGACCGCGCTCATCGCGACCGCAAGTACCGCGAGCGCGACTACGACCTCGATGAGCGTGAAGCCGCAATCGCGACATCCTTGTCGCGCGGCCCTCGACTTCGTCCGCAAGTCTAATCCACGCGATCGGCTACGACAGACGTTCGTTGCGCGTCGTGCCATTGGCCAAACCTTCCAGCCGCCAGCGGATCTCGCCGGCACTGAAGTCAACGGTAAAGGCGGGCAGCAGACCGCTCGGATCGATGAGGATGTCGGCGCGTCCCTGTGCCGCCGGCACGCCGTCGACGCTGGCGGCGCTGATCGCCATGCCGTCGGGCAGGCGATAGGGTCGGTAGAGCGCGTCGTCAGAGATCTTGCCGAGCTTGCCCTTGTCATCGGGGGTAAGGACCTGGTAGCCGTCGCGCGCGAGCGCCACGACGTAGATCCGGCCGTTGAGGATCGCCTCTTCCTCGGCGGCCTGTAGCACCATGGCCAGGCGCTGCGCCTCGTCCTTGAGCTGATCGGAAGCGTCACGCGTGAGGTTGAGCCCCACCAGCCCGATCACGACCGTGAGGATCAGGAGGATAATGATGAGCTCGAAGAGCGTAAATCCCGCGGAACGCCGATACCCACGAGCGGGCGAAGCCTGACCGGCACGCGCGCGCAAGCGTATTCGGGCCGCGTGGCGACGTGCAAAGAAACCTGAGATGCCGCGTCCGTGCGCGGCCGGTGCCGGCGGGTGGATCAGGGACCCCATGAACCGATATCGGCGTCGTAACCCTCGCCGCCGGGACGGCCATCGGCGCCGTAGCTGAACACGTCGACCTCGCCGTGCACGCCGGGGTTGAGATACTGATAGTCATTACCCCACGGATCCTTCGGCAGGCGCTCGATATAGCCGCCGGTCTTCCAGTTGCGCGGCGGTTCGCCGGTTTCCGGCTTGCGCACCAGCGCCGGCAGGCCCTGGTCCGCGCTGGGATACACGCCGTTGTCGAGGCGGTAGAGCTTAAGCGCGCTCGTGAGCGCGGCGATGTCGTGCTTGGCGGCCGCCACCTTGGCGTCATCGGTGCGACCGGTGACGTTGACGATCACGAGGCCGGCGAGGATGCCAAGGATCACGACCACGATCAGCACTTCGATGAGCGTCAGTCCGCGCATCGCGTATGGAGCGCGCACAGTACGGGAATCACGCAGCATGGCTTGTCCTCACTTGATCAACTGATTCATCTGGAAGATCGGCAGCATAATGGCTACCACGATAAAAAGCACGATCAGGCCCATCACCAGGATCAGCACCGGCTCGAGCAGCGCGGTGAATCCCTTGACCCAGTTCTCGAGCTCACGCGCCTGCGCCTCGGCGGCGCGCGTGAGCATCGAGTCGAGCTTGCCGCTCGCCTCGCCGCTCGCGATCAGGTGGATGACGAGCGGGGGGAACAGCCGCGCCTTGTCGAGCGCGCGCGACAGTGAGGTGCCTTCGCGCACCTGGCGCACGGCATCCTCCACCGCCTCGCGCATCGGCAGGCTGGTGACCAGGGGACCGGCGGCGGCAAGCGCGCTGAGCAGCGGCACGCCGCTCGCGGTGAGAATGCCGAGCGTGTCGGCGAAGCGCGCGGCGTTGACGCCGCGCACGATGCGGCCGACCGCTGGCATGCGCAGCAGCGTCAAATGCCAGCGCCGGCGCAGGTCCTCGTTCTTGAGCGCGAGGCGCGCCGCGATCAGCCCGGCGGCCGCGCCGCCCACCCACAGCCAGCCGGTCGCCTTCATGAAGTCGCTCAGCGCGATCAGCGCGCGCGTGGCGAGCGGTAGCGCCTGCCCGGTGTTGGCGAACACACGCGTCACCTGCGGCACCACGAAGATGAGCAACATGCTCACCACGCCGATCGCCACGAAGGTCACGAGCGCCGGGTAGATGAAGGCGAGCAGCACCTTCTGGCGCAGGGCCTGGCGGTTCTCGGTGTACTCGGCGAGCCGCTCGAGCACCTCGGGGAGCCGACCGGACTGCTCGCCGGCGTCGACCATGGCGCGGTAGATGTCGGGAAACGCCGCCGGGAAGGCGGCGAGCGAACGGGCCAGCGACTGGCCCTCGACGAGGCGGGCGCGCACGCCGGCGACGATCGCGCGCGTGCGCGTGGACTCGGTCTGCTGGCCGAGCACGCTCAGGCACTCTTCGATGGTGAGCCCGGCGCGCACCAGGGTGGAGAACTGGCGTGTGAACAAGGCGAGCTCGTTGCTTGACAGCCCGCGGCGCAACGGCAAGCGGCGTTCGCGCGGACCGGCCGCGGTGCTTGCCTTGCCGGCAATTGCCGACACACGCAGCGGCGTGAGGCCCTTGTCGCGCAGCAGCGCCCGCACCAGGCGCTCGCCGTCGCCATCGAGGACGCCGCTCACGGTGCGGCCCGTGCGGTCGAGGGCCTGGTATTCGTAGGCGGGCATACGGCGTTAGTCTCGTGTTTCGAGCCTCGAGTTTCGAGCGGAAAGACAAGATCGGGAGCTGGGCGGAGAACCGGACCGAGTCGCCGAACCCAAGACCCCAAACCCGAGACCCGAGACTTCGGACCCGAGACTACTCCCTCGACACACGCAATACCTCTTCGAGCGTAGTGAGCCCCTCGCGCACCCAGCGCAGGCCGTCCTCGCGCAGATTGCGCATGCCGAGCTCGCGTGCGTGCTCACGCAGGCGATCCTCCGAGGCGCCGTCGTGGATAAGCGCGCGCATGGCGTCGTCGACGATGAGCAGCTCGAAGATGCCGGTACGGCCCTGGTAGCCGGTGTGGCTGCAGGCCTCGCAGCCGACCGGGCTGTAGAGCGTCACGCCCTCGGCCTGGCCGTTGCGGAACTCGAGCAAGCGCCGCTCGGCGGCATCCGGCGCGCGCGCTCGCCGGCATTGGGGGCAGAGCTTGCGCACCAGGCGCTGGGCGAGCACGCCGAGCAGGCTGGAAGCGACGAGGAACGGCTCCACTCCCATATCGACCAGGCGCGTGACCGCGCCCGCCGCGTCATTAGTATGGAGTGTGGCGAGCACCAGGTGGCCGGTAAGCGAGGCCTGCACGGCGATCTGCGCGGTCTCGAGATCGCGGATCTCGCCGATCATGATGATGTCCGGGTCCTGGCGCAGGATGGCGCGCAACGCCCGTGCGAACGTGAGATCGACCTTGGGGTTGACCTGGGTCTGGCCGATGCCCGGCAGGTCGTACTCGATCGGGTCCTCGACCGTCATGATGTTGTGGCGCTGCGTGTCGAGCTGGCCGAGCGCCGCATAGAGTGTCGTGGTCTTGCCCGATCCGGTCGGACCGGTCACCAGGATGATGCCGTGCGGCTGGTTGATGAGCTTGTCGAGGGTCTTCAGCGTCTCGCGCGGCATGCCGAGCGAAGTGAGATTGAGGCGGCCGGCCTGCTTGTCGAGCAGGCGCATGACCACGCGCTCGCCGTGCGCGGTGGGCAGGGTCGAGACGCGCACGTCCACGGGGCGGCCGGCCAGGCGCAGTGTGATGCGTCCGTCCTGCGGCTGGCGTTTCTCGGCGATGTCGAGGCGCGCCATGATCTTGATGCGTGAGACGATCACGCCGTGCGCCGCTTGCGGTGGTTCGAGCACGTCGCGCAAGACCCCGTCAACGCGAAACCGGATCACGGAACGGGTCTCGAAGGCCTCGATGTGAATGTCCGAGGCGTTCTCGCGCACCGCCTGCGACAGCACCGCGTTGATGAGGCGCACGATCGGCGCGTCGTCCTCGCTCTCGAGCAGGTCGGCGACCTGGGGGAGGTGATCGGCAAGCTCCTTGAGATCGGCGTTGTCGCCGAGGTCATCGACGATCTGCAGGGCGTGTGACCTGCCGCGCTCGTAGGCGCGGTTGAGCGCGGTGTCGAAGGCTTCCGGCGCCAGCTCCTGCACCACCACCGGTTGCCCGGTCGCGCGCGTGAGCTCGGCCAGCACGGCGCTCGGCACTCCGGGCCGCGCCCAGACCTCGAGCGCGCCGTCGGCCAGGCGCGCGGCGATGACGCCGTGGCGCTTGGCGAAGTGATAGGGCAGGCGCTCCGTCCAGCGCGAATCGAGCGTTTCGAGCTTTGGTTGGGCGTTCATTGCGTCGACTATTGCCCGGCTGGCACGACGCTCGGGTCGGCACCGGAGGCCTCAGGCGGCGGGCCGGGCGGTTGGTCGGACCCAGAGCTGCTGTCGGCACGCGGCCGGTCCTGTTCCTTCGGACCCTTGGGAGGCGGCGGCTGGGTGGGCGCGAAGCGCTGGTAAATATTGCGCTGGTCGGCATCGGCTGGCGGCACGCGCGCGCGCAGGTAGTCGTAGCGGTCGGTAGTGAGCTGGTAGCCGGAGTCGGCGGTGCGCAATATCGATGGGCGCAGGAACACCATGAGATTGGTCTTCTCGTTGCTCTTGGTCGTGTAGCGGAACAGCGCGCCGATCAGGGGCAGGTCGGAGAGCAGCGGCACGCCGCTCACGCTGTCGGAGACCTTGTCCTCGATCAGGCCGCCGAGCACGATGGTCTGGCCGTCGTCGACTACGACCTTGGTCTCGATGGTGCGCTTGTTGGTGACGGTGTTGCCGGCGATCGCGGTGGCGGCCAGGTCCACGTCCGACACCTCCTGACTGATGTCGAGCTTGATGGTGCCGCCGTCGCCGATCTGCGGCTTGATCTTGAGCTTGAGGCCGACCTCCTTGCGCTCGGTGGTCGTGAACGGATTGGGCGTAACCCCTCCGGCACCGCCCGGGACGATGAACTGGCCGGTGGTGATGGGCACTTCGCTGCCGACCAGGATCTTCGCCTCGGCGTTGTCGAGCGTGACGAGGTTGGGGGTCGACAGGATATTGCCGATGCTTTTTTCCTGCAGCGCCCGCGCCAGCCCGCCGAGGCTGCGCACCGTGGTGCCGTCGGCCAGGGTGATCTCCGGGCCCACCACCGCCAGCAGCAACCCGCTCGCCGCGCCGAGCGCAGTCGCGGGTTGGGCGATGGCGGCGCCGAGCGAGGGGGCGGCGCCAGCGAAATTGGTGGCACCGCCGACTGCGCCTTCGCCGGCCTTGCCGGCGCCGGCCCATTGAATCCCGAGCTCGTAGGACTTCTTGGTGTTGACGGCGGCGATGA
>CAYZVX010000062.1:0-17643 GCA_964482055.1 uncultured Acidiferrobacteraceae bacterium
CCGGTGCGAACGCGATGTCTCAGCGGTTCCGTCACGACACGGCAACCCGCCCCTCAGACTTAGCCTGATCGAACACGAGCAGCTCACCCGGCGCCGGCCCAGCAGCGGCGACCACCGGCCTGCGTGCCCACCAGCGTTTCGCCATCGATACGCACCACATCATCATTGCCGACTGGCGTGATCTCGTGCCCGGGAGGAATGTCGCGGTCAACGGCCAAAACAGAGCTGCGCCCAGGATGGGCCGCGCGGGCGGCCTGCCGGTCGGTGCGCTGCAGAACACGCGCGTCTGCGCTTTCGGTGCCGGCGAGAAATACGCGCGCCGCGACGTTTCGAGGGCCGGGCCCAAGCGGCACCGCGGCGGGCAGCACACCGGCTGGGCGCGAGCCCACCCATGCTCGCATCAGGATACCGTCGCATTCGACGCCACGCACCCGCGGTGAATCGATCCGCGAAACCCAGGCACCAGTCGTCGCGTGCGTCGTTGCGGCCGGGAGGGACTACCCGTGCCCGGCGCGTCAACGGCGCCCCGCCGCCGCCCGAATTTGATCTGCATTAATTCTTCTCCTATGCGGTTTCGCTAAGCTAAAAATATGCCGGTGCACAATGCCGATATCGCGGCCGTATTCGAGGAGATCGCCGATCTGCTCGAGATCCAGGGCGCCAACCCGTTCCGGGTGCGCGCCTACCGCAACGCCGCGCGCGAGATGGAATCGCTCGGCGTGCCGGTGGCCGAGATGATCGCCAAGGGCGAGGACCTGACCGAACTGCCGGGCATCGGCGAGGATCTCGCCGCCAAGATCCGCGAGATCGTCGCGACCGGGTCGTGCAAGGCGCTCGAGAAGCTGCGCCGCGAGCTGCCGCCCACCATCACCGAGTTGCTCAAGATCCCGGGGCTCGGACCGAAGCGCGTGCGCGCGCTCTACGACCGGCTCAAGGTCAAGACCGTGGAGCAGCTCGCCAAGGCCGCACAGGCGGGCCGAATCCGCGCGCTCGAGGGCTTCGGCCCCAAGACCGAGCAGGCCATCCTCGAGGCGCTCGCCGCGCACCTCACCGAGACCAAGCGCTTCAAGCTCGCCATCGCCGCGCAGTACGCCGAACCGCTCAAGAGTTATTTGGAAAAGGTCGCGGGCGTGGACCGTGTCGTCATCGCCGGCAGCTATCGGCGCTTCAAGGAGACGGTGGGCGACATCGACATTCTGGTCACGGCCAGGAATCCGCCCAAGGTGATGGACGCGTTCACATCTTATGATGAGGTGCGCGACGTGCTGGCCAAGGGCGAGACGCGCTCGACCGTGATCCTCCAGTGCGGTTTACAGGTCGACCTGCGCGTGGTCGACCCCGAGTGTTATGGAGCGGCGCTGCAGTATTTCACTGGTTCCAAAGCGCACAACATCGAGATCCGCCGGCTCGCCCAGGAGCGAAAGCTCAAGCTGAGCGAGTACGGCATGTTCAAAGGCGAGCAGCGCGTGGCCGGTGAAACCGAGGAATCCGTGTACAAGGCGGTGGACCTGCCGTGGATCGCACCGGAGCTGCGCGAGAACCGCGGCGAGATCGAGGCAGCGCGCGCCGGCAAGCTGCCGAAGCTCATCGAGCTGGCCGATCTCAAGGGCGACCTGCACGCCCACACCAAGGCCACCGACGGGCACAACACGCTCGCCGAGATGGCCACAGCCGCTCTCGAGCGCGGCTTCGAGTATCTGGCCATCACCGAGCACTCGCGCCGGCTCACCGTCGCGCACGGCCTCGACCCGGCGCGCCTGCGCAAACAGATGGCCGAGATCGACCGGCTCAATGCGAAACTGCGCGGCATCACCGTGCTCAAGGGCATCGAGGTCGACATCCTCGAGGACGGGCGGCTCGACCTGCCCGATGAGGTGCTCGCCGAGTGCGACCTCGTGGTCGGCGCGGTGCATTCCAAGTTCAACCTGCCGCGCGCCAAGCAGACCGCCCGCATCCTCAAGGCCATGGACCACCCGCACTTCACGATCCTCGCCCACCCGAGCGGGCGGCTCATCGACACACGCGAGCCCTACGACGTCGATATGCTCAAGATCGTGCGCCACGCGCGCAGCCGCGGCTGCTTCCTCGAGCTCAATGCGCACCCCGAGCGCCTCGACCTGCTCGATGTCCACTGCCAGCTCGCGCGCGACGAAGGCGTGCTGGTTGCGATCAGCACCGATGCCCACAGCGTGCAGGATTTCGACAACCTGCGCTTCGGCGTCGGCCAGGCGCGGCGTGGCTGGCTGGAGGCAAAAGACGTGCTCAACACCCGCGGGTTGAGCGAATTGCGAAAGCTGCTGAAAGCCGGCCGCTGACTGCGCGCTGCGGCCACCCGCCTCAGCAGGGCATGTCCGGCCAGCCCGCCATCGGGTCGGTCGAGCGCACCACGTGCATGCCGGCGGCGGCGAAACGGCGGAACGCCGCATCGGCTTCCGCCGTATAGTCGATGACGCCCGGCACCACCACCGGCGAGGTGCAGTCCTCGAGCAGATAGACCTTGCGGGCCAGGCGCCGGTCGCGCTCCTCGACCCCGCGCAGCAGGTCGTCGATGGTCCAGGCCACGCAGTGGCTCTTGGCCTGGCCGGCGATCACCACGGCATCGAATGACAACAGCTCGTCGATCAGCGCTTCGTTGCGGCTCGCGATCGGCTCGCCGTCCGGACCGTCGCGCACCTCTGGCCCGAGCACCGAGTAATGCTCGGTCAGCGGGTTGTCCCCCTTGATCTGGAATCTTGGCTGACTCAGGCGTGCGATGCCGTGGAAGAACACCGCCTCCTCGACGAGCGACACGAGCGCGTGCCCGATTCCGCCGAGCATCGAATGGTAGGGCCAGATCGTGAGATTGTACTTGCCGCTGTCTTTGAGGCGGCGGGCATAGTGCAGAAGCTGGCGCTGGCCGTAGGCCGGATCGAACCCGAGGCTGGCGGCCACCGCCGGATTGAAGCGCCAGCGCCCGCGCTCGATGTCTTCGAGCGGCACGAGCGTATAGGGCGGCGGATGGCCACCGTCCGCATCCACCAGCCAGATGGCGTGAAAGATCTGCATCGCCCGATGTGTATCGAGGGTCGCAACGATTTGCGTGATCGCGCCGAGATTGCGGTAAATGAATTCGGCAAGCCTTCGGTTGTCATCGACCGCGCCGCGGCCCGAGCGGCCGCCGACATAGAGCTCGAACTGCGGCAGGCAAAAGGTATTCTGCGTATCGACGATCAGCAGGGCGACGCGTGCGCGATCCTCGCGTGAGGCGGGGATGCCGTGCCGGGCGCGCCACTGCTCGGCCTGGCCGGCGCGCTCCTGGTACGGTACCCGCCACACCGAATCCGCGCGCGCCGGATCGTAGTGTGGCGGAAGGGGAAGCGGCTGCGGGGCCACGGTCGTCTCCGGTGGTTTGTGCAGGTCGTGGGCCGATTTGAATGGAAATTGACCCAATATATATCATCATCGCAGGCTCTGTGGTAATAACCGTGAATAGACTCGCGCGTACCGGCATGATCCAGACCGAATCGAGCGCCCTGCTCACGGATCTCTACCAGCTCACCATGCTGCAGGCCTACTACGAGCATGGCATGGAGGATACCGCGGTATTCGAGTTCTTTGTGCGGCGCCTGCCGCCGAACCGGGCTTTCCTGGTGGCGGCGGGGCTCGAGCAGTTGCTGGTGTTCCTGGAGGGGTTGCGCTTTGGCGAGGAAGAGCTCGACTGGGTCCGGAGCTGCGGGCGCTTCAGCCGCGAGTTCGCCGATCGCCTCGCGGCGCTGCGCTTCACCGGCGAGGTGCACGCCATGCCCGAGGGCACGGTGTTCTTCCAGAACGAGCCGATCGTGCGCATCACGGCGCCGATGCCGCAGGCGCAGCTCATCGAAAGCCGTCTCATCAACATCCTGCACTACCAGACGCTCATCGCATCGAAGGCCGCGCGCGTCGTGCTCGCCGCGCCGGGTAAGCTGCTCATCGACTTCGGCATGCGCCGCGCGCATGGCGCTGAGGCCGCACTGCTCGCCGCGCGCGCCAACTACCTCGCCGGGTTCGCCGGCACCTCGACCGTGCTCGCCGGCCAGCAGTTCGGCATCCCGGTGTTCGGCACCATGGCGCATTCCTTCGTGCAGGCACATGCCACCGAGGAGCTGGCGTTCGAGCATTTCTCCGCCAGCCATCCGAAGAACGTCACGCTGCTCATCGACACCTATGATACCGAGGCGGCGGCCGCCAAGGTGGTGCGGCTCGCGCCCGCGCTCAAGGCGCGCGGCATCACGATCCACGCGGTGCGTCTCGACAGCGGCGATCTCGCCGCGCACGCGCGCAAGGTGCGCCAGATCCTCGATGACGGCGGGCTCGAGGAGGTGCGCATCTTCTCGAGCGGCAGCCTCGACGAATACCTGCTGCGTGATCTCCTGCGCGGCGGGGCGCCGATCGACGGCTTCGGGGTGGGCACGCACCTCGATACCTCGGCCGATGCGCCGTTTCTCGATTGCGCCTATAAGCTTCAGGAGTACGCCGGGGAGGCGCGCCGCAAGCGCTCGGAAGGCAAGGCCACCTGGCCGGGCCGCAAGCAGGTGTACCGCAGCTACGAGGGACGCGGAATAATGGTGTCCGACCTGCTCACCGTAGAGGGCGACCGCCAGGAGGGCACGCCGCTCATCCAGCCGGTCATGCAGGGCGGACGACGGCTGCATCCGCCCGAGACGCTCGACGCCATCCGCGCGCGCGTGGCGCGCGAGCTCGCCCACCTGCCAACGCCGCTGCGCGCGCTGGACGGAGCGCCGCCCTACCCGGTCACCGTGACGCCGGCGCTCAAGGCGCTCGCCGAGGCGGTCGACCGGCGCACTGCCACGGACTGAACCCATGAGCGGCGACTATTTCACGGCTGGGATCTCGCGTCACATCTGGGACAGCAAGTACCGCTTCCGCGACGCCGAGACGATCTACGACCAGACCATCGAGGACACCTGGCGGCGCATCGCGCACGCGCTCGCGAGCGTCGAGCGTGAGCCGGGCGCCTGGGAGCCGCGCTTCTACGTCGCGCTCGAGGGCTTTAAGTTCCTTCCCGGCGGACGCATCCAGGCCGGCGCCGGCACCGGCCGGCGCGTGACGCTGTTCAACTGCTTCGTCATGGGGCTGATCGAGGACTCCATGGACGGCATCTTCGACGGGCTCAAGGAAGGCGCGCTCACCATGCAACAGGGCGGCGGCGTGGGCTACGACTTCTCGACGCTGCGCCCGCGCGGCAGCGCCGCCCGCAGCGTTGGGGCGACCGCCTCGGGGCCGGTGTCGTTCATGACCATCTGGGACGCGATGTGCGCCACGCTGCTGTCGGTTGGCAGCCGGCGCGGCGCAATGATGGCGACACTGCGCTGCGATCACCCCGACATCGAGGATTTCATCAGCGCCAAGCACGAGCGCGGCCGGCTTCGGCACTTCAACCTGTCGGTGCTGGTGAGCGATGCCTTCATGGATGCGGTGCGCCGCGATGGCGACTGGGCGCTGGTGTTTCCGGCGGGGGCGCGCGACACGACGCGCGGCGAGCTGATCGAGCGCGAGTGGTCGGGCAGCGACCGGCCGGTGCCGTGCCGCGTGTACCGGCGGGTGCGCGCGCGGCTGCTGTGGGAGCGGCTCATGCGCGCCACCTATGAGTACGCCGAGCCCGGCGTGTTGTTCATCGATCGTATCAACCAGGAGAACAACCTCTACTATCGCGAACGCATCAGCGCCACCAACCCCTGCGGCGAGCTGCCGCTGCCGCCCTACGGGGCCTGCGACCTGGGCTCGATCAACCTCACGCAGTTCGTGCGCGCGCCCTTCACCGCCGAGGCCGCCCTCGACTTCGAGGCCATCGCCGCCATCACCGCCGTGGCGGTGCGCATGATGGACAACGCCATCGACCTGTCGCAGTTTCCGCTCCCGCGCCAGGCCGAGCAGGCGCGCGGCACGCGCCGCATCGGCTTGGGTCTCACCGGGCTCGCCGACACCCTCATCATGCTCAACCTGCACTACGGCGCCGAGCCGGCGCGCCAGCTCGCCGCGCGGATCATGCAGACCATCACGCATGCGGCCTACCGCACCTCGATTGCGCTGGCGCGCGAGAAGGGCGTGTTCCCGTTCCTCGACCGCGCGCAGCATGCGGTCGCCCCCTTCGTGCGGCGCCTGCCGGAGGACATCCGCACCGCGATTGCGCGCGATGGCATTCGCAACAGCCACCTCACCGCCATTGCCCCGACCGGCACCATCAGCCTGCTCGCCAACAACGTCTCGAGCGGCCTCGAGCCAGTGTACGACTTCACCCTCACGCGCCGGGTGCTGGAGCGCGACGGCAGCTACGCCAGCCACGAGCTCATCGACTATGCCCTGGCGCTGTGGCGGCGCGCGCGTGGCGCGGACCGGCCGCCCGACACCTTCGTGAGTGCCCACCAGCTCGCGCCCGCCGCGCACCTTGCCATGCAGGCGGCGCTGCAGCCGCACGTCGACAACTCCATCTCCAAGACCATCAACGTGCCGCGCGACTATGCCTTCGAGGATTTCAAGGACATCTACCAGCAGGCCTACGACCTGGGCCTCAAGGGCTGCACCACGTTCCGGCCCAATCCCGTGACCGGCGAGGTGCTCACGGCGGCCACCGCCGACGGCGAATCCGCCCCGCACTGCTGCAGTGTGGAGCGCGAGGCGGATTGAGCGGCGCGCTTTCGACAAGCCGGCATCGCGCATAGAATGGCCGCACAGGAGGAAACAGCCGATGGCCACGAGGAAGAAATCGCGCATCAAGGCGAAAGCCAGACCCAGGGCCAGGGCGGGAACGAAGACCCGGCCAGAGGCCAAACCTAGGAAAGCGGCCGCGGCGAAGGTCAGGGCGTCGGCGCGCGCGGTGACCGCCCTGCCAGACGTGCAGGTCGTCACCACTGGCGGCCAGACCCTGCGGCTCGCGGAGCTCAAGGGCCGGCCGGTGGTCATCTATTTTTATCCCAAGGATGACACGCCGGGCTGTACGACCGAGGGCTGTGACATCCGCGACCACTGGGGCGCGTTCCGCAAGCTCGATGCCGTGGTGCTCGGCGTGTCGCGCGACAGCCTCGCCTCGCACGAGCGCTTCAAGGCCAAGTACGGATTTCCGTTCGAGCTCGTGAGCGATGAGGACGAGAAGCTGTGCAAGCTGTTCGGCGTCATCAAGGAGAAGAGCCTGTACGGGAAGAAGTACATCGGCATCGATCGCAGCACCTTCCTGTTCGACCGCGCCGGCAGCCTGCGCCGCGCGTGGCGCGGCGTGAAGGTGCCGGGGCACGTGCAAGAGGTTCTGGCGGAAGCTCAGCGGTTGTAGCGCACACGAGGTAGCATGGCCAAGCGCAAGATTTTCGTTCTCGACACCAACGTCCTCATCCACGATCCCACCGCGATCCTGCGTTTCCAGGAGCACGACGTCTACATCCCCATCGTCGTGCTCGAGGAGCTCGACCATGCCAAGGTCGGCATGTCGGAGGTGGCACGCAACGTGCGGCAGGCGAGCCGCCTGCTCGACGAGCTGGTCGAGAAGGCCAACGGCGACATCGCGCGCGGGGTGAAGCTCCCGTCGGCCTCGCCCGACATCGAAACCGGGCACCTCTATTTCTACACCGAGGCCGTGCACGGGCGCCTGCCGAACGGCATCGGCACCGACACCCCGGACAACACCCTGCTCGGCATCACCTTCGATCTCGGCAAGAGCCACCCGGACCGGGTGGTGACGCTGGTCACCAAGGACATCAACCTGCGCATTAAGGCGCACGCCATCGGCATCCGCGCCGAGGACTATACCAACGATCAGGTTCTGGACGATGCCAACCTGCTGTACACGGGGCGTGAACAGCTGCCGGCTGACTTTTGGGACACGCACAGCAAGGACATGGAGTCGTGGAAGGAGGAAGGCCGCACCTTCTACCGGCTGGCCGGACCCAAGGCGCGCACCTGGTCACCCAACCAGTTTCTCTATACCACCGACGAGCGCGCCTTCGAGGCGATCGTGCGGCGCATCGAGGGCGACACCGCCATCATCGAGGTCGTGCGCGACTACGTGCACGAAAAACACAAGGTCTGGGGTATCAATGCACGCAACCGCGAACAGAATTTCGCGCTCAACCTGCTGATGGACCCGGAGATCGACTTCGTCACGCTCCTCGGCCAGGCCGGTACCGGCAAGACCCTGCTCACGCTCGCCGCGGCGCTTACCCAGACGCTCGAGACGCGGCGCTACACCGAGATCATCATGACGCGCATGACCGTGCCGGTCGGCGAGGACATCGGCTTCCTGCCCGGCACCGAGGAGGAGAAGATGGGCCCATGGATGGGCGCGCTCGAGGACAATCTCGACGTGCTGCACGAGACCGGCACCCAGGAGCACGGCGCCTGGGGGCGCGCGGCCACGCACGATCTATTGAAGAGCCGCATCCGCATCAAGTCGTTGAACTTCATGCGCGGGCGCACGTTCCTGAAGAAGTTTCTCATCATCGACGAGGCCCAGAACTTAAGCCCCCACCAGATGAAGACGCTCATCACGCGCGCCGGGCCGGGCAGCAAGATCGTGTGCCTCGGCAACATCGCCCAGATCGACACGCCGTACCTGACGGAGACGACCTCCGGGCTCACCTATGTCGTGGACCGCTTCAAGCCCTGGGAGCACAGCGGGCACATCACGCTGCAGCGCGGGGAGCGCTCGCGCCTGGCGGACTACGCCTCGGAAGCGCTGTAAGGTAGCGGGGCGGCGGCGCACTACTCGTCGGTCTGCCCGGTCAGGCGCTCGTAGTGGCGCCGGAACACGAGCTCGAGCTCATCGATCACTTCTGCCCGGTCGCGACCCTTGACCGTGTGCTGGGTCATGAGCTCGTAGGTCTCGTTGAGCAGCTTCGCGGGGTCGAGCATCGGATAGGTGGCGCGCAGGCGCTTGATGGCGAGCACCACGCTCTCCTCGGCCGGCCGCGGGATGTCGAGCGGCGCGCTGACCGGCGCCTCGCGCGCCGCGCGGCTCAGCAGGAACTCGGCGTAATCGAGCAGCGAGCGCTGCTGCGCCTCGGGGAGCCGGTCGAGGATCTCGCGCAGGCGTTTCTCGGTCGGTTTCACAACGGGCGCACAACGGCGCGCGGCGCGCTCAGCTCTTGGTGCGCGAGGCGCGCTTCTCGCAGTGATCGTGAGCGAACTTCATGAACTCGTCGATCGCCCGCAGGCGGAACTTCTGGCGCTGGTAGACGATCGAGAACGGGCGCTCGATCTGCGGATTGAGGGGGCGTGACACGAGCGTGCCGAGCTTGAGCTCCTTCACGATCGTGGCTTGCGAGACGATGGAGATGCCAAGTCCGGCCTCGACCGCGCTCTTCACCGCTTCCGGGTTGCCGACCTCCAGGCTGATGTTGAGGTCGCCGTACTGCATGCCGCTCCTTTGCAGGTACTCCAGGATGAACTCGCGGGTGCCCGACCCTTCCTCGCGGCACACGAACGGGTAGGCCTGCAGATCCTCGACGCCGATCGCGGTCTTCTTGGCGAGCGGATGGTTCGGCGGGCAGATCACCACGAGCTTGTCATGCCAGCACACCTCGACCACGAGGTTCTTGTTCTGGATCGGTGACTCCACGATGCCGACGTCAATCGAGTTGTCCTCGACCATGTGAACAATGCCGACCGAATTCGAGACCTTCAGCCGGATGTTGATGTTGGGGTGCAGCTCCTTGAACTCCCCGAGCAGCGACGGCAGCACGTACTCGGCGATGGTGGTGCTGGCGCCGATGATGACGATGCCGCTGACATCGCCAGTGAGATCACGCACCTTGCTCTCCATCTCCGCGTACAGCGAGATGATCTTGTCGGCGTATTCGAAGACGCGCTCGCCCGCGGCGGTCAAGCTGATGCGGTTGTGGGTGCGGTCGAACAGGCGCGTGTTGAAGTACTCCTCGAGCTGGCGGATCTGGAACGTGACCGCCGGCTGCGTCATGTGCAGCGTCTCGGCCGCCTTGGTGAACGAAAGCAGCCGCGCGACGGTGTGAAAGACCTGTAGTCTACGGTCAGCCATGCGGTAACCTTCCCCGAATCAACAGCTTATCGTGGTGCCGCGAAACGCCGCATTTGAGCACACTTGCCGGTGACTGTATAGGCGCGGCCGCCGCGGCTAGGCGAACCCGTCGAGTCTGAGCTTGAGGTCGGTGGGGCTGGTGGCGTGCTGCAGGGCGGTTTCCTCGTCGATCTCGCCGGCCTTGACCAGGTGGAACAGGCTCAGGTCGAAGCTCAGCATGCCTTCCGCCGGCGTGCCCTTCTTGATGAGGTCGCCAAGCTCCTTGATCTTGAGCGGATCGAGGATGTACTCGCGCGCGAGCGCCGAGACGGTCATGACCTCGCAGGCGATGATGCGCCCCTGGCCGTTCTTGCGCGGCAGCAGCCGCTGGCTCACCACCCCGCGCAGGTTCTGCGCGAGCTTGGCGCGGATGCCGACCTGGGCCTCGGGCGGGAAGCTCGTCACGATGCGCGAGATGGTCTCGGCGGCAGCCGGCGAGTGCACGGTGGAAAACACCAGGTGACCGGTCTCGGCCGCGGTCATGGCCGCCTCGATCGTCTCGGGGTCGCGCATTTCGCCGAGCAGGATGGTGTCTGGGTCCTCGCGCAGCACGGCGCGCATGGCCTCGGCAAAGGTGTTGGTGTCGATACCGACCTCGCGCTGCGTGATGATCGACTTGCGCTCGGCGAACAGGAACTCGATCGGATCCTCGATGGTAACGATGTGCTCGCCTTTGTTGGAGTTGATCTCGTTGATGAGCGAGGCGAGCGTCGTGGACTTGCCCGAGCCGGTCGCGCCGGTGATGAGCACCAGCCCGCGCTCCAAGTGAATGAAGTTGCGCACCAGCTCGGGCAGGCGCAGCTCCTGCGGCGTGGGAATGCTGGTGTTGATCACGCGCAGCACCATGCCGATCGAGCCGCGCTGGTAGAAGACGTTGGCGCGCACGCGCCCGATGTCCTTGAAGCCGATCGAGAGGTCGACCTGGTGGTGCTGCTCGAAAAGCTGTTGCAGCCGCGCCGACATCATGGTGCGCGCAAGTCGGTCCATGAAATCCGGCGGCATGGGCGCGATCTCGCGCATCGCCCGCAGGGTCCCGTCAATACGCAGGATCGGATGGTTGCGCGTGCGCAGATGAATGTCGGAGGCCTTGGCGCGCACCGCATAGGACAGCACCTGCCCCAGCAGCTTGAGCGGGTCGGTGGTCGCGCCTATCGGCATGGGCGCGGGAGCGGCGGCGGGCTTGGCGGCCGGCGGGCTGGCGGCGGGCTGGCTGGAGGCTTCGGTCATCGGGAAGACGGCGTCCTCGGATATGCGGCTGTTTGGCGTTCCCTTAGTCTAGACGATCCGCCGCGCACCACCCCCAATGACAAAGGGGCCGGCGAATCGCCAGCCCCTTGGCCGTTCCCCCGGGCAAGGCTCAGCGCGTCAACGGGCCGCCGCGGAGGCCTCGCCCTTGGGGACCCCGAGCTTGGCCAGGATCCAGTCCATCGGGCAGAACCCGGTGAGGCCGCTCTGGAACAGGTTGGCGCCGACAAATACCGTGAACCACAGCCAGTTGGCGCTGTGGAACAGGGGGCTGGCCGGCACGCCCAGCGCGAGCGACAGGAGCATGAAAAAGCCGGCGATGGTCGTGCGAAGACGGAATACGTTCATCGATTACCTCCTTCAGCATCAGATTTTGGACGGCGCATCATAGAGCAGCCTGCGGCCGCGCCGGGTCGCGGCACGGTCCCGTCTCGGTTAGTTCGGACAACTGGTCGTGTCCGACGCCACCTTGCCGACGAGCAGCAGGAAGTTCTCGAATGGGCCCATGTTGCCCATCGCCTCGAACATCGGGCCATCGAACTCCAGGCGCCCGAACATCATGGCGCGCATCGGCCCGTATTCGCCACGCCCCATCTCGCCCCAGCGCCGGGTGGTGGCGTGCATGACGTAGTCCTTGCCCATATCGAGCTTGGCGGTCTCGACCTTGCCGCCGTAGACGCACAGCGCCTTGCCGTCTTTCTTGGCAATGCGCATCTCCACGCGCGGGCTGTCCTTGCAGTCAGTGCGGTAGATCTGCATCACCTTGAAACCGCGCTTGCCGTCGTTGTCGATCCAGCCGGATTCGACCAGCTTGTCGGTCAGCACCGGATCGGCGTTCCAGGCATCGCACGCCAGCCGTCCCCAATCGGCCGACATCAGAACCGGCTTGGCGGCGGGTGCCGGCGCTTCTGCTGCGGCGGCCGGCGCTGGCTGCTCCGTCGCGGCGGCGGGTTTGTCCTGGGCGTGACTGGCGATCGATAGCATCGCCATGAACGCACCGGTCGCAAGCACCATGGTGGTTTTCATTTGCATGCCTTTCTCCTCATGCCCTGGCAGGCATCTGGTCAAAGTTGTTTTGGGAAGTACGAAAAGAGAAGGGGTCACGTCTAACACGTGACCCCTGTGCTGAGTTACGCTTGCACACCAGACCAGGCGACTAGAACTTCGCGCTGTACATGACCTGCCCGCTCTGGCCGCCGGTGCAGGAGGTCACACCGCTGCTGGCCGTGGCGCAGTTCTGCGGCGCATAGGCAAACCCGACGTTCAGTTCCGAGGCCTTGCTGAACGCGTAGCCCAGACCGAAGGTGTAGTGGTCCTTCATGATCGCCGGGAACAGCGGGTTCACGTAGTCGTTCGGGATAACAGTGCCTCCGACATTTACACCCCAGCGCACGGTAAGCGGATCGCTCGCCTTGTAGGCAAAGCCCAGCTGAAAGACCGGCTCGTCCTTCCAGTTCTGCGGCATGGCGAAATCGATCGTATTGCCCGGCGCGCTCATGACGGAGCCTTCATAGGTCATCTTGAAGTCCTTCATGACGTCTTTCCACTTGATGTACTTGACGTCCATGGCCACCATCATTTTGTCGGTTGCATTCCACGCAAGTCCCGCGGCCCAAGTCTCCGGCCACTGGAAGTCGCGCACCAGGATCTTTCCGGTCCCGATGGTACCGAAACCCGATGCGCTCACGGCGGCGGCCGTGTCGTCGGTCTCCATGTCCTCGAGGCTGGTCTTGGAGTGCCAGGCGGCACCGAACGACAGGGCCGGACTGAACCGGTAGGTAGCGCCGAGCTTGCCGGCGTAGCCGGTCCCCTTGGCCGCGCCATTGAAATCACCGCCTCCCGAGAAATCGAGGCGCAACCACGGCAACGCGGCGAGCCCCGGCAATCCTGGACAGGCGGGACCGGCGCAGCTGGTCACGAGGCCGGCGAACTGCGAGCCCGTCGTCGCCATCTTGAGATCGAGCGACGCCCAGACATAATCGAGCGAGCCGCCGACAGTGAAGTCTGGCGTGACACTAAAGGCAATCGGCAGAATGAAGCGTCCCACGCCGAGCTCCGAGCGCACCGTGTCACCGGACCCGAGCGCGAGGAAGCTCTCGGCCGAGTAGTCTGTGCCCATACCGCCCTGGGCGAAGACACCTAGGCCCCAGGCGAGATTGCCGTCCTTGCGGATGTAGCCGACCGCCGGCATCAGGTACGGCCCGCCATAAGAACGCGACTCCACCATGCTGCCAACAGAAGCATCGACATTGGGTGCCAGCACACCAGCCGCGATGTCGAAGCGGCTGGTGCCGCTCGCCATCATCGCCAGCGTCGCAGGATTATTCATTACCGCCGCCGCGCCGTTGTCATACGCCATGGACGCGCCGCCCATGCCGTAGGCGATCGGGCCGTAGCCCTGCATGTTCATGCCATTGGTGGCAAACGCGCTCGGCGCGGCCACCGCCGCGGCGAGTGTGAAGGCCGCGGCGAGCTTCCTCTTGGTGAAACGCATGTCGCTCTCCTCTCTTTTAAGTTGGGTGTGGGTCATGCGACCCGGTCAACAGCAACTGCGGAACCGCTCACACGTCCAGAAGGCATTGTTTTCGATTACCGGTCCCGGGTGGTTTTTCTTTTGTCCTTGGCAACCCGTGCCTGGCGCATGGCGAGCGCGCACAGTATTTGGCGGCCCGTCATTAAATGTCAACATTTAATTCAATGCTGATATGCAGTGTACGGAAACGACATCCCGCACGAACGGAGGCGTGCTGCGGTGGGATAACCTAGCAAAGCACCCAACTTTTCCTACCAAGAAATTTAAGGGGACGGACAGCGACCACGCGCCGGGGTGGGATGAACCCCAGGCAATTGCTGACGAAAAGGGGCGCTCACGCGCCCCTTTTCCGATATTGCGCAGATGAACTCGGCCCTACATGTAGAGACAGATGTCTGTATCACCGGCGAAGGCAAGGAAGGTTGCCGCGCCACCGTATTCGATGCCGTCAATGAACTCGTTCGGGTTCATCCCGAACAGATCCACGGTCATCTGACAGGCGATCATCTTGACGTCCGCTTCCTGACACAGTGAGCGCAGCTCCGGGATCGACGCCACGCCCTTGTTCTTGATCGTCTGCTTCATCAGGGTGGTGGCCAGCGACTCGAAACCCGGAATCACCGCCTGGATGGCGTTCGGAATGTTCCAGTTGATGGACTGGAACCACCGCGGTCCGAACGGCATCTTCATGGGCATGCCGGGGTTGCCCAGCGGACTCACCTTGAGACCGCTCAGATCCTTCTTGAGCAGACCGAGCCCGTAGAAGGTAAAGAATATCTGCACCTGGTAGCCGAGCGCCGCCGCCGTTGACGCCAGGATGAACGGCGGGTACGCCCAGTCTAGCGTGCCCTTGGTGGCGATGATCGCCATGCTCTTTTCAGCCATTGCCTCTCTCCATCAGGTTGCGGATGCCGCAATGCCGCGGCGCGCGCAGGGCGCGCCGAGTGCTCGCGCCTGCTCTTAGGACTTCTTGAGCACGAACGTGTACTCGCCGCCCGCCTCGGTCGACTCGAGCAACTGGTTGCCCGTTTGCTTCGCGAAGGCCTGGAAATCCTTCACAGAACCCGGGTCGGTCGCAATGATCTTGAGCGTCTGTCCGCTCTGCAAACTTCCCAGCGCCTTCTTCGCGCGCAGGATCGGCAGTGGGCAGTTCAAGCCACGTGCGTCGAGTTCTTGGTCAGCCATTTTTCCTCCTCATCAATTACACCGTTTACAGGGTTACAGACTAATTCCTGCGTGCTCGCAGCAGCCAGCATTCCCGCGCCTTGCGCCCACCGGATGGCTGTAACGGCAACGCAGCACTCAAACCGCGGCGCACAACACGCATGCCCGGCGTCGTGCGCACCGCCTCTTTTCGGCTACTGCGCCGGATCCATACCCGCAAGGCTCCAGCAGCCGGTCCGTCAGTACAAATTAGTATATTATGAGATTCCAGATCGCCACGATAGCTCTGCGCGGGCCTGCGGCCGGTATCACGTGTGGGGACAACGGCCGCAATGGAGTGAAGTTCTTGTTCCTTCTCTGCTTTTGCCGCGCAACGCGGAACTTGAGAGGCTAGAATCCATCGAAATTCGCAGGCTTTGACACCCATTGGCATTCTCATGCAGCGCCCTGCCAGGATACTAGTCGCTCTTGCGGTATCCGCGCATCTCGCGACGACCACGGCGCAGGCCTCCAATATCAGCCTGCCCGACCTCGGCGACGCCTCCGCAACCAGCATCAGTCCCGCGCAGGAGCGCAAGCTCGGCGAGGAGTTCATGCGCCGGGCACGCGGCGCGCTCGCCATCGTTGACGACGCCGAGATCAGCGAGTACATCCAGGCTCTTGGCCGCAGGCTCATCGCCGGGTCCGAAAACCCGGCGCAGGACTTCTATTTCTTCGCCGTGGACGACCCCACCATCAATGCCTTCGCGGTGCCGGGTGGGTTCGTCGGCGTGCACACCGGTCTCGTCTTAGCCGCTCAAAGCGAGGCCGAGCTCGCGTCGGTAATAGCGCACGAAATCACGCACGTCACACAGCGCCACATTCCGCGTCTCATCACCGAGCAGGAGCGCGCGACCGTCCCGGCGATGGCGGCGATCCTGGCGTCGATCCTGCTCGCGAGCGCCGGCAAGAACGTAGGCGAGGCAGGCGTCGCGCTCACCTCTGCGACCATGGCACAACGTGGCTTGAACTTTACGCGCTCTTTCGAAGAAGAGGCGGACCGAATCGGCATGGGCCTGCTCGCCAACGCCGGCTTCAATCCCCAGGCGATGCCGGCGTTTTTCGAGCGCATGCAGGCCGCCAACCGCCACAACGAATCCAATCTCCCCGAGTACCTGCGCACCCACCCCGTCACCTCCAATCGTATCGCCGACGCGCGCAGCCGTGCCGAGCAGCTCGCCGCCCGGGACCGGCCGGATAGCAGCGAATTTCACCACGTGCGGGCGAAGCTGCGCGCCCAGGCGCGGGAGGCCGGCGACGAGATCGTGCGCAGCTTCCGCGACAATCTCGCGAATGGGCGATATCGTGACGCCGATGCGGAGCGCTATGGGTACGCGCTGGCCCTGCTGCGCGACAAGCAGGTCGCCGCCGCACGTGCCGAGATCAACAAGCTGATCACGGCCCAGCCGATGCGCGTGAACTATCGCATTGCCCAGGCCGAGATCGAAATGGCCGCCGGCAACCGCGCCGAGGCGCTCGCCATATATAAAGCCGTGCACCGTGAGCACCCCGGCTCCCTGATGCTCACGCGCCAGTACGCCGACGCCCTGCTGCGTTCCGGCAAACCGGCCGAAGCAAGGTCGCTGCTGAGAGAAGCGTTACGCACGACACGCGACGATCCGGCGCTGTACAAGATGCTGGCAACGGCGGCTGGGGAGACAGGCGCCAGGGCCGAGGCCCACCAGGCGCAGGCCGAATACTACTACCTGATGGGCAATCCGGCGGCCGCCGTCGAGCAATTACGGATTGCCAGTCGGTTTGCCGGGGACAGCTTCTACCTGCAGTCCAGCATCGAGGCCCGAATTGCCGAGATCCGCCAAGACGCGGGGCTTGCGGAAAACCGGCCGCCCAGCAGGCAGCCCTGAAGCCGCCAATAGGCCCATAAGCAAAAGCTGTTGATCGAACACGGGCTTGCCATGCCTGCCTATTTCTGTATCCTACCGATGATCAGGTGCTCGACCCTCCCCATGCCGTCCACGGACCTGATTCAGCCTGCTGATCAGTAGTGTGTTCGCATGCGGTGTTTACGAGCCACCGGCGAGTAACACCCAAAAAAAACCACGTCACAGGAGGAGAAATGCGGAAGACCGCCAAAGCCGTTCTTGCTAGCAGCGCTGCTGTTCTGTTGTTGGGTGCCGTCGCCACGCCACTGACGGCTTCCGCCGCCGGCCAGGTTCCGGACGCAAAAGTCTGCAACGACAAGGCGAACCCACCCAAGGACCCGGTCACCAAGGGCGGCTGCGTGGTTCTCGACCGCCGCAAAGGCAACTGCATGGCCTGCCATCAGATGGCAGGCGTTTCCTCCGGAAACATCGCTCCGCCGCTGGTCGCCATGAAGGCGCGTTTTCCAGATAAGGCCAAGCTGCGCGAGCAGATCGAGGACGCAACCAAGTTGAACCCCCGGAGCGTGATGCCACCGTTTGGCCGGCACGAAATCCTGACCAAGGAAGAAATCGACCAGGTGGTCGAGTTCGTGCTGACGCTGTAGACCCCGAGTGAATTCGATAGACCGTTTTGACTACTACATGCTGGAGGAAACCGTGACCAATTTGCACCGCCGCACCTTTTTGAAGAGCACGGCTGCCGCAGGCGTGGCCGCGCTCGC
>CAYZVX010000063.1:0-17443 GCA_964482055.1 uncultured Acidiferrobacteraceae bacterium
CTGTGCCGGGTTCACCGGTGGTTGTTGTGACGGGTAGGCGCCGGTTGAGAAGTCAGAGTAGCCCGTGGGATTCACCGGATAGCCTGACGGTGGAGCGCCGGGATACGCCTGTGTTGGCGGATACGCACTACTCGGCATATTCGAAGGAGGCGAGGGGTAAACATTGGCAGAAGCGCCGGGATAGGCCGGCCCTGCGGAATACCCCGGGTAAGATGGTGCGGAATACCCGGATGTCTGCCCCGTGGCGGAAACATTACCTTGCCCGCCCTGATACCAATATCGGGCCTTGGCGAGCTCGGTCGCCGCTCGCTGATGATCACCTCTTTTTTCATAATATTTTCCGAGCATCTCATGAGCGCGGCCCTTTTCGGTTGCCGATGGCGTCCGTCTTGGGCTCTGAACGGCATTGATTTCCTCGATTACCCTCTGCTGGTCGAACGTCGACGGTTCGGGTGGAAATCCGCTGAGATCGAACGTGTCAGGGTCTCCGAAGTACTGGGCTCTGGCACCGCAAGCGAGGCCGATACTGAACAGCGCTCCTGCAACGAGCACCCAGAACGAGCGATAAGATAATCTGGACCGCATGCTTCGCCTCCACAGTCGAAGCTCGGCCGGGTCAACGCACGGGTGCTCATGTTGCTTGCTGGCGTGAAGCCCCTTGCGCGATCAATGGTGGACCGAGCTTACGAACTTATTTAGATCATCAGGTGCTAACGTCAACCCTGGACCGCGGGCGGTTGAGTGGAGAAGCTGAGCCTCGCCCACTACGGCACGCTCGAGCGGATGTTGGGATGCTCCGATGCCGAGGCGCCGGACTACCTGGCAGAACAGGTCTTCGGACAGTTCTATGCCCGCCCCGTCCTGGATCTGCGCACCCGCCAGCTCCTCGCGGTGGGCGTGCTCACGGCCATGCAAAGCCTGGCGCAGCTCGCGAGCCACATCGGGGGCGCAGCGGGTGGGCTGCGCGCCGGCGAAGACGCGAGAGCCGATCCTGCTGGTGCACCTTTACGCCGGCTGGCCGGCGATGCTCAACGGCCTCGAGGTGTGGCGGGACGACTCGAACGCGACCAGCGAGGACCACGGGACATGGGCGACGCCGCAACGTAGGCGCAGTTCTACTCGATCTTCACCCTCCCGCAGCGCCGCTGCCAGGGATAGATATCCCTGTCGACGGTTCGCCCGGAAGGTGACCCTGCAGCTGCGCGCGCACGATCTGGCGCCGCTGCTCTACGTCCCGCCCCCGTATCATCCGGACCGCGAGGAGGAACTTCGTGCCGGGCGAGACCGGTGGCTCTCGAACCTAACGCAGAATCCAAAGAACGGCCGCAACTGGTACGGCTACCTCGTTGGCCTCGTAAAGCACATCGAGCGGCAGGAGGGGAGCTTTGTCCTCAAGTGCGCGCACTTTCCGCTGCCGCTCCGCATCGTCCCCAAGGCCTGGGAGCAATACGCCGGCGTCTGGCTCGACATGGCCCCGCAGGACGCGTTCACCCCCGAGCACCCGATTGCCTTCATCGCCCGCCTCGAGCGAACCGATCCTGCGCGGGAAATCCGCCTCGAGCTGCGCGATTTTGCAGCGCTGCCTCTGTCCGACGGCTTGAGCTGGATCCCGGTCGATTCCGGACACGAGCGCCAGCTCGTGCAATCGCTGGTCGCCGCCCAGCGCGCGTTCCGCAAGCCGCTCGCGATCGAGGAGCAGGGTGAGGCGCTGCTGGCGGACGTGATCCTGGAAGATCGCGCCGACCGCATGCACCTCGAGGTTCCTCGGCATGATGGATGACCCCGTCTACGCCGAGCGCTGGCGGCGCAAGCAGGCGCGCTACGAGCGCCTCGGCCAAGCGCTGTGGCGGCGGGATCCGCACGCAACGCCGCAGCCGCCCCCGCTGCCGGAGGCAGCGGGGAGGGTCACATAAAACCGCAACCGCGACGTCCCTGTCGCGCGGCCTGCCGCACAGGGATGTGCAAATGCCGCGCGAGGCCACGGAGTGGCCGTAGGGCCTCGCCTCGATCCGATCGGCGAAACCGCAACCGCCGTAGACGCCGATGCCCCTTGTCGCACCCGCATGTGGAAGGCGGACCCACACCCGACCGGCGGCGTGGTGCGCCCGATGTTTGCTCCTTCGGGACGGGTCGCGGACAGAGACATGCACTCCCCTGCGCTGAGCCTGGTCGGCACAGGTCTTGCAATTGCCGTGAGCACCGTACGCCCGCGGCGAAGCACTATCACGCATGGGGAACCCGACGGAACCGACCGGGGCGGCGAGCGTCTTCGCGACGCTGCGCGAAGCGCAGGGCGCGATGCGCGAGCATGGCGATCGCCGCTACCACTACGCCATCAGCTGCCTGCTGCCGCCGCTCGGCCACGACCATTGGCCCGACGACGAGATCGCGCCGATCCTGCGCGAGCTCGACGCCGTGGACCCCGAGGAATACACGCTCACGCTCACGCTCGCGGATCTGCGCGCTGCGAGACCGCTTCGGGAATGCGCCTGGCACATCCCGGCGCTCGACTGGGTCTCGTCTTCGACCGCCACGTGCCGATTGCGCACGCCCCGCCATGAAACCGGCGTGCCGGTGGCGGCTTTCCGCCGCCGGGTCGCGCTCGGCCTGGCACAGGCTGTGCATTCGGGCCAGAGTAGGCAACACAGGGAGTGGAAGGTGCAGCACGCCAAGGACGACAAGCAGAAGCTCGCGCGACTCGAGGCCGCGGCCTGGAAGGCGAGCGGGATGCTGAGGATGGCGCTGCGCCGCCATGCCGAAGGCAGGGCCACTACAGAGGACCTGCTTGCCACGATAACCGGCGCCGCCTATCTCCTGGAGCAGGCGCAGCCCGCGCAGCACGACCCGCTCGGAGAGTAGACAGGCCTGCCGATCTCACTGGTGGGCGCTGGGGAAAGCGTCGCTGTGTGTGTCCTCTATGCATAGGATCGCCCACCAACGCTGAACCTCGCCGAGACTGCGGGGTCTGGGTCGCAGACGTGTTCATTCCCTACCGCGCCAAGATCAGAATCACCGTCGTTCCCTGGGCCACGATCGCCACCGCGCTCCTCTGCCTTCTCGTCTACTGGGCTCAGCAGCGGAACGAAGAGCGGATCATCGCTTTCGCCAAGTCGTTCTGCACGCCCGAGGTCGCCGCCGAGATCGAACCCGCCCAGCGCCGCTACCTCGAGAGCGACGCCCCCTGCTGGGACGTGCTCGCCCATATCTATGTCCAGGTCTACGGTGAGCCCGAGAAGCATCTGAGATGGCACCTGGAGAAGATCCAAGCGGCGGGTGACGAGGAGGCGGCCCAGGCGCTGGAGCGCTATTACCGGGAGTTTGCCGCCCGGGCGCCGAGCTACCTCACGGCCGGGCTCTGGAAGGAGCTCGGCCGCTGGAACCCGCTGCGCATGCTCACCGCCACACTTGCCCACGGCGACTGGGATCACGTGATCGGGAACCTTTTCTTCTTTGTCGCCTTCGCCATGGTCGTCGAAACCGTGGTGGGTCCCGTGATCTTTGTCCTGATCTTCCTCGCAATGGGGCTCATGACCGGGGCGCTCGAGAACCTGCTCACCGTCCCCCGCGAGGGCGCCGTGAGCCTCGGCCTCTCCGGGGTGGTCATGGCGATGATGACGCTCGCCGCCTATTTCGCGCCGCGCATCAAAATCAAGTTCTTCTATTTCTTCTTTGTCTTCATCGGGGTGCTGAGCCTGCCGCTGTGGGCGGTGGCGGCTTGGTACATCGGCTGGGACATCCTCGATTACCTGTACAACCGCGACTGGAGCCCGATCAACTACGCGGGTCACCTGTGCGGCGCGGCCGCCGGCCTGATGCTCGGCGTTGCGCTCTTTCGCGGCCGGCGGCACTGGGCGGCGGAGAACCTTCTGGCCGATGAGCGCTCTTTGACCGAGGAAGAACCGTGGCTCGCCAAGCTCAACGCCATCGCGGCGACCCCGGTCGTCTTGGTGTTCGTGTACTTCGGTTTCTGGCTGGCCCTGTTGGTGCTGGCCGGGTTCCTCGAGCGGTTCGCCGCTCAGGTGCTGCTGGCCGCACCGGCGGCGGCCGCCGCCTGGCAGCTCTACCGCACGCGCCGCCACCCCACCGACTACGAACGCTACCAGCGCGCGGCCCAGGCGTTCGACCGCCACAATTTCGCCGAGGCGCTGCCTCTTCTCGAGCCGCTCGCCCAAAAGAACTACCCGCGGGCGCTCTATCTCCTCGCTCGCCTGCGCGCCTCGGCCCCGGGCGCCTGGCGCGATGAGCAGGCTGCGGTCGGGCTCTACCGGCGCGCGGCCGAGCGCGGGCATGCGCAAGCCCAGTACGCCTTGGGCGAAATGTATATGGATGGGCGCGGGATTGGGAAGAACGTCGCCCAGGCGGTGCAGTGGTACGAGCGGGCGGCGGCGGCCGGCATGCCGGAGGCGGCGATGAGTCTTGCGTACCTGACCGAAAACGGGGTGGGGATACCGGCCGACCGGGAGCGCGCGATCGAGTGGTATCACCGGGCCGCCAGGGGTTTTCTCAAGGCCCGTCGGCGCGACGACGCCCTGGCGGCGATCGCGGCGCTCGAGGCGCTTGCTTCCAAATATCCTGCGGTACTACACCTGGTCGCCACGCTCAGTGCGTCGGCGGCGAGGATGAAAGGGTAGAGGCGTTATGCACTTAGTGGTGACGATGGTTTCGTCTACGCGTAACGGAATGCTCAGCATCCCGTACGGCAGTACCGCAGGGGAATCACAGGCGGTCGGGCCAAGGGCAAAGACCTAAGCGAAATCCCTGCTACCCAGCGCCACCACCCGGCCGCTCGATCATCTCGCGCAGAAATACCGCGACCGAGACCAGGCCATCGTCCGAGCCGACCAAGGTGGCGGCTGCAGCCTCGAGGCGATCGGCGAGTATTGTGCGCTGCATTACTCGCGCGTCGGTCGCATCGTGGCGGGGGCGGCCGCACGCATCACGCCATATCGATGGCCAGCGCCGAGCGCAAAGCGCGACGTTGATCATCCGCGTCCGGGATAGCGCGACGGGCTGCCACTGGCCGCAGGGAGACCGCTTGCTGGTCGGTTTTTGCGCTGCGCTCGTGGCAGGCCCACCGCTCACGCAGTGTTTGAATCTAACGCGCCTGTCGCCCGCACCGACCGGCTCAGAGCGAGCTGGTGCGCTCAGTCATCGCGAGGGATCTGATTTGGCACCGCCCTTGGGGCAGGCGCGCTCCCGAGTCGCATCTGAGACCAGGCGAAACTTGCCTCGGCCATGGGCCGCAAGACGGGTCCCGATTTCACGCACTCGCGCTACGGGCCAGGGAGAGCGAAGCGATGACGCGTACTAGGCGCGCGGTGCGTGGCGTTGTCGGCCACGCACCTGCCCACGCCGTAGAGCCATTGTGGTCGAGCGCGCTGCCCCGGTGGGGCGCGCTCGACCACAGGGCGCGGCCGAGGCCGGGCGAGCGCGAGCCGAGACCCGGAACATTGCGCCGAGACCGAGGGCGCGAGGGGGACTGGGAAGTCCCGTCGCGCATATCGAGGGCCGGCGCACACTGGAGGGGGTAACGTGGCGCCGCAAAGGTTACCCGTGCGCAAAATTCAAGTCCTACGTCTTCACTTCGACGCCGGTCTCGGCGACCGGCGTATCGCCCAGGCCGTTGGCAGCGCCCGCTCCACGGTGAGCAGCGCCTGTGCCGGGCCAAAGAAGCCGGCATCGGTTGGGCGCTGCCCGCGGGGCTCGATGCAAGCAGCTTCATGCAAAGCTTTATCGGCGCGCACGCGGCGGTGCCCGCACCCGATTTCGCCACGCTTGAGCAGGAGCTGAAGCGCCCCGGTGTGTGAGACGCCTGCTGGTGTGGCAGCAACACAAGGCCGCGCACCCGGACGGCTGGCAGTATTGGTTCTTTTGCGACCGCTACCGGCGCTGCCTCGCCACGCAGGGCCTCGTGCTGCGCGCGCACCATGTGCCGGGCGATAAATGCTTCGTCGATTACGCGGGCCACACGGTGGGCGTGATCGACCGACGCACGGGCGAGGTGCGCGAGGCGCAAGTTTTCATCGCTGTGCTCGGGGCGAGCGCCTGCACGTACGCCGAGGCAACCAGGACGCAGAGCCTCCCTGACTGGCTCGGCAGTCATGTGCGCGCCCTGGAGTTCGTCGGCGGTGTGCTTTCTTCCGCCATCGTGCCCGACGATTTGAAGAGCGGCGTGAACGAGCGCACCGCTACGAACCGGAGCTCAATCCCGCCTGCCAGGACCTGGCCGAGCATTATGGCGTGGCGGTTCTGCCGGCGCGCGTGAGAAGACCGCGCGACAAGGCCAAGGTCGTGAACGCCGTGCAAGTAGTGCAAGGCTGTATTCTCGCGCGCCTGTGCGACCGGCGGTTCTTCTCGCTTCCCGAGCTGAACGGCGCCATCCGCGAGGCGCCCGAGCGCTTGAATGCCCGGCCCCTCAAGAGGCCCGAAGGCTCGAGGCTTTCGTTGTTCCCGGAGTTCGAGCGCGCGGCGTTAAAGCCCTTGCCCAAGAGGCCCTACACCTACGCTATCCGGAAGAAGGCGAAGATCCGTCTCGACTACCACGTCGAGGTCGAGCGCGCGTACTACTCGGTGCCGTACAAGCCGATCGGGCAGAAGGTCGATGTCCGCTGCAGGGCGCGGATGCTTGAGATTTTCCATCGCCGGAAACTGGTGGCGGCGCATCCCAGCGCGGTCATACGGCGGGGTGTGCTCGACCCATGGCGAGCACCGTTGCGCGCAACATGCCGCGGTGGTGGAACTCACCCACGAGCGGCTCAAGAGGGCGCGCGGGGGCGGGTCCGGCCACCGTTGAGCGCGCGGGATGTCGTGAATCTCGCAGGAGACGGGGCATGCGGGCGAGGCTGGTCCGGGAAGAGGCAAAGGGGCAGGACCGCCCGTCCGTCACATGCCGCCCGCACTCTTGAATCCGCGCCGCGAAATCGGACCCAGATAGGCGAGCACGGCGGCGATGGCGCCGGCGGCGTGGCTCAGGGGGACGGTGCGGAAGGGTGTGCTCGAATTGCCGGGCAGGATCGAGCGGCCGAGAGCGAATTCGAGCGCGAGCTTCGCGGTGAGCGCGGCGAGCACGATCAATGACAGGTAGCGCCACGGCGGCCGGTCGCCCAGGCCGTGCAGCGCGAGCGACATCACCACCGCGGTGGCGATGCCGGACAAACCGCCGTAGCCGCGCATCTCGGGTTCGCCGAGGTACAGCAGCGCGCCGACGAGTAAGGCCGCGAGCAGCACGAGCGTGGTGAGGTTGCCGTAGCCGCGCCTTTCGACGATCGCACCGGCTACGGCGATCACCACGAGGTTGTAAGCAAGATGCGCGGCGGTGAAGTGCACCCAGTGACCAGTGACGAGCCGCCACCATTCTCCGCCCGCGATCGCGGCACGGTCGAAGACCAGCAGCGGCGGCAGGGTCGGCAGCAGGTGCACACCGAGCGCTGCCGCGACGATGACGGCGGTTAAGAACGGGGTGTGCTTCACTGCTCCGACCGCCGCGCGCCACGCCACGCGGCAGCAGCGAGCGCCGCGACCGCGAGCAGCAGGAATGCGTCTGCGCTGCCCCCGCCGGTGTAGCCGGGCTGGTAAACCACCTTGTACTCCTGCGGCTGGGCCTTGACCTTCTCGCGGAACAAGCCGAGCTGCTGATCGAGGTTGCCGATCATCTGCGTTGCCGCCTCGTTGAACCCCCGCTCGCTGTCCGCGCGCAGCTGTTCGCTCAGGTTGACCGGCGTCGCCTTGCCCTTGATGTGGCTCACGCCGGGCGCGCGGAACAGCATCTTGCGGCTGGCAATGTCGTACACCACGGCATCGAGCATGGTCTGCGTGTCGTTCTTCTCGCCTTGCACCACGTAGGCGCCGATGATCGTCCAGTAGGTAAGCGACCAGAGGCCCTCGTCGGTGAACTGCGACTGGTCGTAGGACAGCAGCGCGATCACGTCCACGCCGTACATGGTGCGGATCTGGTCGAGGTTGGCGAAGCTGCCGCGCGGCGTGAGGTAGGCCGAGGGGATGATCTCGATGGACTTAACGAACTCGTATTTCCTGAAGTGATCGGCCACTTGCTGCATCAGCTCGGTCTTTTTCTTCTCCGTGAGCGCAGCCGACATGTGCGGTGCGACCCACCCGTAGCCGCTGCGCCCGGTGCGGTCGTTCGGCACGAACGCGATGCCGACGCGCATCGGCACGTTGAGCACCGGAATCCCGGGCGAGATGACCGGATCCTTGATGTTCGGGTAGAGATAGTCCACGACGCTGGTGGCGTAGTGCGCCCGGCTGGCGCACGCGCCGAGCCCGACGGTGAGCGCCGCAACAGCGAGAGCGAGACAGAGACGACAGGCAAAGAATGTGTCCATGGTGTCCTCTGTGAAAGATGCCGGAAGCGGCTGCAAACGCAAGTATACCAGAGCGCAAGTGCAGGCCTTCAGATCGGCACGGCACAGGCGCGCCGGTTACTTCTTCGCCGCCAGCTCAGCGTGGCGCCAGGTCTGCAACGGCTCCATCTCGTCCTTCAGGAACTTCTGGTCGCCATACACCGGAGCGACCACGGCGATGCCCTGAGCGCGTCCGACGAGCTGCAGGGCAGGGTCCTCGGCTCCTTGTGGGCTGAGAGTGCAAAGTCGGGCGGCGAGCCAGTCGCGATACAGCACCGCTGCATTCGTGTGTAGCGAATTGATGACCCTTGCGTTCTCTCGCAAGATGGGTCAGGTTCTCGCTGAGCCTGGGTCGAGGAAGCCTATGAGACCTCAATATCGGTTTTACATGTGATCGCAGAGCGCATAGGGCGTGGGGCGCCAGTTAAGCAATGGCTCACAGCATACGACGGGTCGCCGAGACGAATGGAGATTCTGCCAATTTTTTGCCAGCCCAGTGTTCGAGCGCTGTAGATTGCCGTAGAGTTTTGTGGGTTTGGCAGAGCAATGGGCGTGGCAAGCCATTGATTGGTTTAACACTCGGGGTGTCAGCCGTCCTTTCCGCCGGTTCGTCGTCGGTTCGACTCCGGCACGGCCTACTAGATTTCAATTGTTCAACTATGCTTCCAAGCGGATATGCGTCCCCAAACGGGGCACGCTGTCCGATAGATCGCCCGCCCGGAATAGGCAGTTGCTGAAACCTCCAACAGAGTTCCTGCCCGCCGCGCGTGGTGCGGTGCGCCCGTCGTTGCTCGCAAGCACCGAGGGGCGGTTGCTGGCGGCCGGCCTGGGGCTGGCCGGCCTGATGCTGGCGGCATTCGGTGTCGGTTGGATTTTGTTTCCCGACCGGATTGTCGAGTACGCGGCGATGGCCGGGTTGAATCTTGTAATCGGACGGGCAGCGGGCATGACGTTTGGCTATGCCAGCGGTTTGGGCCATGTGCAGGTCGTGCCGCTCAACATGGTGGTCGAGACCGTTCAGGTACTGGTCGTCTATCCGCTGTTCGCGCTGAGCTGGCAGCGGCTCATCGAAGTCCCTGGACTGCGGGCGTACGTCGTGCGCATGCACGGCGCCGCGCAAGTGCGCAGCTGCGCGGTGCGCAGATTCGGTGTCGCCGGCCTGTTCGTCTTCGTGTTCGCGCCGTTCTGGATGACCGGCCCGGTGGTCGGCTCGATCATCGGTTTTTTGATCGGATTGCGCCCGTGGGTGAATCTCACCGTCGTGCTGGTCGCAACCTATCTCGCCATTGGCGTCTGGGCGCTGCTGTTGAACGAGCTGAGTGCCTGGGCGGGCACCTTCAACCGTTTTGCCCCCTATGCATTGGTTGTCGCGATCGCGCTCATCGTCGTGGCCCACCACCTGCTGCACCGGCGCCGGGTCGGCGCCGGCAAGCATACCTGAACGCCGCGGGCTTACGGCGCAGCAGGACAGGTCTGGTTCCGGGCCGTGCCCAGGCCGCGCCCGGAGCCTGGGGCGTATGCGTAGTCGTGCGTGTGGGCCACGAGCGGGGTGGCTGTGCGACCGCGCGGCGGCCCGGAGTGTATGATCTGTCGGTAGCATCAGCGTCGCGCCTCGGGTGTGAGCCATGCTGTCGACCGTCGAGATCCTCGTGCTGTTCGGCATTCTCGCCCTGGCGGGTTACGCGTTCAGCGCCTTGCGCAACAAGGAGCTGGCGCGCGCGGCGGGACAGCGGGCCTGTGAGCAGGCCGACGTGCAGTTCCTCGACGACACCGTCGAGCTCACGAGGCTGCGGCTGCGGCGCAGCGAGAGCGGCGGTCTGGTGCTTTACCGCGAGTACCGTTTCGAATTCACCAACGACAGCGCCCACCGCTACCGCGGCGAGATCACGATGCTCGGTAGGCGCGTGTTGCGCTCGACACTGGAACCGTTTCGCCGGTAGTCGGTCCCGCGCCCGTGGTTATCCCGTACCCGGCTCCTTGCCGAGGTGAGCGCGCCGCGCTACAAAGTCGGCGAGGCAGCGAGTCGGAGACATCCAAGTGAGCACAGCACCGAGCGGCGCCACGGAGCTTCGGCGCCTGTTCTTTGCCCTGTGGCCGCCGCAGTGGTTGCAGGAGCAGATGCACCGGCTGGCGCAGCAGCTGATCAGCGCCGGCAGCGCGCGCCTGATCCCGCCCGACAAGCTGCACTTGACGCTCGCGTTCCTCGGATCGGTCGATGCGGCGCGCCAGGCCTGCTATGAGCAGGCCGCCGATGCCCTGCGCGCTGCCCCCTTCACGCTGGTGCTCGACCAGACCGGCATGTGGCGGCGCTCGGGTGTCGTGTGGATCGGATCGTCACGGGTGCCCGAAGCGTTGCTCGCGCTGGTGCGCGACTGTCGACTCGGGCTTGCGCGCTGCGGCTATGTGCCGGAGACACGCCCGTTCCAGGTGCATATCACTGTGGCGCGCAACACACGCGGCCGTCGGCATGCCGCGCGCGGCCGGGTGCCGGCCGCAGGCGCGCCGCACGGCGCGCTTCCCTTAGCGTGGCCGGTCGACCACTTCTGCCTGGTGCAATCGCAGCTGCAGCCGGACGGCGCGCGCTACGAGATCCTGAAGCGCTGGCCGCTCGGTTAGCCCCTACCAGTAGGCGTAGAGGCGGCCGTCCTCGACCTTGGCGTCAAAGCGCCTAAGCGGGCGATCACCCTTGGCGATGCACGCGCCGGTCCGGATGTCGAACGCCCATTGATGCTTGGGACAGGTCAAGCGGAATCCCTCGAGCGCCAAGTGTGGCACATTGGTGCGCTGGTGCGGGCAGCGGCTGTCGTAGACGCGGAACTCGCCGTTGGTGCGCAGCACGAACAGGCTGCGGCCGTCGGCGTCACAGTACGTGACTTGGCCTTCAGGGAAGCTGTCGGCGCGGCGCACCTCGTGCCAGCGTTTCGGTGCCCCGAGGTTTTCCGCGCGAAACTCGGGGATGTCCATGTCGATGAGGATGTCGGTCGCCCATACGATCTTGGAGAGCCCGAGCGCCGGGAACGCATGCAGGATGGCATCGAGGATCTCGGCCGGCGTGCAGCCGGCGTCGAGCGCGCGCACCAGGTACTGGCGAAAGCCGTTCTCGGTCTGGGTAGCGACCTTGGTGATCACGGTGATGAGCGCGCGCGTCTTGGGGTCGAGCGACTTGCCCGTCTCCTTGAGAAACTTGAGATAGGACTTCATCGCCTCGGGTCGGGCCTGGACGAGGTACGTCAATGCATCGCTCACGCTGAACTCTCCGGGTGAAGCAGGGGTTGTGCTACGGACCGGTATTATGCAAACGCCGGGCGGCGCGCGCCAGCGTGCGGCTAGCCCACCAAACGGAGATATTCCGTGGGGTTGATGCCGAAGCTGCCGGAGGGCAGGCAGCTGCGGATCTCCAGGTCGTGGATGTCGACATCCATCAGGTCGACGATCTTCGCCTGTTCGAACGGCTTCTTGTCGGCATTGAGGACCAGCGCAACGCGCGGTCGCAGCCGGCGCGTGCGGTGCTGCGCGATCACGACGCCGATGGCGCCGGTGCTGAGCTCGACGATGCTGCCAATCGGGAACACCCCCATGCACTGGATGAACTGCTCGACCAGGCCGGGGTGGAAGTCGGTCTGGCGCCAGGCGTACATCTTGCCAAGCGCCTCGTGCGCGGCCATGCCGTTGTGGTAGACGCGGTCGCTGGTGATGGCGTCGTAGCAGTCGACGATCGCCCCAATCGCGCCGAACAGGCCGATGGTCTCGCCCCTCAGCCCGCCGGCATAGCCCGCGCCGTTGAAACGCTCGTGGTGGCAGCGCGCGACCTCGATCGCGGCCTCGGGAATCTGGCTGGTCGCTTCGAGGATCGCCACACCCTGCGGGACGTGACTCTTCATGATCTCGAACTCCGCCTCGGTCAGCCGCCCCGGCTTGTTGAGAATCTCGTTTGGCACCTTCATCTTGCCGATGTCGTGCAACAGCGCGCCCAGGCCCAACACCTGCAATTCCTCGGGGGGCAGCTCGAGGTGCCGCCCGAAGGCGAGCGCCAGCACGCAAACCCGCACGCTGTGCTCGAGCGTGTAGCGGTCCTTGTGCTTGAGCTCGTTCAACCACAGCAGGGCGTCGGGATTGCGGATAATGCTGTCGACCATTTGGCTGACGTACTGGCGCACCCTCGGCGCGTCCAGGCTGCGTCCGAGGCGCGCATCTTCCATGGTCGTGGCGACGACGGTGTGCACGTGGGCGGCGAGCTCGCGCGCCTGCGGGAGCTCTTGTTCGAGCGTCACCTGGTCGACGTAGCGCGGGGTGTGCCGAGCGCCGGGCTGAAAGCGCTGCAGCACGCTGTAGTCGCTGATCTTCAGGTGTGATGCCGCCTCGTGGTGGGGTTGCGCCGGCGCCACAGGTGCGCGCGGCGGCGGGGCGAAGCTCCGGGGCTTGACGGTGACTTCCTCGCGCGTCTCGATGAAGACGTGCCGGCAATACTGCCGGAGCTTGGCGAGATCGTCCTCGTCCCGAATCTCGAAGCCCTGGAACAGGAACGGGGTTTCGCGCCACGGACGGTCGAGCTCCGCGACGTACATTCCGATTCGCAGGTCCTCGACCGCCACCTTTTGTCTCACGAGTCTACACCCCTGCGGCGGGCCGGCGGGCGGCAGTGTGCGTGTAGCCGTCCGTGGCTCTTGTCCTAGCCCTTGGCCCGATTCTCGAGCAGTCGCTCGATGGCCGGCGTAAGAATAACCTCCATCGCGAAACCCATCTTGCCGCCCGGCACGACAATGTTATTGGGGCGCGACATGAAGGAGCCATGGATCATGCTCAGGAAATACGGAAAGTCTACGCCCTTCGGGTCGCGGAAGCGGATCACCACGAAGCTCTCGTCCGGCGTGGGGATGTCGCGGGCAATGAACGGGTTCGACGTGTCGACCACCGGCACGCGCTGGAAGTTGATGTGCGTGCGCGAGAACTGTGGCGTGATGTAGCGCGTATAGTCAGGCATGCGCCGCAGGATCGTGTCGACCACCGCCTCGGTCGAATAGCCGCGCTCGCGCGTGTCGCGGTGGATCTTCTGGATCCACTCGAGGTTGACGATCGGCACCACGCCCACCAGCAGGTCGACGTGCTTGGCGACGTCGACCTTATCGGTCACCACCCCGCCGTGCAGACCCTCATAGAACAGCAGGTCAGTGCCGGGCGGGATGTCCTCCCATGGCGTGAACTCCCCGGGCTTGAGCTGCGTGCCGAGGCGCTGGTTGTGCTCGGCCGCCTCTTCCTCGCTGTGCAGGTAGTAGCGCTTGCGCCCGCCGCCGGTCTCGCCGTAAGTCTTGAAGCAGTTTTCGAGCTCCTCGAACAGATTGGCCTCTTCGCCGAAATGGCTGAAATGCCGGTTGCCCGCGGCCTCGGCCTTCTTCATCGCCTCGCGCATCTCGACGCGGTTGTAGCGGTGGTAGCTGTCGCCCTCGATGACCGCCGCGGTGGTCTTCTCGCGACGAAAGATGTGCTCGAAGGCGCGCTTGACGGTGGTGGTGCCGGCGCCGGACGAACCGGTGATGGCGATGACCGGATGCTTCTTCGACATCTGCTTTCCCCTGGTGGTGTCGGTGCGAATGCAAAAAGGCCTTGCATTTTACAGCACAGCCACCGCCCCACGCCACGGCCGATTGGTCGACGGCTTCTGGCGCTCGCGCCGGGCGTGCCCGGGCGCCGCGCCTGCTGGTCAAGGTCAGGCATCAGGCCAGGACCCGAACACCTCTCCGGGCGGCAACCTGTGCACCGCAAACAAAAAAGGCCTGGTCGCGACACCAGGCCCTTGGCGGCGGGCTACCGCGCAGACCATCCGATTACACCGCGATGCCCGGATTGTTCTCGGCGCCCTTGAGCTTCGGCACGTAGGCCTCGCTGACCTTGACGGTTTTCTTGATGAGGAGCCACTCGGCCACGAGCTCCCACACCGGGCGCGTGCCGGCAGGGTTTTCCTGCACGCTCGCCCAGCCGGCGACCTTGTACTTCTTGTTGGCGTCCATCGGTTTACCGCGCACCTGCACGTCCTGGATGCGACCGCCATGCTTTTGCGTGAGGTCCATCGTGTAGGTCATGCCGCCGACCCGAACCATGTCGCCGCCCTGCTGGTAGTAGGGGTCCTCGTGATAGAGGTTGTCGGCGATGTCCTCCATGATCTCCTTGATCTGTGCGCCAGTGAGCTCATTCAATGTCGCGATCGGGTAGGTGATCGCGGTCTGGTCCATGAGGTTTTCCATGGTGATGACGTCGCCCGGCAGCACGGTCGTGCCCCAGCGGAAGCCCGGCGAGAACGCGATCTCGGCGTTCTGCACGTCGAGCAGCGCGTCGCAGATGAGCTGGTCGAAGGTGCCGTTGAAGTTGCCGCGGCGGTAGAGCAACGACTCGCTCACCGCGAGCTTCTCCTCGAGCTTGGCCTTGTGCGGGGCGCGCACTTTTTCGATGAAGGCTGCCATCTCCTTGTCCGGGGCGATCAGGTTGGAGAACACCGGCAGCAGCTTGTAGCGGAAATCGGCGACCTTGCCGTTCTTGACGTCGAGGTCCAGGACCGAAAGGAACTTGGTGTTGGAGCCGGAGTTGATGACGAGCGTCTTGCCGCCCTTGTTGGCGACGATCGACGGCGCCGGCACGGCATCATGCGTGTGCCCGCCGAGGACGACGTCGATGCCCGACACGCGCGAGGCCATCTTGAGATCCACGTCCATGCCGTTGTGCGACAGGACCACGACCACCTGGGCGCCCTCGGCACGCGCCTTGTCGACCATCTTCTGCAGGTGCTCGTCGTTGATGCCGAACGACCAGTCCGGGAACATGTAGCGGGGGTTGGCGATCGGAGTGAACGGAAAGGCCTGGCCGATCACGGCCACCGGGACCTTGTTCACCTCGCGGATCACGTAGGGTTTGAAGATCAGCTCGCCCCAGGTCGCATCGTTGACGTTCTGCGCGACGAAGTCGATCTTGCCCTTGAGGTCCTTGTCCACGACCTCTTTGACGCGGTCAGCGCCGTAGGTGAACTCCCAGTGGCCGGTCATCACGTCGACGCCGAGGAGCTTGGTGGCGTCGATCATGTCCTGGCCCTTGGTCCACAGGGCCGTGGCCGAGCCCTGCCAGGTGTCGCCGGAATCGAGCAGCAGGGTGCGGTTCGGACGGCTGGCGCGGATGTTCTTCACCAGCGTCGCCATGTGCGCGAAGCCGCCGACCTTGCCGTACTTGCGCGCTGCCGCCTCGAAGTCGAGATAGGTGAAGGCGTGCGCCTCGATCGATCCGGGCTGGATGTTGAAGTGCTTGAGCAGGGCCTCGCCCACCAGGTGCGGGGGCTTGCCGGTGGCGTCGCCCACACCGATGTTGATGTTCGGCTCGCGGAAGTAGATCGGCATCAGCTGCGCGTGGCAGTCGGTGAAGTGCAGCAGCGATACGTTGCCGAAGGGGGCGACGTCGTACAGCTTCTCGGCGCCGGTGCCGCCCGGCAGCACGGTCTTGCTGTTGCATCCGGGAAGACCCAGACCGGAGGCGGCGCCGAGCGCCAGCATTTGCAGGAATTCGCGTCGGGAAAGACTCATGTTCTACGTGTCTCCATTTGGTTTGGGCTTGTAAGTCGGCGGGTTGGCGAGCCTGCGGTGATCTGGCAAGACGCGCGACGGGCAGCGCTTATTCCGGGGCCTGGAAAAAGCAAGACCCGGCCAAGGGCGGCCGGGTCTTGTTGAAGCGCTCCTGCTACCTCAGTTGCGCATCGACGGCGCGGTGAGCGGCAGCCCGCTGCTCAAATAGGTCTCGTAGAGCTGCAGGTTGTTGTAGATCTCGGAGCCATACTTCTGGGGCTTGGCGCGCACCTGCGAGTTGCAGGTCGTGTAGCGCCAGTGAATGGTTTCGAGGCGCGCCCACTCCAGGCGCTGCGCCGGCCAGCCGACCGGATGCCCGAGGGCGGCCGACAGCGGCTGGTTGCCGCCCAGGTTCTTGCCGGCCAGCTCCATGTGGCAGTCGGCGCAGGCGAAGTTGAGCTGGCCGCGTTTCTGCCACCAGAATTTCTTGCCCGCCTCGTAGGCGGCCACCGCACCCGGGTCCGACAAATCGATGTTGACGCGCTCGCCCTTCGACAGCGAATAGAAGTAGGCGGTGAGCTCGGCGAGCTGCACCCGCGCGCCTTGATCTTTAGCCAAGTCTGCAGTCAGGAACTTGTAGTCCGCGCCGTTCTGCTTGGCGCAGTCCATGAGGTCCATCTCGGCGGTGCGCACCTGCTTCTTCTCCTTGTCCCAGTACGGGTACTTCTGGGCGATCTTCTTGCCGCCGTTCGGGAAGCAGCTGGCAAAGGTCTTGCCGTTCTTGAACGGGGTTTCCCACATCTTCTGGCCGTTGGCGAAGCCAAGCTCGTAGGGTGGGAACTCGTTCAACGACTCCCAGTTGTCCTTGTACTCCTCCAGGCCGGGCAGGAAATAAAAGCCATTGGCATAGTCATCGAACTTGACGGACGGGAACTTGTTCTTGAAGTAGTTGCGGAATTGCTCGAGGTCTTTCTTCGGATCGGCCTGCGCCGTGGTGGCGACGGCCGCGATGAGACCCACCACCATCAAGGCGAATGCAGTCTTCTTCATGTCTTTCCTCCTGTGGTCGGTTTGTTCTTGGTAGGGAGGCGCCGGGCCCTGTCGGCCCGGCGCGACCCGACAGCGTTACGCCACGGTGGTTTCCGCGGAGCCGCTTTCGCCCTTGTTGTCGGACCAGCTGACCTTGACCTTGTCGCCAGGCTTTGCGCCCTTGACGCGCACGCTCACCAGCGGGTCTTTGGACATTGCGACCCCGGAATCGATCACCGCAACATCCTTGCCGTTCACGCTGAAGATGAACTTCTGGATGAAGTGCGCCGGGATCTTTTCCTTGGTTTTCGCGTCGACGCGCTGGCCGGTCTCCATCGGGTGGCTCACCAGGGCCTGGATTTCGGTTGCACCGTCAGCGGCCTTGGTGCGGATTTTCATCGTACGTGCCATTGTCTGTTCCTCGCTAACCTTAAAGATGCTGTGTCGTGACCGGGGCGATTAACCGCCACACCCGCCCACGGTGACCTTGATGGTCTGCTTGGCGCTGTAGAGCTT
>CAYZVX010000064.1:0-17313 GCA_964482055.1 uncultured Acidiferrobacteraceae bacterium
GGTGACCGGCAAATTGGCTCGCATGTGCCTCTCCTGCTGTGTTCCTGCTGTGTTCAGTGCTTAGCTCCAGACGTGACCGCGGACCCGCCCCTGATTTCCCCGGAGGCCGGCCGCCGCGCCCGCACGATGTGCCGGACGCACGCCGCCCGGCCGTTCAGAATTCCGCCCATTCGTCGTCGGTTCCCGTGCGCCGCGGCGCCTGTGCTGCCCGGTTGCTTGCCGCAAGGGCCGCCGCCGGCTTGGGGGGCGTGACGGTGCTCGCTTTCGCCTTGACGGGCTCGCGTGCGGGGCGCGCAGGTGCTCCCGCTGCTGGGGTGCTCCGCGGCGCGTGCGCCTGCTGGCTGGTGCGGAAAAAACTGATCTGCTGCACGAGCCTTTGCGCCTGTTCTTCCATGCTCTTGGAAGCGGCCGCGGCCTCTTCGACCAGTGCGGCGTTCTGCTGGGTCATCTCGTCCATCTGCATGACGGCCTTGTTGACCTGCTCGATGCCGGCGCTCTGCTCCTGGCTAGCGGCGGCGATCTCGGCGACGATGTCGGTGACCTTCTTCACCGCATCCACGATCTCGGTGAGGGTCTTGCCGGAAGCGTCGACCAGCTCGGAACCCGCCTTTATCTTTTCGACCGAGTCGTTGATGAGATCCTTGATTTCCTTGGCCGAGGCCGCCGAGCGCTGCGCGAGGTTGCGCACCTCCGAGGCCACGACCGCGAAGCCGCGACCCTGCTCGCCGGCCCGGGCCGCTTCGACCGCGGCGTTGAGCGCCAAGAGATTGGTCTGGAAGGCGATCTCGTCGATCACTCCGATGATGTCGGCGATCTTCTTCGAGGAATGCGTGATCTCGTTCATCGCGTCCACGGCCTTCGCCACGACTCCGCCGCCCTTCTCGGCCTGCGCGCGGGCGCCGGCGGCGAGCTGGTTGGCCTGACGAGCGTTGTCGGCGTTCTGTTTCACCGTGGAGGTCATCTCCTCCATTGAGGAGGCGGTCTCTTCCAGGGCCGAGGCCTGTTCCTGCGTGCGTTGCGAAAGATCGTTGTTGCCGGCCGAGATCTGCTTGGCGGCGCTGCCCACCGATTCCGAGGACATTCGCACGTCGGCCACGATCTGGACGAGCTTATCATTCATCGCCTTCAGGGCCGCGAGCATCTTACCGACCTCGTCGTAGCGCTTGATCTCGATCGCATTGTCGAGCTCGCCATTGGCGATGCGCTGCGCGACCGTGACCGCAGCATTCATCGGAACGGTGATGGCCTTGATCAGCAGCCAGGCCATGAACAGGGTGAGACCCAGGCCGATCACGATCGCCGCGATCGAGGCGTTGCGGATCGTCGCGTACATGGCGCTCGACTGCGCGTATTCCTGCCTGGCGACGTCCGATTGGAGCTTGACCAGACTGTTCACGCCCTCGCCGACCGGCGTGTACAGAGTCCGGACCTTGTCGGCCACGATCTTCCTGGCCTCGTCGATGCGGTGGGCACGCAGCGCCGCGGACGCGGCCTTGAGGCCCTCCTGCACGAACTTGCGCCGGTCCTCGGCGAACTTGTCGGCCAGCTGCTTTTCCTCCGGCGTGAGATAGGTGGCTAGGTACTGCTCCCAGATCTTCGTGATCTCGCCGATGTTGCGGTCGAGCTGCTCCATGTTGTCGCGGATGTAGCCCGGCTCCGGGGTGACCAGCGACACCGCGATCAGCAGGCGGTTGCGTAAAATCAAACGGTCGATCATGGTGAGCTGCTCGACCGGCACCAGGCGGTCTTCGTACACCGAACGCAGGGACTCGTTGACCTTGTTCATGCCGACCAGGCCGACCGCGCCGACGACAACCAGCAGCAGCGAGGCGATGCCCAGTGTCACAACGAGGCGCATCTTGATCGAAATGTTCTTCACGACGGTTTCTCCTTGGTTGATCCTGCTAACAGGCGGCACGCGCTTGCGGTTCAGTGCCCCTTGGCACCGGCTTGCGCGAGCGTCGAGAGCTCTTCCTGGCTCAACAGCTTGTCGATGTCGAGCAGCATCACCATGCGCTCGCTGGCGGTCGCCAGCCCCGAGATGAACTCGGTATTCATGGCGCTGCCGAAGTCCGGTGTGGGCCTGATGTCGCCGGCGGTGACATCGAGCACGTCGGACACGCTGTCCACCACCACCCCGAACACGTTGCTGCCGTGCGCGGTCCTGACCGACAGCACGATGATCACCGTGACCGGCGTGTACTCGACCTTCTCGAGATGGAAGCGCATGCGCATGTCGATGATCGGTACAATCACGCCGCGCAGGTTGAGCACGCCGAGCAGGTAAGTCGGGGCGTTCGGCACGCGCGTGACCTGCTGCCAGCCGCGGATCTCCTGCACGCGCAGGATGTCCACGCCGTATTCCTCGGCCCCCAGCGAGAAGGTGAGGAACTGCGTCACGCACGCTGCGGGGGTCGCGCTGCCGGCGTCGCTGTTTAGTGCCCGTGCTACTTCCATAGCTGTCTCCTTTCGCGTCGCCGCGACGCGCTGATCAGGCCGCCCGCCGTTGCTGGGCGATGCGGATGAGTCCGGGAATATCGAGGATGAGGGCGACCGAACCGTCACCCAGGATGGTGGCCCCGGACACGCCCTCCACCCGCTTGTAGTTCGCTTCCAGTGACTTGATCACGACCTGCTGCTGGCCGAGCAACTCATCGACGAACAGCCCGGCACGCCGACCGTCGCCCTCGACCACCACGATCAATCCCTCGTGCAGGTGGCGGGTGCGCGGTCTGGCGCCGAACACCTCGTGCAACCGGATCACCGGCAGCACCTCGTCGCGGAAGCGGAATGCCTCGCCGCTGCCGGCCAGCACGTTCACCTCGCCGGGCTTGATCTGGGTCGAGACGATGATCGACACCAGCGGCACGATGTAGAACTCTTTGCCAACCGCCACCGATTGCCCGTCCATGATGGCGAGCGTGAGCGGCAGGCGCACCGTGAAGCGCGAGCCCTGGCCAGGTGTCGAGGCGATCTCCACGGTGCCGCCGAGGCTGCCGATGTTCTTGCGCACCACGTCCATGCCGACGCCGCGGCCGGAGACATCGCTCACCTGCTCGGCGGTGGAGAACCCCGGCAGGAAGACGAGCTCGTGAATCTGCTCGTCCGTGAGAAGGTCGATATCCCTGACCAGTCCGCGTTCCCTCGCCTTCCGTAGAATCTTGTCGCAGTTGAGCCCGGCACCGTCGTCAATGATGTCTATCACGATGTTGCCGCCCTTGTGGTACGCGGCGAGCGTGAGCGCGCCGGTCTCGGGCTTGCCGGCCGCGCGCCGGACATCGGGCGGCTCGATGCCGTGATCGAGCGCGTTGCGTACCAGGTGCACCAGCGGATCCACGATCTTCTCGAGCACCGTCTTGTCGAGCTCGGTGCCCTCGCCGGTCATCTTGAGCTCTACCTTCTTGCCGAGCTTGGCCGACAGGTCGTGCACCAGGCGCGGCACGCGATTGAAGGCGAAGCTGATCGGCAGCATGCGGATGCGCATCACCGATTCCTGCAACTCGCGGGTGTTGCGTTCGAGGTCGGCCAGCCCTTGCTGGAGCTTGTGCAACTTGCTCATCTCGAAGTTCTCGCCGATCTGGCGCAGGATGTTCTGGGTGATGACCAGCTCGCCCACCATGTTGATGAGCGCGTCCACCTTGGCGGTGTCCACGCGTATCGAGGCGCTCTCGCCGCCGGCGCGCCGCTCCTCGCCGCTGCGCCGGTCGCCACCACATCGGGTCGGCGCCGGCGTCGAAGCCGATGCCGGAAGGGGTTCGATGCGCAGATCGCTATCGTCCCGCACCCATTCGAACAGCTCCTCCACGGCTGTCGCTGGGACGCTGCCTTTGAGCCGGAGCAACCAACCGAGATGGCTTTCTTCGGGGTCGAGCTCGACGAACGGCGGCAGACCGGCGAGATCGGCCTCGACCGTCAGCTCGCCGAGCGCCGCCAGCTCGCGAAAAATGCGCACCGGGTCGTTGCCGGTCTTGAACAGGTGGGGTTTGGGACGGAAGCGGATCAGCCAGCCGCTAGTGCCGGAGATCGGCGATCGCAAGTCGGAAGCGATCGGCTTTGACCCCTCACTCGCGGCCCCCGGCTCGCGGCTGGCCAGCATCGCCTCCAGCCTACCCTGCACGTCGGCGACGCGCGCGGCATCGATCGCGGCCCGGGAACGAACGGCCTCTAACATCTCGCGCAGGCAATCCACCGATTCGAGCAGCCGGTTCACGGCCTCGGGCGTGACCGGCCGCCGGCCGTCGCGCATCTCGTTGAGCAACGTCTCCAGCACGTGGGTGAACTTCGCAACTTCCGTGAATCCGAACGTGCCGGAACCGCCCTTGATCGAATGCGCAGCGCGGAAGATGGTGTTGATGGCATCGGCCTCCGCCCCGCCGGCCTGCAGATTGAGCAGGCCGGATTCCATCACGTCCAGGCCTTCGAAAGACTCTTCGAAGAAGGTCTGTTGGAATTGTTCGAGGTTGATCGCCATGACCGTCCCTGGGGCCGTAGTCAGCTCAAGACCTTCTTGATGGTGGCGAGTAGCTGCTCGGGATTGAAGGGTTTGACGATCCAGCCCGTGGCGCCGGCCGCCTTGCCTTCCTGCTTCTTGGCGTCGCCGGCCTCGGTCGTGAGCATCAGGATCGGCGTGAACTTGTAGTCCGGAAGCCGGCGCAGCTCCTTGATGAGCGCGATACCGTCCAGGTTGGGCATGTTCACGTCGGTGACCACGAGGTCGACCTTCTTGCCCTTGGCGGCATTGAGCGCCTTGACGCCGTCGTCGGCCTCGACGACCTCGTAGCCCGCGCCCTTGAGCGTGAAGCTCACCATCTGCCGCATCGAGGCGGAGTCGTCCACTGCCAGTATCGTCGCCATCGTCGGGTCTCCTGCGTTGTCGTTCAGTCGGTCGTCGAAGTACGGCTCAGGCCACGGGCAGGTCCAGCTCCTGCGCGAGGCCGGTCAGCGCCGCGGCACGCCGGAGCGCCGCCGACGGCGCCTGCCAGCTCACAGACATGCCGCGGCCGCGCGCGGCGCGCAAAAAGGCGGTGAGGAGTTGCAGTCCCGCAGCGTCCACGCGCTGCAGTTGGCCGGCCTCGAGCAGCGCCGGTGCGCCGGCATCCAGCGCGACGCCGAGGCGCGCGTGCCAGGCGCGCGCCTCGGCAATGCCGAGGCTTTCGCCACAGGCGATGGTGACCGTTCCCGGAACATCCTGACGATCCTTCATGGTGAATCCCTTTCAGTCCTCATTGCTGCCTCTGCCCGGTCTCAGGCTTCAGTGCGGCCGATGCGGACACACGTCGGCCGTCACTATCCGGCGCGCGCCAAAACGCGGCGCGACCACGGGTACGCCGGGGGACGATCCCCGGTGAGAAAATCGGTTAAGTCGGCGGGAGTTGGGCCGGTGTCAGGAGGCCGCAGGAAGGCGGGCGTCCCGGAGGCGGTGGGCCGCGGTCGCGGAGCGAGGGTTGGGCTCAGCGATCGAGCGCGGCGTCATCCGCAGTTTCGACACCCGCATATCGGCCGGTGCACGGAAATCTTGATGCCGGCCGGAACGCGGGGTTGCTCGCGCGCCGGGATTCCGTCGGATTTCTGCCTCGGGGCGTTACATTGCAATCGACATGCCAGCCCGGACTTGTTCCAGGTCCGTGAATGAAGTGGCGTCATTTTGCGGAGGCCGGACCCTCAGGGCGGGATTTCCCGACGGCTCCGGGAGGCACGGATACTTGCAGGTCTCAACCCCGTCCCGGCCCGCCGCCATCCTGGCGCGCAGCACTCGCGGCCAGCGCGTAGTGGCGAAACGCCTCGCGCAGGTTCTCGCGCAGCAGCTCGTCCTCCCACGGCTTGGTCAGGAACTTGTACACCGCGCCGCGGTTGATGGCGTCGGTGACCGACTTGAGCTCGGTGTAGCCGGACAGCACGATCCGCACCGTGTCCGGATACATCGCCTTGACCCGACCGAGAAACTCGGTACCGGTCATCTCCGGCATGCGCTGGTCGGACAGGATCACGGCGACCGGCTGGCGAGCCAGGATCTCGAACGCCTGGTTCGGCCCGGTGGCGGTGAGGACCCGATAGCCTTCGTTGCGCAGGGCGCGCACCAGCGCCTTGCGGATGTTCTCTTCGTCATCCACGACCAGCAGGGTCTGCGCCGCGGCGCCGTCATCCTCCGGCAATGCCAGCCGGCGGTTTTCGTACAGCAGGCGCGCGAGGTCGCCGGCCGGCAGCGGCTTGCTGAAGTAATAACCCTGGATGGCGTCGCATCCGCGCCGCCTCAGGAACGCCAGTTGCTCCTCGGTCTCCACGCCCTCGGCTACCACCTTGATGCCGAGGCTGTGCGCGAGCCGAATGACCGCCTGGGCGATGGCCGCATCGTCCGGATCGGTGGTGATGTCCTGAATGAAGGACTTGTCGATCTTGAGTGAGCCGATGGGAAAGCGCTTGAGGTAGCCGAGGCTCGAGTAGCCGGTGCCGAAGTCGTCCAGCGACAGCCCCACCCCCATGGCATCGAGCTGCTGCAGCGTCTGCTGGGTGGCCTCGGCGTCGTGCATCAGGACGCTCTCGGTGATCTCGAGCACCAGTTGCGAAGCCGCGACACCGGTCCCGGCCAGCGCCTGACGCACGGTCTGGAGCAGCAGTGCCTGTTCGCGAAATTGCCGTGCCGAAAGATTCACCGACATCTTGATGGGCGGGAGGCCCGCATCCTGCCAGGCCTTGAGCTGGGCACAGGCGGTGTGCATTACCCACTCGCCGATCGGGATAATGAGCCCGGTGTCCTCGGCGAGCGGAATGAACTCGAGCGGCGGAACCATTTCGTTCCCGCGCCGCCAGCGGATCAGCGCCTCGACGCCGGTGACGGCGCCGCTCATGAGATCGACCTGCGGCTGGTAGTGCAGCAGGAACTCGCCGCGCTCGAGCGCCTGGCGCAGGTCCGTCTCCAGCGCGAACTGCCGCTGCATGCGCTGGTTGAGCGCGGCGGTGTAGAACTGGAAGGTGTTCCGTCCCGATTCCTTGGCGTGGTACATGGCGGCATCGGCGTTGCGCAGCAGGGCCTCCGGCTCGCGGTCGTCGAACGGATAGAGCGCGATGCCGATCGAGACCGTGACGAACAGCTCCCGGTCGGCGAGCCGGAACGGCTCCCGGAACCGCTCGCAGATCTTGTGGGCCACGCGCGCCACGTCGTCGACGTGCGCGACGTTGGCCAGCACCACCGTGAACTCGTCGCCGCTCGGCCGTGCCACGGTGTCGCCGGGGCGCACCGCCTCCACCAGGCGGCTGGCGACCGCGCCGAGCAGCCGGTCGCCGGCCTCGTGCCCGAGCGTATCGTTGATGTTCTTGAAGCGGTCGAGATCCAGAAACAAGACCGCCACCAGGCGCTCGTGGCGGTCGGCCTCGGCCAGGGACTGGATGAGCCGCTCGAGGAGGCGCGCGCGGTTGGGCAGTCCCGTGAGGCTGTCGTGGTAGGCCAGGTAGTTCAACCGCTCTTCGGTGCGGCGGCGCTCGCTGATGTCCAAGATGATGGCCACGAACACCGGCGGGGCCTCGGTGCGCGACAGCTGCAGGCGCACCTCGACCGGATAGCGCGTGCCGTCCTTGCGCCGGTGCACGGTTTCGAAGACCAGCACCTCCTGGGTACCGTCACGCAGCGGTGCGATCAGCGCGTCAAAACGCGCGCGGTCGAACTCGGGCTTGAGGTCGAGCGGCGTCATGGTGCGCAGCTCGTCCATGCCGTAGCCGAGGTTGCGGCACGCGCCGGCGTTCACCTGGGTGAAGCGCAGCGTCGCGGCGTCGAACACGTAGATCTCGTTCGCCGAGCTGTCGAGGATGCGGCCGAGACGAGCGGCCAGGCCCTGCGCCTCCAGGTACGGCGTGATATCGCGGCCGGTGGAGATGAAATGGGTGATGCGACCCTGCCCGTCCCGGATCGGCGTGATGTTCTTTCCCTCGTGGTACAACGAGCCGTCCTTGCGGCGGTTGATGAATACCTCACGGAAGGTCTCGCCGCGCCGCAGCGTCTCCCACAGCCGCCGGTAGAAATCCGCGCCGTGCTGGCCGGATTTCACCAGGCTGGGTTTGCGCCCGATGGCCTCGGCGCGGGTGTAGCCGGTGGTCTGCTCGAAACCCGAATTGACGTACTCGATGACGCCCTGGCTGTCCGTGATCACCACCGAATCCGCGGTCTGTTCCACGGCGCTCGAGAGCTTCAGCATCTCGGCCTCGGCCGCCGCGTGCGCCTGCCTGAGCGCCTCCTCGCGCTGCTGGCGCCGGTAACTGTCGTAGAGCACGGCGGCGGTGTGGGCGAGCGACTCGAGTTTCGCGCGTTCGGTTTCGCCGTAGCCTCCCGGGCGGTTGGCCACACCGATTATCCCCACCACCTGGTCGCCGCGGCGCATCGGAATACCGAGGAAGCTCGTGAGCGGCGGATGCCCGGGCGGGAGGCTGCGCCCGGCACGCGGATCGCTCGCCGGATCGTTCGACAGCACCGTCCCGCCGCTGGTGACGACGTGTCCGAAGAGATTGTTGAAACCGGTGAATTCGAGATAGCCGACCTGCTCGTAGGTCTGCAGCGCCTGCTCGTAGAACGCGCGGTTGGTCGCGGCGTGCCACTTGACGCCGGCGTGGGCGAGTATCCGCAGGGTGTTGTTCTCGGTCAGCACGCCGGCGAAGCCGTACTCGCTTTGCGTCTGCACGATCGCAAAGTGCACCAGCATCGCGCTCGCCTTCTGCCAATCCGAGGATTCGAGGTAGGCGCCCATGGCATCGGTAATGGCCTGTAGCTGGGCGGCGCGGTCGCGCAGCGCCGGGTCGGCACGCCGCCGCTCGCGGACCGCGCGCACGAATTCGGTAAACCAGCGAACCGGAACGCTCGTCATGACGCGGCGAGTCCGCATGGATGGTGAACGTACCGGGGTCGGCGAGGTCGACGGCAGCCGGTCGTGATCGTTACGGCGATTCGTCGCCTGTCCCGGCGAGCCGGCAAAACTATGACGCGTTGTCCCACGGGCTCATTCGTGTGGTGAGATTCGGACGGGGAAGCCGAATCCACTCTATTATAGATAGTAGTCATTCAACCCCAGACTTACCGAGGTTTTCAGTCAACCAAAGGCCGCCATGGCAGTTTGCCGGTTCAGGTCGCGGAGTCCTGCGGCCCGAGTACGCGCAGCACCTCGGACAGGGTGGTGAGGCCCTGGTGCACCTTGTCGCGCGCGTCCTCGATGAGCGGCAGCAGGCCCTGGGCGCGCACCGCCCGGGTCAGCTCGCTCACGCTCACACCCGCACTGATACGCTCGCGCAGCGTGTCGTCCAGGGTCAGCACTTCGTGCAGGGCGATGCGCCCGCGATAGCCGGTGCCGTGGCACTTGTCGCAACCCCGGCCCACCTGGGCGCTGGTGCGCACCGGGTCGAACAGGGCCCCGAGCTTGCGCAGCATGGCCGCATCCGGCGGCTGCGGCGTGCGGCAGTCCGGGCAGATGCGCCGCACCAGGCGCTGGGCCACGATGCCTTCGAGCGCCGTGGCCACGACGTAGGGCTTGAGCCCGAGGTCGAGCAGGCGCGCGATCGTCGCCACCGACGAGTTGGTGTGCAGGGTGGAGAACACCGTGTGCCCGGTGAGCGCCGCGTGGAACGCTACCTCGGCGGTCTCGAAGTCGCGGATCTCGCCGAGCAGGATCACGTCCGGGTCCTGGCGCAGGATGGCGCGCAGCACCATGGCGAAGTTGAGCCCGGTCTTTTCCTTGACGTTCACCTGTCCGGCCATGTCGAGGTAGTACTCCACCGGGTCCTCGATGGTCACGTAGTTCTTGGTGGCGGTGGCGTTGTGCTGCAGGAGCGAATAGAGCGTGGTGGTCTTGCCGCTGCCGGTCGGGCCGGTGGCGAGGACGATGCCCTGCGGCTTGTCGACCATCAGCTCGACCTTGGCCAGGTTCGCCGCCGAGAACCCGAGCTCGGCGATGCCGTAGACACTGGCGTTGCGGTCGAGGATGCGCATGACCACCTTCTCGCCGTTGATCGTCGGCAGGGTCGAGATGCGCAAGTCGACGATGCGCAGCGGGGTCTTGATGGTGATGCGCCCGTCCTGCGGGCGGCGGCGCTCGGTGATGTCCATCTCGGCCATGACCTTGATGCGCGATACGAGCGAGCCGTGCAGGCTGTGCGGGATCTGGATCTTGTCGGCGAGCACCCCATCGATGCGGTAACGCACCACGACGCTCTTGGCGCGCGGGTGGATGTGGATGTCGCTCGCCCCGAGCCGCACCGCCTCGAGGATCACGGCGTTCACCAGCCGCACCGCCGGTGGCTCCTCGGTGCCGCGCAGCAGCTCCTCGAGCGAGGCGGTGTCCTCGTCGTCAAGCACCACCTCGATGCCGTCCAGCGGGTCGCTACCGGAAAACGCCGCCTCCAGGTCCTCGATCGAGGCGCCGGCCTCGCCGTACACCTCGGCCAGCTTCTTCTTGATGTCGGCGACATTGGCCATCGCCACCTGCAATTCGAGGCCGGAGACGAAGCGCAGCTCGTCGAGCATGCCGGAGTCGAGCGGGTCGGCGACCGCGAGCAAAAGCCGCCGGCCATCGAGCCGGAGCGGCACGACCAGCTGACGCTCGCAGAACGCCTTCGGCACCAGCGCCGCCACTGCTGGATCGACGGTGAGCTCGGCGAGCGCCACTTCTTCGATGAGCAGGTCGCGGCGTAATATGTCGCGCAGTGCCTTTTCCGCCACCCATTCCTTCTCGAGCAGTAGCCGGATCACGGGTTCCTTGCGGCTCTGCTGGAGCTTGTGCAGCTCCTGCACCTGCTGGGCGTTGAGCAGGTTGCGCTTGTGCAGCATGAGCGCCAGCTGGCTGCGGTTGGTGACCGTCATCCTGGCGAGCGCGTTGATCTCCCGGGACTTGTCGGCATTCTCCTTCTTGAGCTCGCGATTCTTGCGGATCAGCTCGTACTGTTCGAGCGCCAGCGCCACAGTGACCCGCAGGTCGTCGTCGTTCCAGGGCTTGAGGATGAACTTGTAGACCGCGCCGTCCTTGATCGCGGCCATGACCGCGGCGGTGTCGGCGTGGCCGGTGAGCATGATGCGGATCATGTCCGGCTGCCGCGCCCGGGCCTCACGCAGCAACTCGGCGCCGTTCATGACCGGCATCATGTAGTCGGAGATCATCACGTGGAACGGCTCCTTCTCCAGTTGCTTGAGCGCCTCCTGGCCGTTCACCGCGATCGCGATCTGGTAGTTCTCCTGGCGGAATACGCGCATCAAGGCCTTGAGCACGTTCGGCTCATCGTCGACCAGCAGCAGGCGGTACGGCGCGCGCGCCGCCGGCTTGGGCGGCTCGTAGGCCGTTTGCGGCGCGCCGGTGAAAAGGTTCGAGTAATTGCCCACGGCGGTTACCCTTGGCGCGCCAGCGGCAGCCGGAGGGTGAAGGTCGTGCCGGCACCGGGCGCGCTCTCCACCTCGATCCGGCCGCCGTGCGCCCGCACCACATCGCGCGCCACGGTGAGCCCGAGCCCGGTGCCCTGCCCGACGCCGCGCGTGGTGAAGAACGGCTCGAAGATCCGCGCCTGCACCTCCGGTGTCATGCCCCGGCCGGTATCGGCGATGGTCACGATGATGGCCTCTCCGTCACAGGCGGTGGCGATGCGCACCTCGCCGCGCTCCGGAATCGCCTGCACGGCGTTGAGCAGCAGATTCATGAACACCTGGCTCAGGCGCCCGGCGTGGCAGCGCAGCGCCGGCAACGGCGTAAAATCCGTGACGAGCCGCACGCGCTCGCCGAATTCGCTGGCCGCCACCTGGCAGGCGTTCTGGATCAGGGCATTGATGTCGGCGGTGCTCTCCTCGGCGCGATCCACGTTGGAGAAGTCCTTGAGCGCCGTGACGATCTTCGCCACCCGCCCCACGCCGTCGACGCTCTCCTCGAGCAGGGCCGGGAAGTCCTCGAGCACCGCGTCCAGTTGCTCGTGCTGCCAAGCCGCGGCCAGAACCTTCCCGTCCTGCCCGGACCGGACAAGCGCACCGAAGCGAGTGATCCGCCGGAGATAATCGGCGGCGGTGTTCAGGTTGCTGCGGATGAAGCCGAGGGGGTTGTTGATCTCGTGCGCCACGCCGGCCGCGAGCTGACCGACCGAGGCAAGCTTCTCCGCCTGATACAGTTGTCGCTCGGTCGCCTCAATGGTCCGCACCTGTTCGGCGACGCGCACCTCGAGGCTCGCCGCCAGCTCGCGGTAGCGCTCCTCGGAGGCCTGAAGCTGCGCGTTCTTCTCCTGCAACGCGGCGTAGTCCTGCTGCACCGATTCCATCTGCATGGCAGCGGCCATGAGGTAGCGGGCCGCGGCGCGGGCCAGGGTCTCCATGAACGCGATGGCGGCATCCAGGTGTGGCGTCGGTGCGGTCTCGAGAAAACCGATCGGCTCGAGCTCCAGCCGGAACGGCGCGCGCTCGGCATTTACCGGCAGCCGATCGGCGGTGCCCAGGAGCACCTGGCCGCCTTCGTCCAGCAGCTGCCAGCTCGGCCCGAGCAGTGCGCCGAGAATACGCGTGAGCCGCTCGCGATCCGCCACCTTGAGCAGCTCGGAGAGCGTGATGTCCTGGTCGAAATAGAGCTGGGTCTGGACCTCGGGCATGGCGCCTCTCCTCATCAGGACGTCGCCGGCGCGGTATCAGCGCTTGCGGCCTGCACGAACATCCGTTCGTCCACCCCGTGGCCGGTGGCCAGCGCTGCCTGCTCGTCGAGGCGCGGATAGACCTGGCCGAGCAGGCAGCGGAAGGTATCGAGCACACCCTCGCCGGTGAGCGCGCAACTGAACGTGAGCGGCCACGGGGCCTGCTGCCAGCGGCCGCGCACCTCGTCTTCGCTCAGGATGTCCGGCAGGTCGCGCTTGTTGAACTGCACCACGAGCGGCAGGCGCTCGAAGTCGAGGCCGACGCGCTGCGCGTTGTCGGCCAGGTTCTGGAACGATTCGCCGTTGTTGATCGCCTGCGTGCGCTGCGAGTCAGCCACAAACACCACGCCGTCGGCGCGCGACAGCACCGCCTTGCGCGTGCCGTCGTGCGCTACCTGCCCGGGCACGGTGAACAGCTTGAATTTCACCAGCAGCCCGGACGGCGCGGTGAATCCAACCGGCAACAGATCAAAGAACAGCGTGCGGTCGTTCTTGGTCTCGAGCGTCATGATCTCGCCGCGCTGGTCCGGCGCCAGCAGGTCGTGCAGACGCATCAGATTGGTGGTCTTGCCGCTCAGCGCCGGGCCGTAATAAACCAGCTTGACGGTGAGCTTGTTCCTGGCCGTGTCGTATTCCATGTTCTCCCGCAATCGTCCGCACCTCGTCTCCTGTGGGTCGTCCTTCAGGGCGACTTCGCCGCTTCCTGTCGGCCTGAAGGCCGACCTACACCCCTTTTCCCTTCTTCATGCGGCACTCCCCGGGTTGTCGTCTCCGTCCCCGAGCAGGATCGAGCCGTCGTTGCCGCGCCGCACCCGGGTGATCCCCGGGTTCTCGCGCTCCAGGCGATCCAGCTCGCGCTGCTGGCGGTGGAGCAGATCCTGCTGGGCGCGCACCCGGTCGGCGAGCCGCCGGTTGTCGAGCAACACGGCCCGGTGCGCGAGCGCCTGGGCCACCGTGGCGCGCAGCTCGCCGTCGTGCCAGGGCTTGCAGATGAACCGGAAGATCCAGGCATCGTTGATCGACCCGAGCAGCGCGTCGATGTCGGTGTAGCCGCTCAGGACCAGGCGCGCGCAGTCCGGCTGCAGGATGCGGAAGATCGTGAGGAAACTCACGCCGTCGACCTCCGGCATGCGGTAGTCGGACAGCACCAAATCGAACTCGACACGCTTGGCGCGCGCCAGCGCCTCGGTGGGATCGGTGAAGGTCTCAACCTCGTAGGGTTCGGACGCGAACACGCGCTTGAGCGCGCTCAGGATGTTGGGCTCGTCGTCGACGAACAGCAGACGCTCGGCGGGTGCGTTACTGGTTCTTGACATGGATCGTGAACCTCCGGTCTTCGTCGCGTTCGAAACTGCGAATCTTGTCGATCAGCGCAATACTGAGCTCGCGCCCCTTGGGCAGCAGCAGCATACCCCTGGCGCTCATCAGATCGCGGGACAGCACCATGCCCGGCTTGAGGCTGTCGGACGGCAACCGCAACTCCGACGCCACGGACGGCGCGCTCGCCCGCTGCTCGTCCAGCATCGCCAGGAAAACGTCCACGATCGCCGGGTCGTAACGGTCGCCACGATTCCGCTCGAGGAAGGCGCGCGCCTCGGCCGGCGACAGGTTGCCGCTGACCAGCGTTCCGCGTTGCAGGGCGTCGTAGTCGTTGACCACCGCCAGGATGCGCGCGCCGAGCGGAATCCGGTCGGCTTCAAGACGATCCGGATAGCCCCGACCGTCGTAGCGTTCGTGGTGGTGGCGGATGTAGAGCCCCGCCTCGTGCAGCGGTTCGAGCGCCAGGAGCGCCGCCTGGCCGACCACCGGATGGCGCATCACCTGGGCACGCTCCTCGCTGCTCAGTGCGGCATAGGGTCTGGTCAGCAGCGCATCGGGCAGCCCGATCTTGCCGATGTCGTGCAGCAATCCGGCATACAGCACCTGCTGACATCCGGCGTCCTCCATGCCCGCCCGGCGGGCGAGCTCACGCGCGTGCTCCGCCACCTGCCGCGCGTGGCCGGACAGGGCGCCTTCGCGCAGCTCGATGAGCCGGGCGAACACCCCCACCGAGGTGACAAAGGTCCTCTTCAGCTCGTCGTGCGTCACCTGCAACTGGCCAAGCACCTGGCGCAGCTCCTCGGTGCGGGCGCGCACCTTCTCCTCGAGGCTGGCGTTGAGCGCCTTGAGCTCTTCGTTCTGGCGGTGCACGGTGAGCTCGAGCCGCTGTTTCTCCAGCGCCTGGGCGACGGTGATCTTGATGTCGTTGTCCTCCCAGGGCTTCGAGAGGTAGCGGTAGATGTTGCCCTTGTTCACCGCCGCCACCGCGGAACCGAGGTCGGCGTAGCCGGTGAGCAGGATGCGCACCACGTGCGGCCAGCGCGCCGCCGCCTGTTCGAGGAAGGCCGCGCCGTCCATCTCCGGCATGCGCATGTCGGAGATGATGAGGTCCACCTTCTCGCGGGCCAGGATCTCGAGTCCCTGCGCGCCACCGGACGCGGTGAGGAGGCGGTAGCCGAGCGGCCGGAACAACCGTTGAAGCGCCGACAGGATGTTGGGCTCGTCGTCCACGAACAACAGCGTGGCCGGCGGCGCGGCGGCTTCGCGGTGGGATGCGCGGGCGTTGCTCATGCGCCCACGCTCCGCAGCGGTTCGTTGCTTTGACCGCGCGCCGCTCCCGTGTCGTCTGGCGGCTGCCGGACCGGTACCCATACCGTGAAGGCCGCGCCCTGGCCTGGGCGGCTTTCCACACGGATGCGGCCGTGGTGGTGCTGCACGATCCCATAGGCCAGCGACAGCCCGAGCCCGGTGCCCTGGCCGACCGGCTTGGTGGTGAAGAACGGCTCGAAGATGCGCTTCTGCACCTCGTCCGTCATGCCCTTGCCGGTGTCGCGGATCGTGACGAACACGCCGTCACCGTCGGGGCCGGTCTCGATGGTGATGGTGCCGCGCTCCTCGATCGCCTGGGCGGCGTTGACCAGCAGGTTCATGAACACCTGGTTCAATTGCGACGGAATGCACTCGACGGCCGGCAGGACGCCGTACTGCTTGACGATCTCGGCCTTGTACTTGAGCTCGTTCCACACGATGTTGAGCGTGCTGTCGAGCCCGGCGTGCAGGTCGGCGAGCTGCCATTCGGCGCGGTCCACGTGCGAGAACTCCTTCAGGTCCTGCACGATCTTGCGCACCCGCCCGACCCCTTCGAGCGATTCCTCGACCAGGCTGCGGATGTCGCCACGCACGAAATCGAAGTCGATGCGTTCCTTTATGGCGCGGATCCGCTTAAGGGCCTCGTCGCCCCGCGCCAGGCTTGCCTCGCTTGCGCTGTACTGATCGATCATTTCGAGGAGGCTGTCGACATAGCCCTTGAGCGTGTTGAGGTTGGAGGCGATGTAGCCCACCGGGTTGTTGATCTCGTGCGCCACGCCGGCCGCGAGCTGGCCGATGGAAGCCATCTTCTCGGACTGGAGCAACTGGCCCTGGGCCTGTTCGAGCTTCTGGTTGAGCTCGGACAACTCGGCAATGCGACGGCGCTCCTCGGCGTGCAGCGCCGCGTTCTCGACCACGATCGCCACCAGGTCGGCGATGCGCGTGGCGTGCTCGAGGTCGCTCGCCTGGAACGGTCTGGCCCCCTGCTCGCGGTTGAGGCTCATGACGCCGACCACCCGGCCTTCGACCCGCAGCGGCAGGCACAGCGCCACCATCGGGATACCGCTGCTGCTACGTGCGGTGAGATTGCGGAAGCGCGTGTCCTTCGAGACGTCGCCGTCGAGCAGGACCGGCTCGGCATGCGCCGCCACCCAGCCGAGGATGCGGTCCCCGAAGTCCACGAGGCTGCCGACCACTCCCGGCGGCAGCTTGAGCCCGGCGACGATGCGCAGACTGCGGCCGTCCGGCTCGGTGAGTGCCAGGCAACCGCTGGCCGCCGTGAAACCCCGCACCAGGTGCTCGAGAATCGCCTGGTGGGAGGCGGCGCGGTCCTCGGCGCTGGCGACGGCCCGGCCGATCCGGTAAAGATCGTTGATCCAGTCGATCCCGAGCTGGGTTTCCTGTGTCATGGTCCACGGACTCCGTCGCGGCTCGCCAGGTCGCCATGGCGCGTCCGGCGACTCCTATAATAGGTATCATCAAAGCCTCAATCGTATCGGCCTCGGCGCACCGGACCTTTAGTCCGTCCCGGGCCCCGGCACATGCTGGGCGCGTCCGTCTGCCTCGCTCTGTTCGCGCCGCTCGACATCGCGCCGTTCCTCCTCCCGGTAGCGTTCCACCACCTTGTCCAGTGCCGCCACCCGCGTGCGCGTAGCGTTCCAACGCCGGCGCCGGCGTTCGAATTCGGTGCGTGCGTCCGTGACCTTGGCCTCTTGGTAGTCGATCGCTTCATTCAGACGGGCGATAAAGCCGCGGTATTCGACGAGCTTCACGGCGTCCATGCCGCCCGCCGCCGCCGTGCTCAGGCGCTGCACGTACTCGTCGCGATAGGACTTGAGCTCGGCGAGGCGCGCCTCGAGCGCATCGAGGACTTTGCGATACTCGCCGAGCGCGCGCGCGGCATCCCGCTCACGTGCTTCGGCCACGCGGGTTACGGGTTCAAGGCGTTGCGCTCTGTCCATAGCGTTTTCCTGTAATCAGTGAACGGTGAGCAGCAATCTGTGCTGTTCACTGTTCACTGTTCACTGTTCACTGTTCACTGTTCACCAGCTCCGCGAG
>CAYZVX010000065.1:0-5041 GCA_964482055.1 uncultured Acidiferrobacteraceae bacterium
AGCAGCTCGCCGGCTTGCGCCACCATGCCGAGGCGCACGCGATCGGTGAAAAACCCGACCGCCGTGATGGCGCCGACCGCGATCAGCAGCGCCGCGGCCAGGATGCGCAGCTCCCCGGCGCGCCAGTCGCGCACCAGCTGGCGCGCCGCAAAGCGCAGCAGCGCCCCCGCCCTCATGCGCGGCGCACCTCGGTCTTACCGTGGGACGTGCCGACCAGACGCCCGGCCTCGAGCCTCAGCACGCGGTGGCAGTGCGCCGCCACGGTGTCGTCGTGGGTGACGAGCACCAGGGTGGTGCCCTGCTCACGGTTGAGCGCGAACAGCAACTCGGTGATGCGGGCGCCGGTGTGCTGATCGAGATTGCCGGTGGGCTCGTCGGCGAACAGGATCTTGGGGCGCGCGGCGAAGGCGCGCGCGATCGCGCAACGCTGCTGCTCACCGCCCGAGAGCTGGCTCGGGTAGTGCCCGAGGCGCTCGCCCAGGCCCACGCGGCCGAGGATCTCGGCGGCCTGCGCGCGCGCGAGCGGATCGCCGGCAAGCTCGAGCGGCAGCATCACGTTTTCGAGCGCGGTGAGGCCGCTCAGCAGTTGAAACGACTGGAACACGAAGCCGACACTGCGCGCGCGCCGCGCCGCGCGCCCGTCCTCGTCCAGCATGCCGAGATCCGCGCCGTCGAGCCGTACACGCCCGCTGGTCGGAACATCGAGCCCGGCGAGCAATCCAAGCAGTGTCGACTTGCCGGAGCCCGACACGCCTACGATTGCTACCGCCTCGGCGGGCGCAACCGCGAAACTGATATCATCCAGGATCGTAAGCTCGCCTTCGGGACTGGCGACGCGTTTGCTCAGGTGCTCGGCCTCGATGACAGGCGGGCGGGACGAAAAGCTCATGCGCAGACTGTTCCTGTGGTTGGCAATCGCATTATGGAGCGGGGCCGCGCTCGCCGACAAACCAGTGCTGCTGGTTCTGGGCGACAGCCTGTCGGCGGCATACGGGATGGATGCCGCGCAGGGCTGGGTGGCGTTGCTGCAAGAACGCCTCGATGCGCAAAGGCATGGCTACCATGTGGTCAACGCGAGCGTGAGCGGTGAGACCGCGAGCGGCGGCGCCGCGCGCCTGCCGGCCTTGCTGAGACAACACCGCCCGGCGATCGTTCTCATCGCGCTCGGCGGCAACGACGGGCTGCGCGGCCTGCCGGCGGCGCAGATAAGCCGCAACCTCAAGGCGATGATCGAGGCCTCGCGCGCGGCCGGCGCGCGCGTGCTTCTTGCCGGCGTGCGCCTGCCGCCCAATTACGGCGCGGCCTACGCCGAACAGTTCCAGCGCCTGTATCGCGACCTCGCGCGCCGCGAGCAGGTGGCGCTGGTGCCGTCGCTTCTCGCAGGCATCGACCTCGATCTCACCCTCATGCAGGACGATCGCCTGCACCCGGCGCCGGTGGCGCAGACGCGCATCCTCGATAACGTCTGGCCGGCGTTGCAGCCGTTGCTCGCCAAGCCGTGAAGCGCAACCTGGCCCTGGCCGTCAGCGCGCTGTTGCTCGCGGCCTGCTCGATTGAGTTCGCCTACGATCGCCTCGACCGGGTCGTCGCCTGGTACATCGATGATTACGTCGAGCTCACCGGCGAGCAGTACGCCTTCGTGCAGGCGCACCTACAGGAGCAGCTCTGCTGGCACCGGCGCACGCAGCTGCCGCAGTACGCCGCGTGGTTGCGGCGTGTGGACCGGGGCCTGCACGGCAACCTCAGCGCGCCGGAGCTCGACCGCTACGCGGCGGAGCTCCTTTCGTACTGGAAGCAGCTGACCGGCGCACTGGTCCCGGGCGCCACGCGCCTGTTTGCCACGCTCACCGACTGGCAGGTCCGTGAGCTTGCCGCGCGCTTCGAGCTCAAGAATCAGGAGTACGCCGCCGAGTGGGTGAAGCCAGCGGCACCGCAGCGGCGCCGGGCGTACGCCCGCGCCATGGTGAAGAACCTGGAGCGCTGGATCGGCTCGCTCACGAGCGAACAGGAGCGCGCCGTCACGCGCTGGAGCGAGGACATCGCCCTGATTGGCGAGGAGCGGCTCACGGTGCGCCGCGCCTGGCAGGCACGGCTGCTCGCGGCGCTGCAAGACCGCCACGACCGGGCACGCCTGGAGCAGGAGGTGCGCGCGCTTTTCGTGGATTTCGAGCGCACGCGCACGCCGGCGTATCAGCGCCAGTGGGAGCACAACCTGCGGCTGACCAAGCAGCTGATCCTTGAGGTGCAGGCCGCCCTCGTGGCACACCAGCGCATGCACTTGACCGAGCGGCTGGCCGAGTTGGCCGGCGATTTCGACGCGATCGCGCAGGAGCCGCGCGCGGTTCGCGCCTGCGCCGCCGTCGCGGGTCCCTAGGAAACCCCCCTGATCGCTTCCTGCCATTTGCCGCGCGACCCCGGGTCGCGGCCGTTTCGGGCAGCAAGAAAAATTGCGCTAAGTCAATTCGCGGCGCCGCCCGCGGCCGTATATTCCACCGGTTGAGCAGGTCCCCGCCAAGAAAGGGGCCGCCAGGACGGGAGGATGGCGATGAGCAAGACGATCCAGCAGAAGATGCACGAAGAGCACCGCAAGTGGCAGCGCGACCACTCCGCCTGGCTCGAGGACCTCGATACCTGGAAGAAGGAGCTGCGCGTGGCGCTCAGCGACCTGTTCGAGATCGAGGAAATGCTGCGCGACTACCTGGATGCGCTCGACGTGCACGCCGACGCCATCTGGCAGAGCCGCCAGCGCATTCAGGCCCACGAGCTGGTGCTGAGCACGGAGATCAAGGCCGGCGCCAACGAGACCGACAGAGCGCTTGCGCTGACCCATCGGCGCGTGGCCGCGCAGCACGAGCGCGCGGCCGGCGCGCACGCCCGCATCCGCAAGCACCACCACAAGGTGATCGTGGAGGTCATGCGCATCCTGCGCCAGGCGCGCGCCGCCATGTGACCGCGCCCAGGCGCTCCCACGCGACCTATTTCTTCACCCACGGTCCGGAGGGGAGCCGGACGTACTGGCCGGCAGGCGTGCGCTCAATGGCCTTCTTGCCGGCCAGGGCCTCGACGGCCTCGAGGCTCGTGTTGTTGCGCTGGGCGATGGCCTGGTACTCGGCCTTGCGTTTCTTGTTGATGTCGGCCACCAGCGCCTGCACCTCGGCCGAGGCGTTGGCCGCCACCAGCCCAAGGTAGCCGTTGGGCTGCTCGCCCACCAGCCCCTGGGCCTTGGCCTGTTCCAGCGTGACCGACCAGGCCGTCCCCGCCCAGCTCGCGACCGTCAACAGGCCGATGAGCAACAGCACGGCGCGGCGCGCCCGAAGAGTCGATGATGCTTTTGCCATGATGGATGCTCCTGTCGCTAGAACAGCCCGCTTTCCTTCGTGAACAGCTCCTCAAGCTCCTTCTCAACCTTCACGCGAATCTCGTGCTCGATTTTCACGTTGAGGTTGATGGTGATCGGCTCCTTCGGAACCTCCACTTTCACCGTTGGCGTACAGGCGCCGAGCAGGTAAGCCCCCGCCGCCAAGACCAGCGCTCGAACCACCAAGCTCATCGTCATCGGTCGGACACTCCCCTTGTCTCGCTTCTCGAGGATAACATTGAATCGCGCACGTGCCGAGGCGCGGGCCTCAGTGGCTGCGTCTGGAGCGTTCCAGGACGCGTTCCTCGACCTGTTCACTAATGTCATCGGCGAGCCGCAGGCTGCGCAGCAGCATCGGGATGTTGTCGGTCAGGTTGACGTTGAGATTGATCGGCTGCCCGGCGTTCCAGTCCGGGTTTTGACCGGCCATCGCCACGCGTAACGTCAGATCGCCAGTCTCCGCGTAGTCGACGTCCGCCTCGAGCTCGGTGTAGTGATAGTTGCTGAGCGCGTCCTGCACGAGCTTCACGCTCGGGTTGGACGCGGCCATGGCCCGCGCGGCCTCGTTCGGGGTGTAGCGCACCACGCCGCCGGGCGGGCGGGCGCGCAGCTGTCCGCCTGCGATCGTGACGCCCCGGGGGCTCAAGGATAAAGGCAAGCGTCCGTCGAGCGCGCCGCTCGCCTCGATCCCGAATTGGCGCTCCAGGGCAACGATGCGTCCCAGATCAAAATTCTCGAGCTCAATTGCCAACTGATTGGTTTCACGCTTGACGTCGTAGTCGACGCCGCGTGCCCGCAGGCGCCCGCCGAGCAGCGTGACGCTCGCCTCCTCGATGGTGATCGGCGGCAATGGGGCGAATGCTCCGGGCGCAATTCGCGCGAAAACCGCGAGGTTCTCGACTGTTCCGATCGACGCGAACATCGGCTCGATCGCGGGCGCTGTTAGCGACAGCGCCGCGCCGGCTGTGCCCAGGCGGCCGCGTTTCGAGTCATAGGTGATGCGCGCGGCCTCGGTCAACATGGCTCGCAGCTCCGCGATGTGCGCCTCGGGCGCCCACAGGTTTTCCAGCACCAGCTCGGCCGCCGGCGCGATGGTCAGTCGGGTCTGCGCTGGCGCGATGTCGAGCACACCGGAAATCGCACGCGGCGCGCGCAGAACCGCGGGCTCCCGGTTGCGCGCGACGCGCTCATCGAGTGTGCCGCTGGTCACGGCGAGGATGGCTGGATCGATGCGCCCCGCAATGCGCAGGCTGTCTGCAATGCGCCAGCGGATCAAGCCGTCACCCGATGCCAGCGTTGCATCCAAGTGCAGGCTGCCGTCGGACAGCAGCTTTCCGAGCTGCACGGCCGACAGGTCCAGCGACAAGGTGCCGTTGGCCCTTGGCAGTTGCACCGCGCCCGTGTCCGGCGCCGGAAGCAGCGCCGGCAGCTCAGCGCTGCAGCGCGCTTGCAGGCGGCCACTCACTTTCCCGAGTGGCGGCAGGGCCAGCCACGGCGAAAGCAGCGCGACCAGCGGCTTGAGGTGGGCATCGAGCGAGGCCCGGACCCGCAGCGTGCGGTCGTCGCGCGGCGTCAGCATCGCCGTGGCGCGCAGGACCGGTGGGGCCGGCGCACCGGCCCGATGCAGCGTGGCGCTCAGCTCGCCCGCGGCGGTCAAGTCGAGGCTGGCTTCGAACAGCGGTC